>VAYM01000093.1 GCA_005884945.1 Actinomycetota bacterium | reverse complement strand
GCGCCACGTTGCGCAGCCCTGCCGTCGTCGGCGGTGTTCCGCAGATCGCGGTGTCCGCCGTCGTGCTCTCGCTGCTTCTCTACACGGGACTCGCCGTCGGCGTCCTCGTCGCGGCCTTGCGCAGCGCGCAGATGCCCGCCGCCCGCCTCGACGCGGTCGAGACCGAGCGGCTCGCCGCCTGAGCCCGTTCACATTTGCCGAGCGACGACGCCGTAGGTAGAAACGACGTGATGCTCGCGTCGCTCGGCCGCTACATCCATCGCCGCCGCTTCTTCATGCTCGGCGTGTGGCTCCTGCTGATCGTGTTCGGCGCGTTCGGCGCGAAGCAGATGTCGAAGCGCTGGTTCCAGCAGTTCTCGATTCCCGGCTACTCGGCGTACGAGACGAACCAGAAGATCGTTCACGCGTTCCACAACGGCGAGGCGCCGCCGGTCGTGCTGGTGTTCCGCTCGAAAGGCGACGTGACGAAGCAGCGCGGGATCCAGCAGGCCGTTCTCGCCGCCGAGCATGCGAACCGCGACTCGCGCTCGAGCTCCTTCTTCTCGACCGGCAGCGACGCCTACGTGTCGGCGGACAGGCACACGACGTTCGCGGAGGTCTACCCGCCGGGGCAGAACGGCTTCGGCGCGACGGATCCCGTCAAGAAGATCAGGTCGGCCATCCGCCCCGCGATCCCCGCGGGAGTGACCGTCAACGTGACGGGGAACCAGGCGCTCGAGGACGCGGCCGGTAGCGGCGGCAACAACGGGCCGAGCATCCTCACGGAGGCGCTGATCGGCGGCGGAGGCGCGCTCGTGATCCTGCTGTTCGTCTTCGGGACGATCCCGGCGATCGGGATACCGCTCGCCGTCGCGGTCGGGTCGATCTTCACGACGTTCGGACTCGTCTGGCTCGTGAGCTACCTGACCAACGTCTCGCAGATCGTCGAGTTCCTGATCGCGCTCGTGGGCCTCGGCGTCGCGATCGACTACGCGCTGCTGATGATCTTCCGCTTCCGCGAGGAGCTCGCACACGGCGAGGACGTCGAGACCGCTCTCGTCGAGACGATGACGCACGCGGGGCGCTCCGTGATCGTGTCCGGCTCGACCGTCGCGGTCGGGCTGCTGAGCATGATCGCGCTGCCGCTGCCGTTCATCCGCTCGATCGGGATCGCGGGCATGCTCATTCCGGCCGTCTCCGTCGTCGCGGCGATCACGCTCCTGCCGGCGCTGCTTTCGCTGCTCGGCCACCGGATCAACCGGCTGCGCGTCATGCCTCGGCGGATCGTCGAGCACCCGGACTCCGACACGGGCTTCTGGAACCGCTGGGCCGGCTTGGTGATGCGGCATCCCCTGCCGGTGGCCGCCGCCGGACTCGCCGTCGTCGGCGTGCTCGTCTACTACGGCGCGCACCTGAACCCGGCGCGGGCGCAGGCGAAAGACCTGCCCGGGAGTGGCGACGCCATCGTCGGCCGGCAGGCGCTCGCCGATGCGGGCCTCTCGCCCGGAGTCATGGAGCCGTTCGTCGTGCTCGTGCACGGCGGAAAGCCGCAGCGCGTCGCCGCGCGTTTGCGAACGGTCGACGGCGTCACCGGTGCGGTTGCCCCGAGCGCGTGGCGGCGCGGCGACCTCGCACTCGTCGAGGCATTTCCGGACCGCGACGGCAGCGCAAGCGGTACGAGGCACACGATCGGCCGGGTGAAGGACGCCCTGCCGTCGAACGCGAGCCTCGGCGGGGTCGCCCCGGAGGACCGTGACTTCGTCCACGCGGTCTACGGCAACTTCCCGTACGCGCTCGGCTTCGTCATCCTGCTGTCGTTCGTGCTGCTCGCACGCGCGTTCCGGTCGCTGATCCTTCCGCTCAAGGCGGTCATCCTCAATCTCGTGTCGCTCGCCGCCGCCTACGGGATCGTCGTCTTCGTCTTCCAGTACGGGCACGGGTCGCACCGCATCTGGGGCGTGAACGCAACCGGCGTGATCCAGTCGTGGATCCCGCTGATGGTCTTCGCCTTCCTGTTCGGGCTCTCGATGGACTACGAGGTCTTCATGCTCACGCGAATGCGGGAGGTCTACGACGAGACCGGCGAGACGCCGCGGGCCGTCCGGGTCGGGCTCGCGCGCACCGGGAAGCTCGTCACGAGCGCGGCGCTCGTGCTCATGTTCGCGTTCTTCGTCCTCTCGACGAGCCCGGGCATCGACGTCAAGGAGTTCGGCACCGCGCTCGCGGCCGGCATCATCTTCGACGCCACGATCATTCGCGCTCTCCTCGTTCCCGCGCTCATGCGATTGCTCGGCCGCTGGAACTGGTGGCTCCCGAAGTGGGCAGCGGTGCCGCTGCGCACGCGCGCGAGCGCACCGCTGCCCGAGTCCGCTTAGGCGGGCAGCATGTTCTGGCTCAGCCGGAGTAGGCTCGCCGCGGGCGCGCCCCCTAAAACGGCAGGGCGTGCGACGCGTGCTTTGCGAGGTCGATCAACGGCTGCACCGCGAAGAAGGAGCCGACGGTGACGACGACGCACGCGACGACCACCGCCTGCAGCACGGTCTCGCGCGGCGGCGAGCCGCCCACCGGCGCGAGCTGGAGCTCCTCCGGGCGGCGCATGAACATCGCGCGCACGACTCCGAGGTAGTAGTAGAGGCTGACGAGCGTCGCCACGACGCCGACGATCACGAGCCACGTCCAGCCGTGCCGGTACGCGGCGGAGAACGCGTAGAACTTCCCGACGAACCCTCCGGTGAGCGGAAAGCCGGCGAAGCCGAACATGAACGTCCACATCGCGACGCCGAGCAGCGGTCGTTCCCAGCCGAAGCCGGCGAGGTTCTCGAACGTGACGGGGACGCTCAGCTCGCGCTCGCGCGCTGCGACGACGGCGAACGCTCCAATCGACATCGCGGCGTACGGGATCAGGTAGTAGAGGAGAGCGCGCGCGCCGAGGGCGTTGTTCGCGGCGATCGCGATCAGCATGAAGCCCGCGTGCGAGATCGACGAGTACGCGAGCATGCGCTTGACGTTGCGTTGCACGAGCGCCGCAAGATTGCCGATCGTCAGCGAGGCAACCGCGATCACGGCGACCGCAACCGTCCAGAGTCGTGCGTCTTGACCGAACGCCGTCGTCAGGACGCGGAGCATCACGACGAGCGCAACCGTCTTCGTCGCGGCGGCCATGAAGGCGGTCACAGGAGTTGGCGCTCCCTCGTACACGTCCGGCGTCCACATGTGGAACGGCGCGGCCGACGACTTGAAGCCGAGCCCGGCGATCAGCATCGCGAGCCCGAACACCGCGAGCGAGCTGTGGTGGACGCTGTTGATCCCGGCGAAGTCGAGGTGCCCGGTCTCGCCGTAGACGAGCGCCGAGCCGAAGAGGAGGACGGCGGAGCCGAAGCTGCCGACGATCAGGTATTTGAGACCCGCCTCGAGCCCGCCGATCAGATCGCGGTCGAGCGCGCACAGGATGTAGAGCGAGATCGACAGCCACTCGAGGCCGAGGAAGAGCGTCATCAGGTTGTTGGAAGCGACGAAGAACGCCATTCCCGACCCCGCGGCGGCGAGCAGCGCGTAGTACTCGGCGACGTGGTCGTCGCGCATCCTCTCGCGGAGCGAGACGCCCGTCGCGAGCAGGCCGGCTCCGGCGACGAAGATCTGGGCCAGCGCCGTGAACCGGTCTCGGTGGAGGGCGTCGGCGACGACGCCCGTTCCGTGGGGGCTGCGCACGTAGAGCGCGATCGCGAATCCGAACGCCGTCGCGTAGCCGAGCGCACAGACCGCGGCGCCGGTCGTGCGCCGCGTGCGGCGGGGAACGAGTACCGCGGCGAGGAGCGCGATCGCCGCAGCCGCGAGAAGCGCGTCGATCGGCGCGAGCGCGAACCAGTCGACGTGGGGGCGGTGGATCATCGGCAGGCGAACGACTCGTTCGGCGGCAGAGTCGGGAACTCTTGGAAGTCGCATGCAGTGTCAAGGGCGCCCAGGTTCCGCTGGAATGAGTGTCCGCTCACTGCGGCCGGCCAGGCGGACAACGCGAGCAGGCACGCGATCAGCGGCACGGTCACGCCGAGCTCTGCTGGTCGCAGGTCGAGCGCCGCTTCCGTCACCGACGGGCCGGGATCGCGGTGCAACACCGCCGAGATCAGCCGCAGCATGTACATCGCCGCGAGCACCATCCCGGCGGCGCCGACGACCGCCCAGCCCCAGCCGCGCTGGAGGACGCCGGCGAGGATCAGGAATTCCCCTGCAAATGCGGAGGAAAGCGGGACAGCAAGTGCGATGATCCCGGTCGTCATCAGCACAGTCGCGAGCGCCGGACGTCCGCGCGCCATTCCGCCGAGACGTCCGAGGTCACCGGTGGTCGCACGGCGCTCGACCATCCCGGCGAGCAGGAAGAGCGTCGTCGACAGCAGCCCGTGGTTCACCATCTGCAGAACCGAGCCGTTCAGGCCGAGGTCGTTGAAGGCAAAGATGCCGAACGTGATCAACCCCATCTGCGCGAGCGACGAGTACGCGACGACGCCGCGGAAGTCGGGCGCGCGAAACGCGAGCAGCGACCCGTAGACGAGACCCGCTGCGGCGAGGGCGAGTATCACCGCACGAAGATCGTGGGAGGGTCCCGGGAACTTCGCCAGGCCGATCCGAAGGAAACCGTATGCGGCTGCCTTCGAGACGACGCCCGACAGCACCGCGGAGACCTCGGGCGGCGACTCGCGGTACGCGTCGGGCAGCCAGCCGTGCAGCGGGAAGAGCGGCGCCTTGATCGCGAACGCCGCGGCGAAGCCGAGGAAGATCCACGTGCTCCCGCTGTCGCCGATCTTGGTGAGATCGAACGTGTTCTTCTGAAGCCCGTACACGATTACGGACGCGAGCATCAGCAGCGAGCCCGCCATCGTGTAGATCACGAACTTCAACGTCGCCCCGATCCGTCCCGGCCCGCCCCACACGCCGACGAGGACGTACAGCGGGATCAGCATTGCCTCGAAGAACGCGTAGAAGAGCAGAAGGTCCTGCGCCGTGAAGACGCCGACGATCGCGGCGTCCAGCAGCAGCATCAACCCGAAGTACGCGCGCGCTCGCTCGCGTCCCGCCCAGAACGCGTACGCGATACACGCAGCCATGACGACGACGGTGAGGCCGACGAGCCACACCGAGAAGGCGTACACGCCGACGTGGTACGAGACGTGCAGGTCGCTGAACCAGCTCCGCTGCTGCGAGAACTGCAGCCCTCCCCGTCCGAAGTCGAAGCGGGCGAGCATCTGGATCCAGACTCCGACCTCGGCCAGTGCGGCCAGCAC
>VAYM01000131.1 GCA_005884945.1 Actinomycetota bacterium | reverse complement strand
GACCGCTGCGCGGGCGCGCGATCACGTCGCCGTCGAGGCCGATGTGCGAGCCGGATGTGTTGACGACGATCGTTTGCGCACGTGCGGCGCGGCCGTCGATCTCCAGCGTCCCGTCGTCTCGCACGCGTGCGACGGACACCGGGAACGGATCGGGTGCCGCCGACTGCAGCACGACGAAGCCGTCGACGTCTCGGTTCCAGCTCTCGAGGCTTGTCCCGAGGAACGGATTCGCGTCGGGAAGCGACATGTACCGCGCGTGCATGTCCGCACGGTCGAGCCAATTCGGCGGCGAGCTGCCGAACGTGCGCAGTGCCCAGCCCGTGACGAGGTGGTCGGTGCTCGCGACGGCGGTGCCCGCTCCGAGCTGCACGGCGATCGCTGCGACGGCGATCGTCATGGCCGCACCCGCGCGGCGAAGCGGTAAGGCGACCGCGAGCGCGGCGAGCGCGAGCGGAGCCCCGGCAAGGAGACCTGCGACAGGAGGATCGCGATCACGCCCGCGAGGCCGAGATGCAGGACGCGGCGCGGCGCGCCACGCTCGACGTAGAGGAAGAACGCGAGGAACACGAGCGGCGTGACGTAGAAGAGGTAGCGCTCGAGGGGCCGGTGCGCTTCGCCGGCGGAGATGAGTGCCGCCTGACCGAGGAAGAGAACGGTCGCCACGACTGTGACCGCCGCGAACGCCCGGTCGTCGACCGAGTGCGGACGCACGAGCGCGTACGCGAGCCCGAGCAGCGCGCCGGGCACGACGGCGAGACCGAGCGAGAACGGAAGGAGCGACGCGTTCGTGACCGCCCAGTGCGCGACGGCGCCGATCCCGTAGTGGTATTCCGTCGCATCGCCGTACTGCCCGAGCGCGTTCGGCACGAGCAGCATCACGCCTGCGATCCCCGCGAGCAGGCCGATCGGAAGCGCGTAGCTTCGCCAGCGATGCCGTCCGCACATGGCCACCGCAGCGGCGTACGCGATCGGCAGCACGATGAACTGCACGCGCGTCGCCACGGCGAGGACGGAGACCGCCGGGACGGCGAGCCCGAGCCTCCGCGACGGCGCGGCCGCCCCACGCACGAGCACGGCGACGGCGAGCACGAAGACGGGATACGCAGCCGCCTCCGACATGAGGTATGCGTGGTAGACCATCGCCGGCGTGGCGACGGTCGCCGCGGCGACCACGAGCGCGAACGACCTGCGCACGTGCCGCGACGCGAGCCAGTAGGCCGGGAACACCGCGGCCGACATCACGACCGCATTTGCGATTTTTGTGGCCGCGTATCCCTCCGTCATCGAGCCGAACAGCCATGCGGGTGCCTGCAGCAGCGGCGCGACCGGCGCCGGAAACGCGTAGTGCTCCCCGCGGATCGCGAGCCCGTGCCCGGCGGCGATCGCCTGTGCGAGCTTCGCGTACAGCAGCTCGTCGTTGAAGACGGTCGGCGACGCGTGCGCCTGCGCCTGCAGGAACTGGAAGACGCACGACCCGGCGAAGAGGAACGGCAGCGCAAGCCGTCGCGCGGAGGCGAGCAGAGAGTCACGGACCGCAGCGGGTGCAGCCGTCGTCGGGACGGCGCTCATGGGCCCGTTATCGGCGCGCCAAGTGGCGTGCCTTAGGAGTGTTTTCGGTGTTTGTTCGATTGGGTCGGCGGTTCATTCCAGACGGACGCAACGCCTTCCGTTAACGTGCCGGCACAGGCGACGACGGAGCAGACACTCCCGAGCCGCGGGAAGAACAGCCTTTCCGCTTTGCAACAGTCTGTCGCAAAGTGAGAAAGGCCCAGTAGAACCCGCCGGCCGGCCCCCGTCACCGGGCCCAACGAGGCCGCCCGCCGGCGGCGAAGTGCGGTGGCACCGCGGGAGCGCCTCCCGCCCGCACCTCCAGGCGAGTAGCGAAGGAGGTGACCATCGTGCAGCGCATCTTCACGAACGAGTTGTCCACCCATGTGGGCGCGCGAGTCCGCCTCGCCGGGTGGCTGCAACACCGGCGCGAGCTGAGCCGGGTCACGTTTGCGGTGCTCCGCGACGCCCGCGGCCTTGCGCAGATCGTCGTCGAGGGCGACGCGGTTGCGGGTTTGCTTCCGGAGACGGTCGTCGAGGTCGAGGGCGACGCCGTGGCCGCGCCGCAGGCTCCGGGCGGTGTCGAGATCCACGGACCCGCGTTCCGGGTGTTGGCCGAACCCGACGAGGCGCCGCCGGTGGAGCTGCGACGGCCGGAGCTGAAGGAGCAGTTGCCGACGCTCCTCGACCATGCGCCGGTGGCGCTCCGCCATCCGCGCAAGCGCGCGTCCTTCGAGCTTGCGGCGGCGTCGGTCGCAGGCTTCCGCGCGGCACTCGACGCTCGCGGCTTCACGGAGATCCAGACGCCCAAGATCGTCGCGTCCGCGACCGAGAGCGGTGCGAACCTGTTCGAGGTCGACTACTTCGGCCGACCTGCGTTCCTCGCGCAAAGCCCTCAGCTGTACAAGCAGACGATGGTCGGCGTGTTCGAGCGCGTGTACGAAGTCGGCCCGGTGTTCCGCGCGGAGCCGCACGACACAGCGCGCCATCTCGCGGAGTACGTCTCGCTCGACGCGGAGATCGGTTTCATCGAAGACCACCGCACCGTGATGCGCGTCCTGCGCGATGCGGTCGCGGGAATGGTGGACGGAGTACGTGCGCGCGCCGCGTCGGCGGCGGAGTTGCTCGGGGTGGAGCTACCGGATGTGCCGGACCAGATTCCGGCCGTCGACTTTCCAGCCGCGCTGAAGCTCATCGGGGTCGAGGGAGAGCTCGATCTGGCTCCGGCGCACGAGCGTCTGCTCGGGAAGTGGGCGCAGCGGGAGCACGGCTCGGACTTCGTGTTCGTCACCGGTTTCCCGCTGGCGAAGCGTCCCTTCTACACGCATCCGCATCCGGATCGTCCGGAGCTCTCGAACAGCTTCCACCTGATCTTCCGCGGGCTCGAGCTGACGACAGGCGGACAGCGGCTGCATCGCTACGAGGAGTACCTCGGAGCGCTCGCCGCAGCCGGGCAGGATCCCGCGCCGTTCGACGCCTACCTGCAGGCGTTCAAGTACGGGATGCCGCCGCACGGCGGCTTCGCGATCGGGCTGGAGCGCTGGGTCGCGCGCCTCGTCGGCGCGAAGAACATCCGCGAGACGACGCTGTTCCCGCGCGACCGCAACCGGTTGACGCCGTGACTACGCGGGACGAACGAAGAGCCCGGCGGCTGCCTTCTCGCCGATCGCCTGCTCCGCGCCGTTCAGCGCGACGGTCATCTGGCCCGCCGCCGGCTGCGCGTCGCGCACCACGAGCTCGCGGCCCGGCACGAGCCCCTGGTCGTAGAACCAATGCAGGAGATCGCCGTCGTGCTCGGCAAGGCGCACGATCGTCGCACGCGTGCCGGCGGCAACGTCCGACAGCGGCGCGAGCTCGTCGTTCTCCGCCTGCTCGACCGCGGGATCGACCGGCCAGCCGTGCGGGCAGCGCTCAGGATTCCCGAGACGCGCCTCGATGCGCTCGACCATGTCGTCCGTGAACGTGTCGCCCAGCTCGTCCGCGTACACGTGCGCCTCCGCAGCGGTGTAGCCCATGAAGTCCGTCAGCAGGCGCTCGATGATGCGGTGCTTGCGCACGACCTTCTCTGCACGCACGCGCCCGGCGGCCGTCAGCAGCGCCTCCTTGTGCTCGCCCCGCTCGATCAGTCCGTCCGCCTCGAGCCTCTTGAGCATCTCGCCCGCCGACGCACGCGAGACGCCGAGCATCTCCGCGACCCGCGACGCGAGCGTCGGGGACCCATCGTCTCGAGGTACTCGTCGACGGAATGGCCCTGCTGTGCCACACGGCCATCCTACGCGACTGTCTGTAAGGTGAGCCTTACAGATGGGGACCGGCGAAACACTCGCGCTCGGCGCCGTTGCCGGGTTCACGATCTTCCTCGGCCTCCCGCTCGGCCGCATGCAGAACGTCTCGGCGCAGACCAAGGCGTTCCTGTCCTCGACCGCGACCGGGATCCTCGTGTTCCTGCTCTGGGACATTCTCTCGGGCGCCGTCGAGCCGGTCGAGACGGCGCTCAAGGCGGGGCGCGACGGCCGTTTCCTCTGGCTCGCGTTCATCCTCGCCGTGGGCTTTTCCGTCGGCCTGTTGAGCCTCGTCTACTACGACGGCTGGATGAAGCGGCGCCGCCGGCGCGCGTTCCTCGGCCCGGGCGCGGCGTCGACGGCCGAATACGAGCGCGACGACTACTTCACCGGGATGTCGCCGGCGCGCTGGCTCGCCGTGTTCATCGCGACGGGGATCGGACTGCACAACTTCTCGGAAGGGCTCGCGATCGGACAGTCGTCCGCGAAGGACGAGATCAGCCTCGCCGTCGTCCTGATCATCGGATTCGGACTGCACAACGCGACCGAGGGGCTGGGCATCTGCGCCCCGCTCACCGGTGAGACGGAGCGTCCGAGCTGGGGCTTCCTGTTCCTGCTCGGTCTCGTCGGCGGCGCGCCGACGTTCTTCGGGACGCTGCTCGGACACGCGTGGGTGAACGAGCCGGTATCGATCCTGTTCCTCGCGCTCGCGGCCGGCTCGATCCTCTACGTCGTGATCGAATTGCTCAACGTCGGCCGCGCGCTCGCGTCGAAGACGCTCGTGACCTGGGGTGTTCTGTTCGGGCTCTTCGTCGGTTTCGCGACGGACTTCATCCTCGTCGCGGCCGGCGTCTAGCGGGACCTCCGACTACGCTGGGCCGCCGTGGCCCTTGCGTCCGTCTATCCACTCGTGAAGGCACGCGGGCTGGCGCGCGAGTTCACCTACGAGGTGCCGGAGGGCGTCGGCCCCGGCGCCGTCGTCGAGGTGCGGTTCGGAAACGCGCGTCACCGTGGGGTCGTCACGCAGGTCGGCGTCGCTGCTCCGGCCGGAATCGACACCTCGCCGGTCGAGCGCGTCGTCGACGAGTTGCCGCCCGCGTTGGTCGAGCTTGCGCTCTGGGTCGCGTCGTACTACGGCTCGACGCCCGGTCGCGCGCTCTCGCTCGTCGCGCCGCTGAAGCGGAAGGCGCGCGGGGTGCGACCGCGGCCCACGGTGCGTGACGCGCTTCCCGGCGAAGCCGCCCCGGCCGAGCTCAGCGGGTCGCAACGCGCCGCACTCGACCGTATCGTCGATGCGCTCGATGCCGGCGCAGGCGCGAACATGCTGCTCTACGGCGCGACCGGCAGCGGGAAGACGGAGGTCTACCTCCAGGCGTGTGCGGCTGTGCTGGAACGCGGGCTCGGCGCGATCGTGCTCGTCCCCGAGATCGCGCTGACGCCGCAAACGGTCGGCCGTTTCACCGCGCGCTTCGGCGACCGAGTGGCCGTGTTGCACTCCGCGCTCAGCGAGGCTGAGCGCCGCGACGAACGTGAGCGCATCACCGCCGGTGACGCACGCATCGTCGTCGGCGCGCGCTCGGCCGTCTTCGCGCCGGTCCCGCGACTCGGCGTGATCTGCGTCGACGAGGAACACGACCCGTCGTACAAGCAAGAGTCCGACCCGCGTTACGACGCGCGCACCGTCGCTGCGAAGCGCGCGGCGCTGGAGCGTGCGGTCGCCGTGTTCGGAAGCGCGACGCCGCGGCCCGAGAGCTGGGGAAGCCTCGAACGGCTCGAGCTCGGGGGCAGGCTCGGAGGGACGTTGCCGCCGGTTCGCGTCGTCGACCTGCGTCACGAAGCCGGCTACCCGCTGTCGGCGCCCCTGCTCGCCGCGCTCGGTGCGATCGCCGAGCGAGGCGGGAAGGCGATCCTGCTCCTGAACCGGCGCGGCGTCGCGCCCGCGCTGCACTGTCGCGCGTGCGGATCGACGTTGCGTTGCGTGAACTGCGACGTCGCGCTCGTCCTCCACCGAGACGGAACGATGCGCTGCCACCACTGCGGGCACGCCGAGCCGGAGCCGATCGCATGTCCCGCGTGCGGCTCGGCCGAGCTCGCGCGTCTCGGCGCCGGGACGCAAAGACTCGAACGCGAGCTCGAAGCGCACGTGCCGGAGCTCGAACGAATCAGGCTCGACGCCGACGCCGTCGAGAAGCCCGGCGCGCTCGCCGCGGCCCTGTCGCGCTTCGCCGCCGCCGACCGCGCGGTCCTGGTCGGAACGCAGATGGTCGCGAAGGGACATCACTTCCCCGGTGTCGCGCTCGCCGCGGTCGTCGACGCCGATACGGGCCTCGGACTGCCGGACTTCCGCGCCGAGGAACGAACGTTCCAGCTGCTCACGCAGCTCGCCGGACGCAGCGGCCGCGACGCACCGGGTCGCGTGCTCGTCCAGACGTTCCAGCCCGACGCGCGCGCGATCGCGCTCGCCGCAAACCACGACGTGCCCCGTTTCCTCGCCGGGGAGCTCGAGCGACGGCGCGAGCTCGGCTATCCGCCGTTTCGCCATCTCGTCCGGATCGTCGTCGCCGGGCCCGACCCCGCGGCGCCGCTCCAGGCCCTCGCCGAGCTGCGCAGCGGTCTGCCGGACGACGACGTCCTCGGCCCCGCACCCCTCCTGAGGCTGCGCGGACGCTATCGCGCGCAGCTCGTCGCGAAGACCGACCGCCCGCGCCGGATCGCGGCGCGAGCGGGCAAGCTCCTGTCCGCCGCCGCGCCTGCCATGCGCCGCGCGGGGCTGACCGCGGTCGTCGACGTCGATCCGCAGAGTTGACCCACGCGAGTCCGGCCGCGCTTCGCGCGACCATGACAACTCGCGTGGGCCTCTTCTCTCGGCCGGCCGCACTGAGCCGTGCCGCGCATGTCGCCCGCGGCGGCAAGCCGCTTCTACGTTTTCGGCAGAATCCGCCGATCCCCGCCAACGATGTCTACCGCTCTGGCACGTACTCGACCACGATGAGTGGAAAGGAGGGATTCGTCACGGCTCGGTGACGATGTGCCCTTCCGGTTGATCAGGAAGTCGCCGGCGAATGTCATTCAACGACCTCGAGGACACGACGGTGTTCACGACGCGTCGCGTCACCGAGATGAGCTATCCCGTACTCGTCGTCTCGCATGACGCGGACGACGGCGCCTGGCAGTTCCTCTGCGGCACGACCAACGATCCGAAGGATGGTGTCAGTGAGCGTCTCGGTCGCATGTTGGAGCGACATCCTGAGCTCGAAACGCTCGCCGACCTTCCGCTCGGATGGATCGCGTGGCGCGAGGACGAGACGAGCGGCTGGGTGCGCGAACCGAGACCCGTTTAGTTCAGCGACGGGTCGTACGGCATCCGCGCGACGAGCTCGTACTGCCCGCCCTTGCGCCGCAACACCGAGCTCCAAAGGCCGTCCGGATCTTCCGTGAAGACGTCGTTTGCGCTGCCATGCTCGATGAACCAGTCGTCGCGCTCGAGCTCCCCCTCGAGCTGTTGCTCGCCCCAGCCCGCGACGCCCGCGAACACGCGCACGCGGCCGAGCGAAGGAGGACCCGCCCCGAGCGCGTCGTCGAGCGCCACGTAGCCGATCGCGTCGACGACCCACACGCCGGCGTCGTCCGGATCGTCGAACTCCGCGAGCACGGCGACGCCGTTGGGATTCACGGGGCCGCCGACGAAGACCGGCTCGCCGCGGTCCGCGAGCGACTCGAGCTGTGGGACGGCCTCGCCGACGGTCGTCTCCGACGGGCGGTTGAGGATCAACCCGACGGCACCGTCGTCGGTGTGCGCGGTCACGAAGACGACCGTGCGCCGGAAGTTCGGGTCGAGGATCGCGGGCGACGCGATCAGGAGCTTTCCGATGAGTGACTCCACTCCGGCCGTCCCTCCGGCGGAAAGCGTTCGAGGATCCAGTGAGCGTCGAGCGGCTCGCGCGTGTACGGGCGGCCGTTCACGTGCACGAAGTCGCCGGTGCGCGGGTTCATCGGAAGCCGCGCTTCGGTGGGGAAGTGGCGGTTGTGCCGCTCGATCAGCCCGTTCACGTCGCGGAAGCTCCACGAGCTCGCGAGCTCGCGCCAGGCGCGTGCGAATTCTGCGTCGTCCGTGTGCTCCGCGCGAAGCTCCCGCCAGCGCTCTCGCAAACGCGACTCGTTGTCCTCGATTCCGACCTCGATCGCGCGCAGGCGCCGCATCCACGCGAGCGGCCCGCCGAGCGCGCGCATCGCCGCATCCGTCCCGGTCCGGAAGTTACGCAACCGGCGCCGAATCGGCTTGCCCGCGACGGGACTGTCGAGCAGATCGGCCTCGAGTGCCTCGCGCTCCGCCCGGTCGCGCGGCGTCTCCGGCTTCGCGACTCCCTGCCGCAGGATCGCCTCGCGCTCCTTCCGTTCCACGTCGCTAGTGTGCCCGTTGATGGCCGAGATCGAGGGACAGGTACGCGTCGAAGAGCTCGACGCCGAGCGCGAGGCGCGACGTCAACGTGCGCTCGCGCAGATTCGCCAGTACCCGGACCCCGTGCTGCGAATGCAAGCGAAGCCGGTCGACGAGTTCGACGACGACCTCCGCCGGCTCGTCGAGAGGATGTCCGCGCTGATGATCGAGGCGCGCGGCGTCGGCCTCGCAGCGAACCAGGTCGGGATCCTCCGGCGGCTGTTCGTCTTCAGCCCGAAGGACGACGAGGTGGCCGTCGTCGTCAACCCGGTCATCGTCCGTCACAGCGACGAGGTCGAGGTCGACGACGAAGGCTGTCTCTCGCTGCCGGGCGTCCTCGCGCCGGTGGAGCGCTCGACATCGGTGCGCGTCGAAGGGAAGAACGAGCGCGGCGAGGACGCTGCGTTCGACCTCGAGGGATTCGCCGCGCGGGCCGCGCAGCACGAGGCCGATCACCTCGACGGCGTGCTGATCATCGACCGCACGACGCCGGAGGCGCGCCGCGAGGCGCTGGCGACGCTGCGGCCCCGCGTCGTCATCGGGTAGCGCGTGGCGAAGATCGCGGTCGCCGCGACGGCGCCGTTCGGAGCAGACATGCTGGAGCGTCTCGCCGGCCGACACGACGTCGTTGCACTGCTGACCCGGCCCGACGCGCCGCGCGGCCGCGGCCGCAAGGTCGCCGCGCCGCCCGCGAAGGAGGTCGCGCTACGGCACGGCATCCCCGTGTTACAGCCGGAACGGCTCGGGCCTGAGCTCGTCCTCGACGGGGACGCTGTCGTCGTCGCCGCGTACGGACTGCTGATTCCCGAGTCGCTGTTCGAGCGCGGCCTGTGGCTGAACGTTCACCCGTCGCTGCTGCCGCGATGGCGCGGCGCCGCGCCCGTGGAGCGGGCGATCATGGCCGGCGACGACGACACGGGCGTGACGATCCACCGAACGGTGAAGGAGCTCGACGCCGGTCCGATCGCCGCGGTCGAGCGTTTCCCGATCGGCCTAGACGACGACGCCGGCGTCGTCTTCGCGCGTGCCGCGGAGGCGGCGGCTCGGCTGCTCGACGACGTGCTGCCGGCGCCGGAGTTCACTCCCCAGCCGGACGAGGGAGTCACGTACGCGGAGAAGATCACCGCGGCGGACCGCGAGCTCGACTGGGAACGTCCGGCCGAGGAGTTGCACAACCGAGTGCGCGCGCTTTCGCCGCACATCGGCGCGCGCGGAGTCGTCGAAGGGCGACGGCTCGTCGTCTGGCGGACACGCGTGGAGGACGGGCGGCTCGAGCTCCTCGAGGTCCAACCCGAGGGGAAACGGCGGATGATGTACGACGAGTTCCTTCGCGGACTGCGATGAACGCGCGGGAAGCGGCCTATGAAGTCGTCCTGCGCGTGTTCGAGGACGACGCGTACGCGGACCGCGTGTTCCGGTCGGCGTCGCGCGGGCTCGACTCGCGCGACCGTGCGCTCGCGCAGCGGCTCGCGTACGGAACCGTGCAGCGCGTGCGCACGCTCGACTACGCGATCGAGCAGCTCGGGCGTCGTCCGGTGCGCAAGCTCGATCCTCCGGTGCGAGCCGCGCTCCGCCTCGGCGCGTACCAGCTCGGATATGCGGAGAGGATCGCTACGCACGCGGCGGTGAACGAGACGGTCGAGCTCGTTCGCCGCGCGCGGCTCGAACGAGCGGTCGCGTTCACGAATGCCGTCCTTCGTCGTCTCGCCGAGGGCATGCGCGAGCTCGTCGACGCGCTCCCCGAAGGACCGCTCAGGCATTCGTATCCCGACTGGATCGCCGACGTCTGGACGCGAGACCTCGGCGAGGACGACACGCTGGCGCTCATGCGCGCGCAGAACGAGCCGCCGGAGACGGTCGTGCGTCTTGTGCGCGGCGATCCACCCGGCGGGCCGACGGACGTTCCGGGCGCGTACCGCGTCGACCGCCTCGACGAGGATGCTCTCGCCGCCGGCCGGATCTGGCCTCAGAGTCGCGGCTCGCAGCTCGCGGGCTTGGTAGTCGATGCACGCGAGGGCCAGCGGACGCTCGACCTCTGCGCGGCGCCGGGCGGAAAGGCCACACAGCTCGAGGGCGAGGTGGTCGCGGTCGAGATCCACGAAGGCCGCGCACGCGAGCTGGAGGAGAACGTCCGCCTCCTCGGCGCGGGCAACGTCACCGTCGTCCACGCCGACGCGCTCGCGTTGCCGCCCGAGCTCATCGGCTTCGACCACGTGCTCGTCGACGCTCCCTGCTCGGGACTCGGAGTCCTCGCGGGCCGGCCGGATCTGCGGTGGCGCGCGCAGCCGCTCCCGGAGCTTCAACTCGAGTTGCTCCGCGTCGCGGCGGAGCGAGTGCGGCCGGGGGGAACGATCACGTATTCGGTCTGCACGATCAACGCCGACGAGAACGAAGCTGTGGTCGATGCGTCCGGTCTTCGCGTCGAGGCGCTCGGTAACGAGTGGCCGGCGTTTCGCCATCCGCGGCGGCCCGAGTTTCTCCTGACGCTTCCGCACGTTCATCGAACGAGCGGCTTCTTCATCGCACGTCTGACGCCGCAATAGACTGCCGCGTCATGGCGTGGACCGAGTGGATGCGGACGGTCGAGGTCGAGCCGTCCCTCTATGCGGCGGATTTCTCGCGACTCGGCGAGCAGATCGAGACGCTGATGCGCGCCGGCGTTCGCATCTTCCACTTCGACGTTGGCGACGGCCACTTCGTCGAGCCGATCACGATCGGCCCGATCGTGCTGCAGTCGATCTCGGACCGGATCCACCGGATGGACGGCGTGATCGACTGCCACTTGATGACCGAGACGCCGGAGAAGCACTTCAAGGCGATCGCGGCGGCGGGCGGCGACACCGTTACGGTTCACATCGAGGCGTGCGACGACCTCTACAGCACGGTGCAGGCAGCGCGCGCGGAAGGGCTCCAGGTCGGAATGGCGTTCAAACCGCAGACGGATGCCGCGCACGCCGCCCGAGCGGCCGTCGTCGCCGGCTTCGACCTCGTTCTCTGCATGAGCATCGAGCCGGGGTACTCCGGGCAGCCGTTCATGCCCGAGGCGGTCGCGCGCATTCGCGAAGCGCGGTCGATCCTTCCCGACGAGATCCCGATCCAGGTCGACGGAGGGATCGGCACGGACACGATCGCGGATGCGTACGTCGCGGGAGCGCGGCTATTCGTCGCCGGGAGCTCGATCTTCGGGATGGAGGATCTGCCGCGCGCCTACCGCCGGCTGTTGCAGGCTCTGCAGTGAGTCTCGAACGTGCGGTCCAGCTCGCCGAGCGTGGACGCGGCGCGACCCATCCGAACCCGGTCGTCGGTTGCGTAGTCGTGAAGGGCGGCGAGGTCGTCGGGGAGGCGTGGCACGAGCAGGCAGGCGGTCCGCACGCGGAGGCGATCGCGCTCGAGCAGGCGGGCGCGCTCGCACGCGGTGCGACGGCGTTTGTGACGATGGAGCCGTGCTCGCACCACGGGCGCACGCCGCCCTGCGCGGACGCGCTGATCGATGCGGGCGTCGCCGCAGTCGTCGCCGGTTGCCTCGATCCGCATCCCGAGCACGGCGGCGGTCTCGAGCGGTTGCGCTCGGCGGGCGTTGCAGTGTCGGTGGAAGAGGGCGAGGCCGGTTTCCGTTGCCGCGTGCAGAACGAGGAGTGGCGAACGTGGGTCTCGAAGGGACGTCCGTTCGTGATCCTGAAGCTCGCCGTGACGCTCGACGGGCGGGTGACCGTCCCGGGTGAACGGTGGGTCAGCGGGGAGGAGTCGCGGCTTCGCGTGCACGAGTTGCGCGCGTGCGTCGATGCGGTCGCGGTCGGGATGGGAACCGCTCGCGCCGACGAGCCTACGCTGACCGCACGTGACGTCGATGTGCCGCGTCAGCCGCGACGGCTCGTCTTCGGTCGCGGCCCCCTTCCTGCGGGCTCCGAGCTCGAGCTGCGATCGGGGCCTATCGGCGAGGAGTTGTCGGCGCTTGCCGCCGAGGGTGTGCAGTCGTTGCTGCTCGAGGGCGGGCCGACGATCGCGGCCGCGTTCCTGCGCGAGGATCTCGTCGACAAGCTGGACGTGTTCGTCGCGCCGACGCTCGCCGGGTCGGGTCTGGTGTTCGCTCCGGAATTGCCTGCGCCCGTCGAGATCGCGCGTTTGCGAGCGCACCAGATGGGTGACGACGTGCTGCTGACGGCCTATGTCCACGAGCCCTGAGGATCAGCTCGTGAACCTGCTCTCCCACTGGCTCGCGCGCCACGTGGGAGACGACGAGCTGCGCGCCAAGCTCGCGGCGGTCGACACCGCCGGCCTCAGCGACGGCGGCCGCGAGGCGGTCGAGGAGCTGCGGGCGGAGCTCGAGTCGGGCGTCGGCCGCGGCGACCTCGAGCGCGTGGTGCGCGAGACGCTCGAGGCGCTCGCGCTCGGGGCCTAGCCCTCTCGCCGTCCTGCAGGCACACGCGCGCGTGCCCACCCACCACCCCCCACCCTCCCGAGGGGATGAGGCCGGGGGCCGCTCTGCGGCAACGCTACCGCCGAACCCGTGACGTGTCTGTTCACTGTTTCCGCCGGAACCGTGACAATTCGTCCATGTTCACGGGAATCGTGCGCGAGCGCGGGCGCATCGCATCCGTCGACGGCGGCCAAGACGGCGTGCGACTCGTCGTCGAAGCTCCTGAGACCGCCGCGCAGGCCTCGCTCGGCGATTCCGTAGCCGTCAGCGGTGTCTGCCTCACAGTCGTCGACGCCGAGGACGGCACGCTCGCGTTCGACGCGGTGCCGGAAACCCTTCGCCGCTCCTCCCTCGCGCAACTCGCCCCGGGCGACTCCGTCAACCTCGAGCCCGCGCTGAGGGCCGGCGAGGCCCTCGGCGGCCACTACGTCCAGGGCCACGTCGACGGCGTCGGTCGCGTCCGAACAGTGACGCCCGAAGGTGACGGCCGGCGCGTCTGGATCGATCCTCCGCCAGACCTCGTCCGCTACCTGGTCGAGAAAGGATCGGTCACCGTCGAAGGGGTGTCCCTGACGGTCGCCGAGCTCGACGCGAATGGATTCGCCGTCGCGCTCGTCCCGTTCACTCTCGCCGAGACGACGCTCGGCGGGCTCTCGGCCGCCGCACCGGTCAACGTCGAGGTCGACCTCCTCGCAAAGTACGTCGAACGTCTCGTCGCGCGCACATGACGGACGGCGACGACGACCGGGCTACGATTGCCGCGATGCAGATCGAGGAGCGGAGCGCATTCGCGACGATCGAGGAAGCGATCGAGGACATCCGCCAGGGCAAGTTCGTCGTCGTCGTCGACGCCGCCGACCGCGAGAACGAAGGCGACCTGACGATCGCCGCGCAGTTCGCGACGCCCGAAGCGGTCAACTTCATGACGAAGGAAGGCCGCGGCCTCATCTGCCTCTGCCTCACTGAGACGCGGTGCGACGAACTGGGCCTGCGGCAGATGACCGACCGAAACGAGACGCCGTTCGGCACGGCGTTCACCGTCTCGGTCGAAGCGCGCGAGGGCGTCACGACGGGGATCTCCGCGCCGGACCGCTCCCGCACGATTCAGGTCGCGATCGACCCGGAGTCGAAGCCGGACGATCTCGTCCAGCCCGGTCACGTCTTCCCGCTGCGCGCGCGCGACGGCGGCGCCCTCGTCCGCGCGGGACAAACCGAGGCAGCCGTCGATCTCGCGCGCCTCGCCGGGCTGATCCCCGCGGGCGTCGTCTGCGAGATCATGAACGAGGACGGGACGATGGCCCGCGTCCCCGATCTGATCCCGTACTGCGAGCGGCACGGGGTCAAGCTCGTCACGGTCGCCGACCTGATCGCGTACCGCCGGCGGCACGAGCGACTGGTGGAGCGGACGACGAGCGTGCGGCTGCCGACGGCCTACGGCGAGTTCACGGCCGTCGCGTTCCGCGAGACGCTCACGGGCAAGCACCACGTGGCACTCGTCAGGGGCGACGTCGTCGGCGCCGAGAACGTGCTCGTCCGCGTCCACTCGGAGTGCCTGACGGGCGACGTCTTCCACTCGCTGCGCTGCGACTGCGGCGAGCAGCTCGAGCAGGCCCTCGGGCGCATAGCGTCCGAGGACTGCGGTGTACTTCTCTACATGGCACAGGAGGGACGTGGCATCGGGCTCCTCAACAAGCTGAGGGCCTACGAGCTCCAGGAGAACGGCCTCGACACGGTGGAGGCGAACGTCGAGCTCGGTTTTGCGGCGGACATGCGCGACTACGGGATCGGCAACCAGATCCTCGCCGACCTCGGCCTCACCACCGTTCGCATCCTCACGAACAACCCGAAGAAGATCATCGGCATCGAGGGATTCGGCGTGCAGGTCGTCGAGCAGGTGCCGATCGAGACGCCGCCCAAGCCCGAGAACGCGCGCTACCTCGCGACGAAGCGCGACAAGCTCGGCCACAAGCTGCACCACCAGGACCTCAAGTACGAGGCCGACGAGTGAGCGATCGCTGGCCCGGGGACGAGGCTGAGGCGCTCGAGCTGGACGAGGAAGCGCCGGCCGAAGCGGACGACCCCGAAGACGAGCTGGTGGCCGAGGCCGAGCCCGAACCGCAAGACGAGGAGCGGATCCCGCGTCTGCGGGCGCCCGGCGAGCACGCCGGGGGTGAGCTCGACATCCCTGAAGACGTGAACGTCGTCGAGGGCGAGGCGGACGGCACGCGCCGCGGCGTCGCAATCGTCGCCGCGCGCTTCAACGGCGAGATCACGAATCGCCTGCTCGAGTCGGCGCTTGACGAGCTCGATCGGCTGGGGGTTCCGCCGAACGCGATCACCGTCATGCCTGTTCCCGGCGCGTTCGAGCTGCCGCTCGCGGCGATGGCACTCGCGAAGACGAGGCGGTTCGCGTGCGTCGTCGCGCTCGGCTGTGTCATCCGCGG
Organism: Actinomycetota bacterium; assembly: GCA_005884945.1. Taxonomy (GTDB): domain Bacteria; phylum Actinomycetota; class Thermoleophilia; order Gaiellales; family Gaiellaceae; genus 3-1-20CM-4-69-9. Next base: position 14,931 of record VAYM01000131.1, on the reverse strand, counting down.
GGAGACGCCCCACTTCGAGTACATCGCTTCGGAGGCTGCGAGCGGACTTCAGCTCGCCGCGCTCGAAACCGGCGTTCCCGTCGCATTCGGCGTGCTCACCGTCGAGAACGCCGACCAGGCGGAAGCGCGGGTCGGCAAAGGCGCCGAGGCGGTGCGAACGGCGCTCGAGATGGCCGACGCGTTCGCGCAGCTCCGCGCGACGGCCGTCCGCGCCTGGGCCTCGGGGCTCGCGAAGGGCAGTAGCGGCTTGAAGAAGGGTTAGACCGGGTGGTCTGACCCTTGTCCGTGCCGCGATGGCTACACTGGCCCGCCGATGTCCAAGGTCTGCGCCGTCTGCGGGAAGAAGCCGAGCTTCGGTCACAACCGGAGCCACTCGATGGTCGCCACGAAGCGACGCTTCGAACCGAACCTCCAGCGTGTCCGCGTGATCCTTGGCGGCAAGCCCACCCGTGCCTACGTCTGCACCCGCTGCCTCAAGGGCGGCAAGGTCCAGAAGGCGATCTAGGGCGTCGCAACCCGCGGCCGGAGGCCGTGGTCTAATCACGACGTGGAGGCAGCCAGACCGCTGGCGTCGCCCCTCGGGCGGATCTCGATCTCGAACGACGCCGTCGCGCACATCGTCGGCCGGGTCGCGGCGGAGGCGTACGGCGTCGTCGGAATGGCGTCGCGGGGCAAGGGTGTCGCCCGGCTCTTGAGCCGCGACCGCTGGAAACAGGGGATCGTGGTCGGCGGCAACGCGGAGGCCGGTGTCACGATCGAGCTCAACGTCGTCGTCGAGTACGGCCTCAATCTGGCCGAGGTCGCCTCGACCGTTCGCAACCGCGTGCGCTACGAGGTCGAACGGCTGACGGGTCTTCCGGTCGCGTCCGTGGAGGTCCGCATCCAGGATGTCAGGCGGAGCGCGTGAGCGACCTCGACCACGTTCGTGACCTCGCCGACGCGGCGCTCGCGTCGCTCGAGGCAAGCCGACGCCGGATCGACGATCTCAACGTCTATCCGGTGCCCGACGGCGACACGGGGACGAACCTCACGCTCACCGGCCGCGCGATCGTCGATGCCCTGCGCGAGTCGACCGCTTCCGATCGCGAGACGCTTGCGCGAGAAGTGACGCGTGCGGCGTTGATGGGGGCGCGCGGCAACTCCGGCGTGATCTTCTCGCAGATCGTGCGCGGTGCGGCGGAAGTCCTCGGCCAAACGGAGACCGTCGACGACGACGTGCTGGCGCGTGCGTTCCGAGCGGCGAGCGACGCGGCGTACCGCGGCGTCCGGCAACCGGTGGAGGGCACGATGCTCTCGGCGATTCGCGCGCTCGCGGAAGAGGCCGAGCGTCAGCCTGCCGACCCCTGGCCTGCGCTCGTGCGCGCGGGAGACGAGGCGGTCGCCCGCACGCGCCAGCAGCTCGATGTTCTACGCGCAGCCGGTGTCGTCGACGCGGGCGCGGCGGGGCTCCTCGAGATCGTCCGCGGCATCGCAGCCGCGGTCACAGGCCAAGAGATCGCAGAGCCAGCGGAGCTCGGGGAGCCCCTGACGGTGGAAGCGATCCACCAGGAGCTGTCGCGCTACCGCTACTGCACGGCGTTCGTCGTGGAGGGCCATGGCCTCGACGCCGACGCACTCGAGCAGCAACTCGACCTGCTCGGCGACTCGCTCCTCGTCGTTGGCGACGAGAGCGCGCTGAAGGTGCACGTGCACACCGACGATCCGGGAGCGGCGCTTTCGCTCGGGACAGCGGTCGGGATCATCGAGCGCATCGAAATCGCGAACATGCACGAGCAGACGCACGAGCGCGAGGATCGCCTTTTGCACGCGGTTCCGGATCTCCCCGCCACCGCCGTCGTCGCCGTCGTCGCCGGCGAGGGGAACAGGAAGCTGTTCGAGAGCTTCGGCGCCGTCGTCGTCGAGGGCGGCCAGTCGATGAACCCGTCCGTCGGCGAGCTCGCCGAGCGCGTCGCGGCCGGCCGGGCTAACGCGGTGATCGTGCTGCCGAACAACTCGAACGTCGTCGCGGCGGCCGAGAACGCCGCCGAGCACGCGGGGGTCGAAGCGCACGTCCTCCCGACGCGGTCGATCCAGGAGGGACTGTCCGCGATGGTCGTCTTCGATCCGACCCGCTCCGCCGACGAGAACGTCGCGGACATGCAAGGAGCGCTCTCCGCAGTCGCGACCGGGGAGGTCACGACCGCTTCTCGCGACGCGCAGCTGAACGGCCTCTCGATCCGCGCAGGGGACTATCTCGGCCTCGCGGACGGCTCGCCCGTGGCAACGGGCCCCGACTTCGACGAGGTCGCGGCGGCCGTGACGGAGCGCCTGCTCGCCGAGCCGCGGGGCGTCCTGACGCTCCTCACCGGGGAGGAGGCGCCGCAGCTCGAGGCGCTCCTGGCCCGGCTAGGGCAACAGCACCCCGACCTCGAGGTCGACGTGCAGCAGGGCGGGCAGCCGCACTACCCGCTCCTCCTGTCCGCGGAATAACCTTCGAGCGGTGGCGGCGGCCCCGATCCGCGTCCTGCTGGTCGAGGACAACCAGGTTTTCTCGGAGGCGCTCGAGCTCCTGCTCGGGCTGCAGGAGGACATCGAGGTCGTCGGGGCGGTCGGCGAAGGTCAGAAGGCGGTCGAGGCCGTGCTCGAGCTTGTTCCGGATGTGATCGTCATGGACTACCGCCTGCCCGGGATCGACGGCGTACAGGCGACGCGTGCGGTCCGTGCGGCCGCGCCTGGCGTCGCCGTCGTCTGCCTGACGGCGTCGGCGAATCTTCGTGAGGTCGACGCGCTCTACGAGGCGGGCGCGGTCGCGTGTCTCTCGAAGGACCAGGAGCTCGACGAGATCGTCGCCGCGATCCGTCGCGCAGTCGGCGCGCGCGCCGCGTGAAGCTGACCGGCGCGAACACGGGCATCGTCCTTGACTCCACCGCGGACTTCCCGCAGGCGCCGCAACGGTTTCCGAACTGGCGCGTTGTCCCGCTGTACGTCCGCTTCGGCGCCGAGAGCTACCGCGACTACGTCGAGCTCACACCGCACGACTTCTACGAGCGTCTCCGCACGTCGACGGAGCTGCCGACGACGTCGCAGCCGACGCCGGCCGACTTCCTCGCGACCTACGAGGACCTCGCCGTCTACGACCGCGTGTACTCGCTCCACATCTCCGGTGACCTGTCGGGAACCTACGGCAGCGCGACCACGGCGGCGGAGGAGCTCGGCGGCGACAAGGTCCGCACGATCGACACGGGCACGGCGTCGGCGGCAGTCGCGATGCTCGGGCTCGCGATCCAGCGCCGCCTCGACCGCGGCACGACCGACGAGGAGGTCGCAGAGCTGTTCGCGCGCTACGAGCAGAACGCGCACCTGATCTTCACGGTCGACACGCTCGAATATCTGCGTCGCGGCGGTCGAATCGGTCGCGCCGCAGCATGGGCGGGCAACCTGCTGCAGGTGAAGCCGATGCTGACGATCAAGCGCGAGGTGATCCCGCTCAAGCGCGTGCGCGGGAATCGGAACGCCATCCAGTTCTTCGTCGAGGAGTTCACCGCGAAGAGCGCAAACCGACGCTCGCTCCGCGTCGGCATCGCGCACGCGGAGGCGCCCGATCGCGCGCGTCAGCTCGAGAAGATGGTGCGCGGGGAACGGCCGCAGGCGCAGATCGAGCTCGTCACGGACCTCGGTGCGGTCGTCGGCACGCACGCCGGCCCCGGTACCGTCGGGTTCTTCTGGTTCGATGACGAGGAGTGAGCGCGGTCCGAACGCGTGTCGAAGCGCCCGTCGGGTTCGCCGGGCAGACGGCGGACGAGTGGCCGCGCCCGCGCGCGTTCCCTCGGCCTGAGCTGCTGGAGCGCTCTGTCGACACGCTCCCCGGTGTCGGGCCCGCGGTCAAGACGAAGCTCGCAAAGCTCGGCCTGGAGCGTGTCGGCGATCTCGTCACGTACGCACCGTTCCGCTACGAGGAGCCGGCGGACGAGAAGCGGATCTCGGAGCTGTCGATCGACGAGGAGGCGGTCGTCGACGTCGAGGTCGTTCGCTTCTCGTCACGGCGCACGCGACGCCGGCTGACGATCCAGACCGCGGTCGTCTCCGACGCGACCGGCCAGATGACCGCCGTGTGGTTCAACCAGCCGTGGCTCGAGAAGCTGCTGCAGCCGGGGACCGGCGCTCGCCTCCGCGGACGCGTGCAAAGGCGCAACGAGTTCCTCGTCAAGACGTTCGACGTCGGCGGGGCGTCGGCGACGGCGGACTTCGCGCCCGTCTATCCGGCGAGCGAGGAGATCACGCCGAAGAAGCTCCGCGAGCTCGTCGGTGCGGCGCTGCCGCGGTCGGCTCTGGACCCGCTCCCGGCCCGAGTGAAGGAGCGCGAGCGCCTGCCGCAGCGAAGCGATGCGCTGTGGGCTCTGCACCGGCCGCGGTCGCGCGAGGAGGCGGAGGAAGGTCGTGCGCGGCTCGCCTTCGACGAGCTGCTCGTCCTGCAGGTCGGTCTGGCTGCGCGGCGCCGGGAACGTGAGGCGGAGATCGCGCCGTCGCTCGGTGCCCCCGGCGACCTCGTTGCCCGCTATCGCGACGTACTCCCGTTTCGCCTGACCGAGCATCAGGAGCGCGCGGTCGAGGACGTCGACGTCGATCTCGTGCGCACCGTTCCCATGCAGCGTCTCCTGCAGGGGGACGTCGGCTCGGGGAAGACGGTCGTAGCGCTCTACGCGCTCCTGCGCGCGGTCGAGAACCGGCGTCAGGGCGCGCTGATGGCGCCCACGGAGACCCTCGCCGAGCAGCACTTCCTGACGATCGAGCCGATCTGCCGCGAGCTCGGCGTCGCCTGCGCGCTCCTCACCTCTTCGTCCACGAAGCGCGAGCGCGAGGCGGCGCCGACGGCGGACATCCTCGTCGGCACGCACGCGTTGATCCAGGAAGGGGTCGAGCTCCGCGACCTCGCCGTCGCCGTCGTCGACGAACAACACCGATTCGGCGTCGAGCAGCGGAGCGCGCTCGCCGAAGGACGCAGCCCGCACGTCCTCCACATGACTGCGACACCCATTCCGCGGACGCTCGCCCTCACCGTCTACGGCGACCTCGCCGTTTCCGAGATCGCGAAGCCGCCGGCGAACCGGAAGCCGATCAGGACGGCGTGGGTGACGGAGGAGCGAAGCGCGGAGGCGTACTCGCGGCTGCGGAAGCACCTCGACGCCGGCCGGCAGGCGTACGTCGTCTGCCCGCTGATCGAAGAGTCCGAAACGAGCCAGGCGCGCGCGGCCGAGGCGGAGGCGGAGCGGCTACGGCGCGCCGAGCTGCGCGGCTACCGCGTCGGTTTGCTGCACGGGCGCCTCAGACCTGCCGAACGCCGCCGGCTGATGGCCCGGTTCAAGGCGCGCGAGCTCGACGTGCTCGTCGCGACGACCGTGATCGAAGTCGGCGTCGACGTTCCGAATGCGACGATCATGATCGTGCAGGAAGCGGACCGCTTCGGTCTCGCGCAGTTGCACCAGCTCCGCGGTCGCGTCGGGCGCGGAGCAGAGCAGTCGTACTGTCTCTTGATCTCGCGCGCGCGCGAAGAGCTGACGGACGCGGCGGTCGCGCGACTCGAGGCGCTCGTGCGGACGACGGACGGCTTCGAGCTCGCGGAGGTCGACCTCGAGCTGCGCGGGGGAGGCCAGCTGCTCGGAACACGGCAGTCGGGGCTCACCGATCTGAAGTTCGCGCAGCTCCGGCGAGACCGGCCGTTGCTCGAGCGTGCCCGTGTGCTCGCAGACGAGCTCGTCGACGACGCAGGCCCGCTCGCCGACGAGGTTGCGAAGCGATTCGCCGCGGTCGAGCGCGAAGCACTTGCCTGACACACGCCTGCGGCGCGCGCGATTCAGCGTGTGCGCGGTCTTCATGATCCACGCCGCCGCGTTCGGCACGTGGGGCACGCGCATTCCGGCGATCAAGCATCACGTCGGCATCGGCAACGGCCAGCTCGGGATCGCGTTCTCGGGCCTCGCGATCGGCCTCGTCGTCGGCACCCGCATCGCAGGCGTCGTCGTCGACCGGTTCGGAAGCCGTCCGGCGATTCGCGTCGCCACGGTCCTCCTCTGCGCGGTGCTGCTCGGGCCGGCGCTCGCCGACAGTCTCGCCGTGCTGACGGCGGTGCTCTTCGTGCTCGGAGGAGTCGGCGGATTCCTCGACGTCGCGATGAACGCGCACACCGTCGTCGTGGAACGCGGCTACGGCCGTCCGATCATGTCGTCGGTCCATGCGCTCTGGAGTGTCGGCCTGCTGATCGGCGCGCTCAGCGGCGCCGGCGCGGCCGCACTAGGACTCGATCCCCGTTTGCACTTCGGAATCGTCGCCGCCGCGCTACTCGTGCCGTCGTTCCTCGCGCCGGCCCGTCTGCTCGCAGCGCAAGCGGACGCCGTGCCCGCCGAAGCGAAGCTCGAGCCGTCGGCGAAGGCGCGGCCGGGGACTGGAGCGCGGTCTACCTGCGCGACAGTCTCCACACGAGCCCCGGCATCGCGGCGACGGCGTTCGCCGCGTTCTCGTTCACGATGGCCGCGTGCCGCTTCGCGAGTGATCCGCTGCAGGCGCGCTTCGGTCCCGTCGCGCTCGTCCGTGCGGGAAGTCTCGTCGCCGCGGTCGGCCTAGGCTTGGGACTGGTGATCCACACGCCTGCGGCGGGAATCGTCGGCTTCGCCCTGCTCGGCGCCGGCTTCGCGCCGGTCGTTCCGATCACGTTCAGCGCGGCGGGAAACACGGGGCTCGGTCCGACCGGCGTCATCCTCGGCCGGGTCGTCACGATGGGCTATCTCGGCTCGATCGTCGGCCCGATCATCATCGGAGGTGTGGCGCACGCGACCGGCCTGCGCGGCGCGCTCTTCGTGCTCGTAGTCCTCGCGTTGGTGATCACGCTCGCCGCGGACTGTCTATCCACCGCCGCAGCCGGAGAGCCGGTCGCAGCGCCTGCCTGGCCCGGCGCGTGATCGCCGCGCCGCTCCTCGCCGCAGCCGCGATTGCGGCGCGCCCGTCGTGGACGCTGCGGCAAGCTCGCCGCGTGCTCACGAACGGGGACTTCGTCGTCACCGACGAATCGCAGCCGGATCAACCGTCGTATCACCTGGTTTTCACGCCGAAACAGGCAGCCGCGCTAGGCAAACGTGGCAAGCATGCATTCGCCTTCGACGGCGACGGGCACGACGGCTACACGGACGCAGACGTCCATGTTCGCTTCACGCTGGATGTGCGCAACGGACTGACCGGATTTCGCGGACCGCCTGCCGACACGTCGCAACCGTCGCTTCCGATCCGCGCCGCCTTCTACTACGCGTGGTACCCGGAAGCGTGGACGCGCGACGCGATCTTTCCGTACAGCCTCTTCCACCCGACGCTCGGCTACTACGACGCCGACCAGGCATCGGTGGTCCGGCACGAGACGGAGGCGATGTCGTACGCGCATCTGAACGCGGGGCTCTATTCGTGGTGGGGAAGAGGTGGATATCCGCCGACGGACGACCGGTTTTGGCGCTACCTCGCCGTGGCGCGCACCACGCGCTTCCGCTGGGCGATCTACTACGAGCCCGAAGGCTACGGCGACCCGAGCGCGGAGCAGATCCACTCCGACCTCGTGTACATCCGCGACGCGTATGCCTCGAAGCCGGCATACCTGAAGGTCGGCGGACGTTTCGTCGTCTTCGTCTACGGCGGGTCCTGCGAGACGGCCGAGCGTTGGCACAGGGCGAACGCGGGCGTCGATGCGTTCATCGTGCTCAAGGCATTCGGCGGCTATCGCGACTGCGCCGTGCAACCCGACGGCTGGCACGAGTACTCGGGAACGCATGCAGAGTACGAGCTGCCGGGAAACGCGTTCATGATCGCGCCGGGCTTCGACGAGGTGCGGAAGGGCGAGGCGCTGCCGCGCGACCTGACGCAGTGGCGTCAGAGCATCGCCGACATGGTCGCCGCGAACGATCCGTGGCAGCTCGTGATCAGCTTCAACGAGTGGCCCGAAGGGACCGCGGTCGAGGACGCCAACCAGTGGCAGACGCCGAGCGGCTACGGCGCCTACCTGGACGCCCTGCACGCTGGTCTTCCTTGACATGTGACCTTTGGACGCGGAGATCTTCGAATCGGAGCCGCCGCGCAGGCTGTCGCACTGGTGGCAGTCGTGCGTCTCGGTCCCGGGTGGATGCTGGTCCTCGGCGGGCTGAAGACATGGGTCGAGACCGACCGGCCGATGCAGGACTGACCCCGCTCCTAGACTCGGGCGGTGCGCATCATCGCGGGGTCACGGAAAGGCCACACGATCTACGCACCGCCCGGGCGGGACACGCGGCCGACGTCGGACCGCGTCCGCGAGAACACGTTCAACCTGATCGGGCCGGTCGACGGAGCCTCGGTCCTCGATCTGTTCGCCGGCTCGGGCGCGCTCGGCCTCGAGGCTCTCTCCCGCGGCGCCGCATCGGCGGTGTTCGTCGAGGCCGACCGCGACGCGGTCCGCGCGATCGAGCGGAACCTCGACAAGCTCCGTCTCACCGGTGCGACCGTGCTGCAACGCGACGCGCTGCAAGCGCTCGCCGCCGAAGTCGCCGCACGCAGGAAGTACGATCTCGTCCTGATCGACCCGCCCTACGATCGCTACGACGAGATGCAGCCGACCCTGGCCCGTTACCTGCCGGACGTCCTTGCGGACGACGGACTGCTCGTCTTCGAGACGAGCGCGCGCATCGAGCCGCAGCTTCCACTCGAGCTGCGCACATCGCGGAGATACGGCAGCGCACGCGTAGCGCTGTTCGAGCGTTGATCACGGCGATCTGCCCGGGCTCGTACGACCCCGTGACGTTCGGTCACGTCGACGTGATCAAACGCGCCACTGGGATCTTCGACCGCGTCGTCGTCGGCGTCGTCGGCAATCCGCATCACAAGGCGCCGATGTTCACGCTCGAGGAACGCGTCGGCTTCCTCCGAGAAGCACTCGCCGACATCGACAACGTCGAGGTCGACGTCTTCCGCGAGCTCGTCGTCGACTTCGCGCGGAAGTGGCAGGCGAAGGCGATCGTGAAGGGCCTCCGCGTCATCTCGGACTTCGAGTGGGAGTTCCAGATGAATCAGCTCAACCGGACGCTCGCGCCCGAGGTCGAGACCGTCTACGTGATGGCGAGTCCGACGGTCAGCTTCGTCTCGTCGAGCGGCGTGAAGGAGATCGCGGCATTCGGGGGAAGGGTGGACGAGCTCGTCCCAAAGCCCGTAGCCAAGCGGTTTGCAGAGCTTTTCCCGGCCGGCCGCCCGGGGACCCCGGAGAATCCGACCGAATAAAGTCCGTACACTAAGGAGCCAATGGACGTACTCGTTCTCATCGACAAGCTCGACGACCTCGTCCACAACGCCAAGGCCGTGCCGCTGACCGACCAGGTCCGCATCGACCGCGAGGAGATCTACGACATCCTCGACCAGATGCGCGCGACGATTCCCGAGGAGATCAAGCAGGCCCGCTGGATCGTCAAGGAGCGGCAGGAGATGCTTGCGGAAGCCAAGCGCGAGACCGACCGGCTGCTCGGCGAGGCGCGCGAGCAGGCCGTCCGGGAGGCCTCGCAGACATGGAGGACTGGGCCGACTCGATCCTCTCGACGCTCGAGGTCAACCTCGAGAAGTTCCTGACGGCGGTCAAGCGCGGCCGCGAGCGACTGCACGAGCGCTCACAGGAGACGGTCGTAGCCGGGGTCGGGCCTGCCACGATGTCCACGAACGACGATTCGCCGTTCGTGACGACGGCGACCTAGTCGCTAGGCCGCGACGGCTTCGCGCTCGAGCTCCGCGCAGACCGACTGCGCGGTCTCGACGAACGCCTGCGCGGCCGGCGTCCGGTAGCGGTCACGGTGCCAGGCGATCGCGAGCATCCGAGGCGGGATCTTCGGTAGCTCGATCAGCCGCGTCGCGTCGTCGTGCTCGTCCACCGTCAGGCGCGGTACGAGCGCCACTCCGACGCCGGCCGCGACGAGTGCCTGCACGGTCTGGTTGTGGTCGGACTGAAACACGTAGTTCAAGGGCTGCCTGAAGGCGGCCTCGACGCGGGGGAGCGTCCGGCAGTGCTTGTGCCCGATGACGTCCATCTGCGCGATCTCCCCCAGCGTCGGGTGCTGCAGGTCGGAGTCCCATGGAACGACGAGGACATAGGGATCGCGGAGGAGCTCGACGACCTCGAACGGGCCGTCGTTGAGCGGCAGGTCCGAGAACGTCAGGTCGAGCTCGCCGCGCTCGACCGCCGCCAGAAGGTGGATGTCGTTCGCCGACTCCGTGAGCGTGATCGAAACCTTCGGCCACTGCCGCACGAACCTGCGCATCAGCTCGGGCAGGATCCGCTGGCCGACGCTCTGGAAGACGCCGACCCGGAGCGTTCCCGCCTCGCCCTCGCCGAGAGCCGTGAGATCCGCCTGGGCCGCGGCGACTCGCGCGGCGATCGCCTCGGCATGCGTCAGCAGGAGCTGCCCGGCTTCCGTCAGCGACACCGGCTTCGGCCCGCCCGGCCGCTCGACGAGCTTCTGCCCGACAAGACGCTCGAGCGTCGCGATCTGCTGGCTGACCGCGCTCTGGGTATAGCCGAGCGCGACGGCCGCCTTCGCGAACGAGCGCTCGCGCGCGACCGCTTCCAGAGCCAGGAAATGCCGCAATTCGACGCCGAGCCAACGATCAGGTTCCATAATCAAAGGGGATTGTAGCTGGATTTGTCCTAATGGGTAGTCGTGCCGACAATGGAAGAGGACATGGAGATCATCGCCCTCATCTTCATCCTCGTCGTCGGCCCTCTGGCCGTCCGCTACGGCGCGGATTCGCGCAAGTAACGGCCCGTGACAGCCGCGTTCGCACGCCGCTCGCCGGCGGCAGTGGCGATCGCCCTTGCGACCGTCTACGTCGTCTGGGGATCGACCTATCTCGCGATGCGCATCACCGACCGGTCGATGCCGCCGCTGCTGATGTCGTCTGCGCGATTCCTGATCGCGGGGGCGCTGCTGTACGCGGTCACCGCGCGCGGGAAGCGGCCGAGCTGGCGCGAGTGGCGCGCGGCAGCGATCGTCGGCGGGCTCCTGCTGGCGATCGGCAACGCCGGCGTCGCCTGGGCTGAGACGCGCCTCCCGTCCGGGCTGGCCGCGCTCATCGTTGCGATCATCCCGCTCTACGTCGCGGTCTTCGATCGTCCGTCCCGGCGGGACGGCACACGCCGGCGTCGCGCTGGCGCTTCTCGGTACCACCTCCGCGTGGGCCGCGGGCTCGCTCTACGCACGCGGTGCGCCGCTGCCGAAGAGTCCGCTCGTCTCCGCGTCGATGCAGATGCTTTGCGCGGGTGTGCTGCTCGCCGTCGCGGGTGCGCTCGGCGGGGAGGTGAGCGACGTCCACCGCGCGGCGTTCGGCGCGAAGCCGCTGCTCGCGGTCGCCTACCTCATCGTCTTCGGCTCGCTTGCCGCGTTCTCTTCGTACGCGTGGCTGCTCAAGAACGTCCGGATCTCGGTCGTCGCGACGTACGCGTTCGTCAATCCGGTCGTCGCGGTCGTGCTCGGGGCGCTCTTCCTGAGCGAGGCGATCACGCTGACGACGCTGATCGCCGGCGCGTCGATCGTGATTGCGGTCGTGCTGATCGTGCTTGCGAAACCGCGGGCCGTGCGGCCGAGGGTACAGCCGAGAGCCGCTACGCTGACTTCATAAGGAGCTTCAACCTCAGATCGGTCAAGCTCCGGTCGGGGGACCAGTACCGCGACGAGATCGAGCTCGAGCTCGAGCCGTTCGAGCTCTCGGGCGAGCGCTACATCCCCGTTCCGGAGAAGGTGCCCGCGGAGCTCGTCATCACCAAGGCGAGCACCGGCACCGTCTTCGAGCTGGGCTTCACAGCGGGGCTCCACGGCCCGTGCTTCCGCTGCCTCGACGACGCCGTGCTCGACCTCCCGATCGACGCGCGTGAGTACGAGGCGACGAGCCCGGGCGAGGCGGATGAGCTGAAGACGCCCTATGTCGTCGACGACAAGCTCGACCTCGCCGCGTGGTCGCGCGACGCCGTCGCACTCGCGCTGCCGGACAAGATCCTCTGCCGTCCCAGTTGCGCCGGCCTTTGCTCCACGTGCGGCAAGAACCTGAACGAAGAGCCGCACACGCACGACGAAGAGCCGGCCCATTCGCGCTGGGCCGCACTCGAAGCGCTGCGTGACAAGCTCTGACCGCCGCGGTCGGGCGCGGTCGTGCTACGCGACGAGTCGCGCGTCGCGTTGATTCGGCGCGTACGTCCACCACGAGGTTCGGCCGCGCGTGCTCGCGGCGATCCTGAGCGGGAGCTAGGGCAAGCGGTTTCCGCCTTCCCGGCCGAGCGGGTCGTTGAGCGTCAGCACGAGACTCGGCGGTGGGATCTGGTGGTCCTCGCGAATCGGCAGGACGGCCGTCCCGATTGCGAAGAACTCGATCACGTGCGATCCCCAGCCGTGACTCCGTTCGTGCAGCTGCACCGCGACGATCCCTTCCGCCTCGAGCCGCTCCGCCTCAGTCTGCATTCGCTCCATCGCCAGCTCCCGCGCGTCGTAGAGCGCCTGCGTGAAGTTCGGCATCTCCTGATTCCGGCCGATCTGCTTGAACCAGTTCGCCAGACCCTGGTGTGCGACGTGATAGACGCAGTTGCCCATCACCAGGCCCAGCGGACGGTAGCCCGCCGTCAGGAGTGTCCAGAAGTCCTGGCCCGAGAGGTCGCTGGTGAACGGACGGCCGTTCGGGGCGCGGTGCAATAACCCCTCGGAGTGCTTGACCGCGGTTCCAATCGCGATGAACTCGGCGAGATCGGTTCCCCATTCGTAGCGTCCGACCTCGAGCCTGACGCCGACGACTCCGTCCGCGCCGAGCTGGTCGGCCTCCTCCTCCATGCGCGTCATCGCGAGCTCCCGCGCGTGGTACATCGCCTGCGTCAGGACGTCGAGCTCCTGGTTCTTGTTCCACGTTCGTGACTGAAAGCCGATGTGGTAGATCGAGCTACCGACGACGAGGCCGAGTGGGTCGAACCCGGCCTCCTTGACGAGTAGAAACTCGTTCACCGTGAGGTCGCTCGTGAAAAAGCGCGGTTGCTCGCGCATGCGCGCGATCCGCTCGCGCCCGTGTTCCGGAACACCGGCGGTCGATGCTGCGTCGTACGTCGTGTCATCTGTCATGCGGTCATTCCTCCGAGTTCGAGTGCGGTTCGGACTGTCGGGCGCGAAGCGTGCGCGGGTGCGATCGGGGCTCCGATCGCGTCGATGGAGACGACGAGCGAGCTGCCTGCGCGATCGTCGTCCTCACGGGCCAGGCCGAGCTGGATGCCGACGATGCCCGCGCAGTCGGCACGCTCGCGGGCCTGCGAGCGCATCCGTGCGAGCACGCCGCGACGGATCTCGTTCAGGCCTGCTGTGAAGTCCGGGTGCTCGAAGTTACGCCGACCGAGCTCCGGGCGGTACGCCTCGAGCGTCGCCTGTCCCGGGACGATCGCCCACACGCCGGTCTCGAACAGCAGGCCGAGCGGCTCGTACCCGGCGGCTGCGAGCGTCGCCAGCTCGGGCGCGCCGAGCGACGTCACCACGGGGACGACCGGGGTGTCCGTCAGGCCGCGCACGGCCGTTCCTTCGGCGACGATCTCGACGCTCTCGAGGCCGCGCAGCCGACGCTGCCTCAGCGTCACCGCTACGACGCCGTCTGCGTCTGCAACCATGGCCGCTTCCGAGAGTCGACGAAGCACGGTCATCCGTCCGAACCGCCGGAGCTCCGTCCACGCGGACAGCTCGCGGACGCCGCCCTTCGCCTGCGGGCCTCGGCCGCGCGGATGGATCTGCACCGCCGGCTGCAGGACGAGGTTCGCGAAGACGCGCCGCACCGGGACGAGACGGCGGATACGCGCGGCCGCGGTCGCCCGGCAGCTGAGTCCGCTCGTGAACGTCATCGTTCGCGCGCGTCGGCGGAGAGCGCGTAGTAGATAGGGCCGTGCGACGGGTTCGCGATCTGCGCGAGCCCCGTGCCCAGCGCATGCACGGTCAGGATGAGGTCGATCGCCTTCCCGAGCCGGTCGACCTCGTGCTCCCTGTGCTCCCATTCGAGCGCAACGTTCAGGACGCCGGTCGCGCCGACGTCGCGCGCCTCGGCACGCATTCGCTTCATGACGAGCTCGCGCGCTTCGTACAGCCCTTGCGTGTAGTCGGGAAGCTCGATGTTGCGGGACGGGTCCCACTTCGACCGCAGCGAGCGTGCGTACTGGTTCGTCCAGCCGGCGAGGACGTAGACCACGGCGGTCCCGCCGACGAGGCCGAGCGGCCAGTAGCCGGACGACATGAGCGTGAGGAGCTCGGTGCCGCTGAGGTTCGTGAGCGCGAGCGCCTCGGTCTCGTCGAGCTCGTAGCGATCGGATGTGATCGCGGTGCCGACGGCGGTGAACTCGTGCGCGCGGAGCGTCGGCGCGGGTGTCTGCCGGTACCGAACTCCGATCACGGCCATCGCGCCGAGCCGCCGAGCCTCGTCGCGCATCCGCTCGAGCGCGGTGCGGCGCGCAGCGTTGTACGCATCGGTGAGGACATCGAGCTCCGCCCACGCTCCTTCGGTCCGTGAGTAGGCCGGGAGGCGGTCCGGCGTCGGGAGCGACGACGTCACACCCGCGAACCGCCTGCCGAACAGGTTGGGATAGCGCTGCCAGCCGATGCGGTTGACGCACGTTCCGAGCACGGGGCCGATCGGCCGAAAGCCGGCGCGGCGGAGCGCCGCGAAGTCGGCGGCACCCAGCTGCTCGTGGCTGCTCACGCGCCGAGCAGGCGCTCGAGTGCGAGCCTGCTCCGCTCGCTCGTCCCCGCCTCCTCGGCGAGGTCGCGGCTCAGCGCGTCGATCCATTCGTCGAGCGCGAGCTCCTCCGTCTTGAGGACGATTCCACGGACGATGCGTGCGCGCGACGGCCGCACGCCCCGGCGCTCGCACTGCAGCTCGTAGCGATGCTCGCCGACGAAG
>VAYM01000194.1 GCA_005884945.1 Actinomycetota bacterium | reverse complement strand
CTTCGCGGTAAGCAGTGTCTGCGCGCTAATGACGCCCGCATCAACTGTCTTGGCTCCGCTTGCGGGTCGGAGGACGAACCACAATCGCCCGTTGTCGGACGCATAGGCGAGCTCCCCGGCCTCTCGCTCGTTGACCTTGAGCGTCAGCTGACCGCCCGATCCAAGTGGCACCTTCAGGACGGGCACGTTGGCCATCAGCAACTTGATGACCGGAATGCTTCCGGAGGGAGTCCTGAGATTGAGCCCCGCGAAGACATCGACGTGGTCTCCGGCGTTGACCTGACCGATCAGACCGTGCTGAGCGTCGGATGTGATGTTGATGACACGCTGATTACCGGTGATCGCGATTGGCAGCGCGCCGGGCGCCGCATAGACGAAGTCGGTCGCTGTCAACTGTTGACCGGGATAGATGTCCGTGGCAGCAACCCGTCCGTTGAGGAGAGCGGGATCGGTCAGAGCTCCAGCCTGAAGCTGACCCCTCGGAATCGACGCCACCTGGAACTGGCTGCTCGACCCGATGATGTTCCCGGGCGTCCCCTTCTGGATCAGGTTCTTCGCGACGAGCACAGCCGTGGGTGTCTTCGCACTGTTTAGGCTGTTGCGGTACGCGTGGAGGTAGACGAACAGGATCAGCGCCGCGAGCACCGCAGCGGCCGCCCCGACGAGAATCGCACCACGCCTTGTCGAAAACAGGTTTTGAGCAATGTCGACCACTTCTTTTCCTCCCTAGTCGGTCATGACCGTGATGCACGGAGCGAGCGTCGTAATCGAGAAGTCGCACCCCGTGCCGCCAATTGATGTTGGAAAGCTCCCGATGTACTTGACGAAATGACCCCAGATGGTCCCGTTGCCGGCGCCGGGCGGCGGCGCCTCGTTGATGCCGTTGCAGTCACTCGGAGCGCCATCCCAGCCGGTGACGTAGAACTCGCCGTAGTCCGTGACCGGTACCGACGATCCTGCGATCGCCCCGGGCAGCGTGATGATCAGCGGCACGAGCCTCGGGTCTCCCACTCCAAACGACGGAGCCGTGGCTGCCGGAAGAGTCGTCCAGGCATTCGCGGGGCAGGTGGCACCGGGGTGGAAGCGCTCGTTCATTCCCTGGCGAGTCGGACCGACGTCGCACGGGCCGTGCGTGCCGTCGTTGAGCGTGACCGCGTCGGTGCAGCCATGCGCGATCGAGTCACGGAGAGCGTCCGCGCCGGTTCCCCCGCCGCAATCGATCGCGCCGGTGCGGCTGCCACCGATGAACTTGAGAAGCCTCGTCGGATCCGACTTGCTGGCCGCGTTCTGAATGTTCCCGGTCAGTCCAACACCGACGCAGACGGTCGCTGCCCCGAACGGAAGCGAGTTCCCGTTCGTGCCAGTGCAGCTCGACCCCTGAGTGAGCTGCATGTACGCCACGGGGTAGGACTGGTCATCGTCCGCGCCGTCGTTTGCGAATGGCCGCGCGACGTCGGTGACCGTGTGGCTGCCACCGGCCGTCGTCGACCAGATCAGATTCAGAGCGTCTTGTCCGGCGCCGCTGCTCACCGTGGGGCAGTTGCTCCCCTCGACCCAGGTACTCGTCGTCCCGCTCGAGCTCGAGTAGGTCAGGGTGCAGCCCCCCACCGAGACTGTGGCGCCCAGGCCCCCGTTCCTCACGCTAAGTGCCGGATTGCCGGTGATCCCGAAGTCGACTTGTGCCTGCTCGTTGACCTTGCAGCCTGCATTGAGAAGGAAGTACGGGGCTGAGTCGTCGTTACAGGCACCCCTCGTGAGCGTCACGCTGCGCAGGATCGGGGCCGTTGCGCTGCCGGTGCCCGAGCTTCTGTAGCCCTGGACCAGCTCGAGCCCCGTACCGTTACTCATCTGGCAGGTGACGAAGAGCTGACTGCAGATCGAGCCGACGGAGCCTCCGAGCCAACCGCTGCTCGTCGCCCTCGGACATAGGCGCTTGTTCGTACAGAGCGCGACCACGACCCCCGTGTGGGATGTGCAGGGGTTCGTCGCGCAACTCGGAATCGAGACAGACGTGGAGCCGGACCACGTCACCAGTCCTTGGCCGTTCAGAGTCTGCGCCGAGCCCGGCGTGAGAAGAGACGTCGCGAGAACGGCATTGCTCGAGTCCTCGTTGACGAAGATCGCTGCGGCTGCGTAAGGATTGACGTCCTCGACCGCGAGCGGAAGTGACCCCGAAAGTGTGCTGAGCTGAAAGCTCGACACGCGGGCGTGCGTGTTAATCGATGGCACAACTCCGGGGAAGAGGAACCAGGGAATGTTCGAGTCGGTCGCCTTGACGTCGACGTAGCCCGCGGTGCACGGCGCGCCACCCGGGCTGGGAGCCGTTTCGGTGTTGTCTACGCCGCTGCTGCCGTATCTCTGGGAGTTGACGCGGACGACGATGTTGCGGTCGCCGGAAACCTGTGTGTTCCCGATGGTCGTGTTCGCCGGGCTATACGTGGAATTCGGATCTCCCGCGTAAACGTGCGCAGTGGTCACGATGTCCGAGTTCGCGGTCGTCTGATTCCCCTCGCACTCGTCGAACCGCGTCGCTCCGGCGAGCGCGCCGGCATCGGCCTGAGCCTGCAAATGGCGCTGGTGCTCGAACCAGTTCGCGGTGTCAATGACGAATCCGGCGAGGAGGACGAAACCCAACATCGCCACAGCGGTGATCAAGAGAACTGCACCGTGTTCCTCACGGATCAGGGTGTCGCGGATCGGTGTCATGTTCCGGCTGCACCGCCCGGGTATTGATTCGAGGCAACGCAGCTCGAGCTGGCGGAGACTCCCGCTGGCGGTGGCGACTCGAGGCGCATCGTCGCCTGACCGACAAGCGACTGGCTGATCAACCCGATACGACTAGCCAGGTAGTTCAGGTAGTAGTACTTGATCTTGACAACCACCCGAACTGGATCTCCGGGGTTCGCGGTGCCGCTCGGGTAAGTGATGCAGATGTTTGCCGCGTTCTGCCCATGCGAGCCAGAGGTTGTGCAACGACCGGGCAGAGGTGGCTGCCCGGACGGAGGAGTTGGGCAGGTGGAGGTCCGTTTTTTCAGCTCTGCGACGTCAGCGTTCTGCGCGACGTACCACGCGAGACAGCCATCCTGAGTTGCAGGGGTGATGGGACAGCCCTTAC
>VAYM01000092.1 GCA_005884945.1 Actinomycetota bacterium | reverse complement strand
GTAGAGAGCTAGCCTGGGGCGGGGTCTCACTCTTTGGTCCGCACTCTCCCGCTTCTCAGCCTGTTCGCCGCTCTGGCCGTTGTGTTTCCGGTCGGCGGCGGTGCGACGCCTGCGCGCGCAACCGCGAACTCGGTGACCTTCCAGGACTCACGCGGCGAAGATCCGCAGGGGCCTGACATCAACACCGTCACGGTCTCGAACGACAACACCGGGATGATCAACTGGAAGATCGACATCCCGAACGAGGCGCAGCTCTCGGGCGAGAAGATCATCGACGTCCTCATCGATGCGGACAACAACAAGGCCACCGGCGATCCGGATCCGCTGAGCGGTCCGGGCGCGGACTACGCGATCGAGCTCTTCGAGCAACAGGTGAACATGTTCCAGTGGGACGGCCAGACGTATTCGCGAAGCGCCGCGGGGCCGTCGGAGGCGACGCTGATCTTCACCGACTCGGCGACGGGGCCGACGATCTCGATCAACAAGAGCGAGCTCGGGAACACGACGAAGCTCAGCTTCCAGGCGACGGTGATCTCCGGAGTCACGACGGACCCGTCGGGCAACCTCGACTTCACGAACGCCCACGCGGACTTCGCACCTGACCTCGGGCACGGTTTCTATCCGTTCGACGTGAAGACCGCGCCCCTCAAGCTGGTGGCGACGAAGTTCAAGACGTCGCCGAGCCGACCGCGAGCGGGTGGAGCGTTCTCGATGTCGATGAGCGCCGTTCGCAACGACACGGGCGCTGCAATCCAGAGCGGGACAGTGAACTGCGCAGCCAGGGCGGGCGGCGCCACGTTGCGGGCTCGCACGCACCGCATCGCGAACTCGGTCGCGACATGCATGTGGGCAATCCCCGCCTCGGCCAGGGGCAAGGCGTTCCGGGGCTCGATCACGGTCGTCTTCGAGGGCAAGAAGGTCACGAAGACCTTCTCGTCCGTCATCCGCTAGCGCGCCGTTGTACCGGGCGACACTCCTGGCTGCCCTCGTCGTGGCACTCGTGTGCGTCGCGTCGGCGTCGGCACGCCTCGAGCCCGTCATTCGGACCCAGGGAAATCTGAAGGACCCGCGGGTCCGCATGGGCACGATCCGCATCCCGAAGGGCGGTGCCGAAGCACGCGTGATCGTCACGCTGAAGCTGCCGCCGCTCGCCGCCGCCGACCTCCCCGCCCGCGCGTTCACGAGCGCCGGCGCACGTCACAAGCTCAACGTCGCGAGCTCGGCCGCGAAGGCATACCTCGCACGCGTCGACGCTGCACAACGCCGCGCCGTCGTCGCGCTGCGCCGCGCGATCCCGGACGCGACCGTCTCGCGCCGGTTCCAGGTCATCCTCGACGGTCTGACGGTCAGCCTCCACGAGCGCGAGCTGCAGAAGCTGTTCCGTCTCGGGTTCGTCAAGACCGTCTACCCGAGCCTCACCTACACGCGCTCGCTGAACCACAGCACGTCGCTGATCGGCGCGCCGCAGCTCGCGTCGCTCACGGGCGCGCGGGGGGACGGCGTGAAGATCGGGATCGTCGACGACGGCGTCGATCAGACGAACCCCTTCTTCGATCCGACCGGTTACTCGTACCCGGCCGGCTTCCCCAAGGGCCAGACGAGCCTGACGACGCCGAAGGTGATCGTCGCGAAGGCGTTCCCAGGCCCGTACTCGGGGCCGCAGGGCAAGCTCGCGGTCGACCGCCAGTTCTCGTTCCACGGGACGGCCGTCGCAGGTGTGTCCGCCGGTGACGCAGGGACCACCGCTCCGGCAACGTCGACGATCGTCGACTCCGAAGGCCCGGGCGGCATCAAGTGCAACGCGGCGGAAGGCGGCTGCCATCCCCAGGTCAAGGGCCTCACGGGCGTCGCGCCCCGCGCGTGGATCGGCAACTACCGCGTCTTCACCGTTCCGAACCCGCTCACACCGCCGCTCAATCCGTACGACTGCTGCACGGCTAACACGCCCGAGATCGTCGCGGCGTTCGAGGCCGCGGTGAAGGACGGCATGGACGTCATCAACTTCTCCGGCGGCGGCCCCGAGAGCGATCCCCCGTCCGATGCGCTGAACGAGGCGGTCACGAACGTCGCGAAGGCCGGCGTCGTTCCCGTCATCGCCGCCGGCAACGACCGTGACCTCTTCGGCCTCGGCTCCGTCGGCTCGCCTGGAACTGCTCCCGATGCGATCAGCGTCGCCGCGGTCGAGAACACCCACGTGTTCAGCTATGCGATGACGGTGCTGTCGCCGTCCGACGGGCCGCAGCCGATTCCGTTCATCCAGGCCGGCGCGATTCCGGAGGCGTGGGAGACGCAGGCGCAGCCGCTCGTCGACATCAGCTCGATCACGACCGACAAGTACGCGTGCGGGCTGACCGATCCGAACGACCCGAGTCAGTCGGCTCTCCCGCCGGGATCGTTGAACAACGCGATCGCACTCGTCTGGCGTGGCAACTGCACGTTCGACTCGAAAGCCTCGCGCGTGCGGAACGCCGGCGCGATCGGAATGGTCATGGTCGACAACCGGCCCGGCGAGGCGAATCCGTTCCCCGGCGTCGGGATTCCGGCGGGGATGATCTCCGACCTCGACGGCGCGCGGCTGAGCACGGCGATGTCGAGGAGCGGCGGCCGTGCGTCGATCCTGCTCGGCCACGAGATCCAGGAGATCGACACGCACCGCAACGGACAGACGCCGACGAGCTTCTCGTCCGCCGGCTTCACGGACTTCGGCCACTTCCTCAAGCCGGACATCTCCGCGCCCGGCGCGCAGATCATGTCGTCGACGCTCGTCGAGTTCGCGGGTGCGCAGTTCGCGTACCTCGACGGGACGAGCTTCGCGTCGCCGCACATCGCCGGCGCAGCGGCGCTGCTCGTCGAGCAACATCCGAACTGGACGCCTGCGCAGCTGAAGTCGGCGTTGATGTCGACGGCGCGGCCGGCTTTCGCCGACACGGCCGACACGACGGAGGCGCCCGTCACGCTCGAGGGCGCGGGGCTCGCGTGGCTTCCGTCGGCCGATCAACCGAAGATCTTCACCGCTCCGCAGTCGCTGTCGTTCCAGGACCTGGACGTCATCGGCGGCGGGCAGAGCAAGACGGTCGCGGTGACGATCTCCGACGCGGGGGGCGGCGCAGGCTCGTGGTCGGTGAGCCTGTCGCCCCAGTCCGCGACTGCGGGCGCCGGCATCGACGTCGCGTCGCCGGTGTCGCTCGCGCCGGGGGGCGAGACGACGATCCAGGTCACGGCGCACGCGTCGGGCGGCGCCGCGGCCGGTGACGACTACGGCTTCGTCGTGCTGAGCCAGGGCGGGATCGCGCGCCGCATTCCGTACGGCTTCTCGGTGACGCGTCCGGCGCTCGCGGGTGCGCAGGCGTTGCCGCTGAAGACCGTCGTCTCCGGGACGACGGCGGACGGCACGAACCGCGCGACGACGTACCGCTGGCCGACGGATCCGTTCTCCGTCAACGGCATCTTCGGCATCGACAAGGCTCCGATCGAGGACGGCAAGGAGAAGGTCTACTACGTCGACGTCGGCAAGACCGCGACGAACGTCGGCGTCGCCCTCGTGAGCCCGGCGCCGAACCTCGGCGGCCGGATCGAGGACCTGCTCAACGGCAGCATCCATCCGTGGTTCCTCGGCTCGCTCGACGAGAACAATGTGCAGGGATACGCGGGCACGCCCGTCAACGTGAACGGCTACCTGCAGGACTACCTGTTCGCGACGGGCGTCGCAGGAACGGTCTTCGCACGGCCTGGGCGCTACTACGTGTCCGTCGACTCGGGTCGCAATCCGTTCACGGGCGCCTCGAAGGGCGGGCCGTTCACGATCCGCTCCTGGATCAACGACACGACCCCGCCGCACGTCACGCTGCTCACGCCCAAGGTCGCCGCCGGCCGCCCGTCGATCGCGTTCCGCGCGACCGACCGCCAATCGGGCGTCGACCCGCTCGCGCTCGTCATCGGCTACCAGCACTTCCTCTACGGCGCGTCGTTCTACGACCCGTCGACCGGCGTCGCGGTCTTCCCGTTCCCGAACGACAAGGACACCCGGCTGAAGGTCGGGCGCACGTCGATGAAGCTCGTCGCCGCAGACAACCAGGAGTCGAAGAACGTCAACACGGTCAGCAAGCGGCTGATGCCGAACACGACGTTCAAGCGCGCCGTGGTCCGCGTCGTCAACGCGCCGACGCTCGCGTGGCTCGTGCCGCTGAAGGGGTCGTGCGTCTCCGGCCGGACGCAGCTTGCGGTCGTCTCGAGCGACACGAAGACGATCTCGTCGGTCGGGTTCTACGTCGGCGGCAGCCAGATCGCGCGCGTCAGTCAGAACGACGCAGGCGTCTACACGGTGAACTGGACGCCGAGCGGCAAGGGCAGGCGCGTCCTCACCGCCGTCGTGTCCGACACGGCGGGCCGCCAGACGCAAGCCAGACGCGTCGTTCGCGTCTGCGGCTAGCGCTCGAAGCTCAACGACGGAGCCGATTCGCCGGCCTGAGCTCCTGGATCAGCCGTCCCAGCAGGCGCGTCGTCCCCGGTCCGAAGTAGTGGAGGCTCGCCGTGTACTCGATCCCGTATTCGTGCCAGAAGAACCACGTGTGGTTCGACCAGAAGTACGCGACCGTTCCCTCGAGCCCGTAGCCGGTCGCGTAGCGGATCAACCCGTGCTTGCCGCCGAGACGCGCGCGTTTCAGGTTTCGAGGGAGCCGTGCGCCGAGGCGGCGAAAGATCGTGAAATGCAGGAAGCAGCACGGACGGTTGCGCGCGACCAGGCGTCGCCAGTCGGGTCCGGACTGCGGCTCGATCGGCGCGCTGTACCCGAGCTCGATCCCGAACGGTGTCTGGAGATCCGGATGTCCCGGACTGCCGAGGATGTCCACGTGGAACGGCGGCCGGTGCGGTCCGCTCGGCAGCGGAACTCGGGCCGGACAGAGGAGCGGAAAGCGGACCGACGCCTGCATCTCCCGGCACACCTGCACCGCACGCTGCGGTAATGGATGGAGCGGAACGGTGCCGCTGCTCGTGAGCGCCGCGACGACCGCTGCAACAGCAAGCGCCATCTCACCCAAGGTACGCGCGCGGACCGTGCGCGAGTTCGTGACTGCCGGCCGTCACCGCCTGCGCCGACCGCGATCGCGGTTGGAGTGTTGCCCAGCGGAATGGTCGAGATCGTGCTGCTCGTCGCGGGTCGATG
The DNA here is from genome assembly GCA_005884945.1 of Actinomycetota bacterium. Taxonomy (GTDB): domain Bacteria; phylum Actinomycetota; class Thermoleophilia; order Gaiellales; family Gaiellaceae; genus 3-1-20CM-4-69-9. The sequence goes on along the minus strand of VAYM01000092.1, from coordinate 426 downwards.
CGCCGGACGTTCTTCCTCTGCCGGTCGGCGACCCACACGGATCCGTGTCCGGCGAGTTCTCAACCGCCGGCGCGAATGCTCACGACAGGACCCGGTCGTGGGCGCAGAGCCCGTGCGCTAGCCGCCGAAGTCGACCTCGTTCGTCTCGACAGTCCCAGCCGTCCGCCCCGGCGCGGTCTGGTACTTCCAGTACAGGTTCGTGTGCGCGATCACCTGGTCCGGCGGCGGTGCTCCCCACGGCGTCTGGTCCTCCGTCGTGTGCGCGTCGCTGACGAGCGTCGCGTCGTAGCCTCTGACGAGCGCGCCGTGCAGCGTCGAGCGGATGCACGCGTCGGTCTGCGCGCCGACGACGAGGAGTCTCCCGACCCCAAGCCCCGACAGCACGGTCTCGAGGTTGGTGTCCTCGAAGGAGTCGCCGTAGCTCTT
>VAYM01000130.1 GCA_005884945.1 Actinomycetota bacterium | reverse complement strand
TCTCCTGGACCGTCGCCGGACCGTCGTCGTGCATCCACAGCGCCTCGCCGTCCAACACCGTCTGTCGCACCGGAAGCGCGCGCACCGCGTCGACGATCCCGGGCAGTGCATGCGTGATGTCGTTGAGGTTCCGTGTGTAGATGCGAACGTCCTCGTCGCGGCGGTGTATCTGGATCCGGATACCGTCGAGCTTCCATTCGACCGATGCGGAATCGAAGCCCGCCAGGGCGTCCGCGACGCCCCCCGCGGTCGACGCGAGCATCGGCAGGATCGGGCGGAAGAGCTCGAACCCGACGGACCGCAGCCCGTCCTCGCCTGTCGTCATCGCGAGCTCCGCAGTGCGCGGCAGATCGCCCGACAGCATCAGAGCCCGCCGCGTCATCTCCGCGGGAACGCCCGCGGCCTTCGCGATCGCATCGACCATCAGCCCCGCGAGCGCGCCCTGCCTCAGCTCACCGGTGAAGAGCCGCCGGACGAAGCCGGCCTCGTCCGCGGTCGCGCGCACGAGCAGCTGCGACAGGAGCTCGCGCCGGCGGCCCGCCGAGCCGCCGCCCGTGGTGGCCTCGACCTGCGAGATCGCCCGATCGAGCTCGTCGACGGTCAGTGACGGCGAGGCCGCGGCGGTTGCATCGATCGCGTAGACCGACGAGTAGCCGACGCCGACGCGTCCCTGGCGCGGGGCGCCGGAAAGAAAGCCGGTCGCGATCGGAACCTCGGCCGGTTCGAGCCGGCGCAGGAGGTCGGCGAGGATCGCGATCTTCCGCGAGCGCGCGCTCGTCGCTGCGACCTCGTTCGACGCCGCGACGACCTCGGCGAGCAGCGTCAAGCGGGCTGGACGGAACGACCGTCGAGCCTGATCGTCCACGGCTCGATCGACGCGATCTCGAGGTGCGTCTTGCTCCACGGATCGCGCGCGAACGTCGCGCGGATCGCCTCTTCGGATTCCGCCTCGATCGCGTGCGCGGTTCGACGGTTCGTCAGCGGACCGCCGAGGACGAGGAACCCCTCGTCGACGAGATTGTCCATGAACGTGGCGTGCGCGTCCCAGTCGGACTGCTCCTCCATCGTCTTCGAGGCGTCCCACTCGGGGCCGGACTGGGTGATCAGGACGAGAAACATCACTGCTCGTAGCCTTCGACGACGTCGGGATCGCGCACGCGCGCCGCGTTCGGGTCGTACCCCGCCTCGCGGAGCGCCCGGCGCTGCCGAAGCAGGTCCCAGCATTGGTCGAGCCCGACCTTGATCGAGTCGAGCCGCCGATGTTCGGTGTCGGTCAAGCCGCCCTCCGCGGCGCGCTCGTAGAGCTCGTGCTCCTCGCCGACGAGCTGCTCGATGCGGCTGTGGATCCCCTCGTCCTCCATCGCTACCAGCGTGACGTTAGCGGTGCCGCGTGAGGCTAGGAAGGGTCGGACCCGTGCTCCAACCGATGGACGATCGGCTCCGCCCACTCGCCGGAGGCACGCATCCGCGCAACTGCTCGCTCGACGTCGTAGCTCGTCCTGCGAAAGGCGATCTCGCCGTCCTCGAGGATCGCCCACGCAGCTCGCGGGTCGCCGTCGAGCGGCATGCCGACGCTCCCGGGATTGACGAGCCGCGTCCCGTTCGGCCCGGGCCGCCTGAACTGCACGTGGCTGTGGCCGACGAGGATCCTTCGCTGCGTCTCGCCCGCCAGGAGCCGCTCGTCGTCGGGCTGGGCCTCGGGCGCGAAGCTCTCGATGTCCGAGAGCGGCGACCCGTGGCAGACGACGACGTTCTCGACCTCCGATCGTTCCGGAAGGCGATACAGCCGCTCGACGAGCTCGGCGCCGAGAGTTTCCCTCGCGACGTCCAGCGCCGTTGTCACGAGCGGCTTCGCGCTTGCCGGAACCTCAGGCTCTTCGCGCAGCCAGCGGTCGACGTTGCCGCGAATGCGGGCGACGTCCGGCAACGTGTCGAGCCGTTCGACCGTCTCTCGCGGCCACGGCCCGAACGTCGCGTAGTCGCCGCCGAGCAAGTAGGACGTCGCGCCGACCTCCTCGGCCTCGGCGAGAACGGCCTCGAGTGCGGCGAGGTTGCCGTGAACGTCGTAGAGGACGGCGATCCGCACTTACACCGGCGCCGTCTTCGACCCGTCGAGCACGCCGTCGAGCCAGCCGTCGATCGCTGCCGCGACCTCTTCCCAGCCCGCCGCGGTCATGTGCAGGTGCGGGCGGCCTTCGAACTCGATGTAGTCCGTCTTCGCCGGTGACTTCTCGTACTTCTTGTACTGCGCCTTCGCGAGCGACGCCGGAACGGTGTTGTCCTTGTCCGCGCCGACGATGAGAAGTGGCGCACGCTCGGCGCTCTTGAAATGCACCTCGGTCGGGGGATGGAGATGGAAGTTCGCGAACCCGGCCTCGTAGAAGATCTGGCCGGTCTCCGGGACTGCGTAGCGCTCGTAGGCCGCGGCCGCGTCGTCCGGCGGAAAAGTGTTCACGAACGCGTACGTGAACTCCTCGGGAGTGAGCGTGACGACTCCGTGCCACTTCGACGGGTGCGCGAGCGCGGGGGCGCCGGCCTTGAGCGTGGAGAACGGCAGCTTGAGGATGCCTTTCGGCGGCGCGGGGCTCATCGCGACGCCGGCGCGTCCGAGCCCGCGGTCGAGGAGCAGCTCGACGAAGAGGCCGCCGTAGGAGTGGCCGATCAGCACCGGCGGCTGGTCCAGCTCGCGGACGCGCGCTTCGTAGTGATCGACGATCTCCTTCACGCCGAGACCCGCAGATGCCTCGGCGGTCGCGCGCATCTCTTCGACGTCACCCTGCTTCCGTGGCCACTCCGGCGCGGAGACGGCGAACCCGCGCTTGTCGAAGTAATCCGCGTAGGTCTCCCAACTGCGCGCCGAGAGCCACGCACCGTGGATCAGCATCAACGGAATCCGATCGTTTGCCAAGACACCACCCTCCTTCGAGCGCCCGCGCCCGGTTAGGCGCGTAGGTTCCAGATGATCTCCCAGAGATGGCCGTCGAGATCGCGGAAGTAGCCCGAATAGATCCCCCACGCGCGCTCGTGCGGCTCGTCGGTCAGCGTCGCACCGGCCGCTTCGGCTCGACGAAGCACCTCGTCGACGTCGGCTCTGCTCCCGACGAGGTGCCCGATGCTGAAGTGGCCTGTTGTCGGCGGAGAGACCGGCACGTTCGCGTCCTTGGCCAGATCCTCGCGCCCGTACAGCGCAAGCGTCAGGCCGTCTCGCAGCTGGAACATCACCGCACGGCCTGAGGGTGTGGCCTCGTCGCCCGTGTACTGGGTGCCGATGACGCCCGGCGACTCGAGGCCGAGCTCGCGGTAGAACGCGAGCGCGCGCTCGAGGTCGGCGACCCCGAGCGTGATCACGTGGATGCGCGGCTCCATGGCCGTAGCTTGCCCGAAGGACCCCCGCCGTCTCGCCGCGCCGGCAGGCGAGTGCCTCCAAGCGGTCGGGCGCCGCGACGACCAAGGCCGTGCTCGCCGCCCTCGAAGCCTTCCGCGCTACTTCTCGGCGAGCACGGAGATCCCCGCCCAGTCCTGCGGCGGCGGGCTCTCCTTCAGCGCGAGCGTCTGGTCGCGGTAGAGCGCGGACACCCTGTCGCCGGGATTCGCCTTCAGCGCCTGCTCGAACCACTCGCGCGCGCGGTCGAAATCGCGCTCGCGATAGCGGAGCAGGCCCTCGTTGAACGCGCCGAGCGTCTCCATCAGGTTCGGGAACGACGTCGCGTCGTGGAAGTCGAGGCACTCGAACACGGCGACCGGCTTCGTCTTTCCCTTGACGATCACGCGGTCGATCTCGCGGAGCCGGTAGACGCCCTTCAACTTCGCGTGCGTGAGCTCCGAGAGCAGGATGCGCGCGCCGTAGCGCTTACACGCGCTCTCGAGCCGCGCGGCGAGATTCACGCCGTCGCCGATGATCGTGTAGTCCATCCGCTTCGGGCTCCCGATGTTGCCGGCGACGACTGCGTCGGTGTTGAGCCCGACGCCCATGTCGACAGCCGGCTCGCCGCGCTGCTCGCGTTCGACGTTCCACTCCCAGAGGCTCCGGATCATCGCGATCGCCGACCGGAGCGCGCGGTCCTCGTCGTCCTCGCTCGCGACCGGCAAGCCGAAGACGGCCATGATCGCGTCGCCGATGAACTTGTCGAGCATCCCGCCCTGATGCGAGATGCAGTCGACCATCCGCGCGAAGTAGTCGTTGAGCAGCGTGACCGTCGGCTGCGGGCCGATTCGCTCTGCGAGCGTCGTGAAGTTGCGAACGTCGGTGAAGAGAACGGTCGCGACCGACTCGTTGCCGCCGAGGACGTCGTCCTGCGAGCCGGCCGCGAGCAGGCGGTCGGCGAGGTCCGGATCCATGTAGCGCGCGAGCGTGGACTTGACGCGCTTCTCGTTCGAGATGTCCTCGATCATCACGAGCGTGCCGAGCTGATCGTCCTCGCTCGACAGGAGCGGCAGGACGGTCACGTTCGCGGAGACGGTCTCGCCGTCGACGGCGAGCTGAGCGTCCACCACGACATCCGTCGCGCGCGTCTCCCCGACGTGCCGGATCCGCTCGACGAGCCACGCACTGCCGTCGAACACCTCCTCCGGCGCCCTGCCGAGGAGCTCGGTCTCGGCGCGCCGCAGGATCCGCGTCCCGGCCGCGTTGCACGTGCTGGCGCGCCCGTCCTCGTCGAACGTGATCACGCCGTTCGACATGCTCTCGAGCATCGCCGCGTTGTAGTTCTTCACCGCCTGGACGTCGGAGAAGAGCTTCGCGTTCTCCAGCGCGCTGGCTATCTGCGCTGTGAACGCGCGCAAGCGGCTCTCGTCCTCGGCGGTGAACGGACCGCCGCGCTTGTTCAGCGACTGCGTGACGCCGATCGTGCGGCCGTCCTTGGCGAAGATCGGCACGCAGAGGATGCAGCGAGTGAAGTAGCCGCTCTGCTTGTCGAAGGTGGGATTGAAGCGAAGGTCGGCGTAGGCGTACGGAATCCGGATCGACTGGCCGGAGGTGAACACCGCGCCCGCAATGCCAAGATGGTTCGGGAACCTGAGCTCCCGCAGCTCGAGCTTGTCGACGACGTAGCTGAAGAGCTCCCCGGTCTTCTCGTCGTCGAGGAAGAGCGTCGTCCGGTCGCAGTCGAGCAGCCGCGTCGCTTCGGAGACGACGCGTGCGAGCAGCGTCGTCAACTCGAGCTCCGAGGTGAGGTCGGAGACGAGGTTGAGGAAGTCGACCTCGCGCTGGCGGTCGCGCGTCGTCCGCTCGAGCCGCTGGAGTGCTTCGAGCGTGATCGCGCACTGCGACGTCATGCCCTCGAGCAGCCTCAGGTCGTCCGCGTCGAACGCGCCCTCGAGCTTGTTCAGCATCTCGACGACTCCGATCGTCGTGCCTTTCGCGTTCCTGATCGGCGCGCAGACGAGCGATGCCGTGGTGTAGCCGGTCTGCTGGTCGACGTCCGGGTGGAAGCGCTCGTCGGCGTAGGCGTCGTGGACGATCTCGCCCGTGGCCTTGTGGAAGACCGCGCCTGCGATGCCCAGATCGTCGAGCAGGCGGATCTGGCGCGAGCCGAGACCGGTCGAGACGTATGTGTAGAGCTCGCCGGTCTCGTCGTCGTGCAGGAACAGGGAGCCGCGATCGGCGCCGATCTCCTGGATCGCCGCCTGTAGGAGCGTGTCGATGACGGCTTCGAGCGAGTCGAGGGCGGCGACGCGCTGCGACAGCGCCGTGAGCATCTGCAGCTGCCGGAGCTGCTCGAGCTGCTCGGTGTAGGCCGTGTCCGGCTTCGCGGTGTCGGTCACTGACGGGTCGCCTCGAGCTCGGCGCGAATCGCCAGGACGGTCGCCTGCAGCTCGCGGATCTCCTCCGCGGCCTGCTGCCTCTGGCCTTGCAGCTCCTCTGCGTGCCGCTGCTCCTGCGCCTCGAGCTCGTCGCGGAGGGCCACGATCATCCGCTCGAGCTGCTCGGCCTCGGCGCTGGCCTGCGCGAGAGCAGCCTGCAGTCGGTCCGCGGCTTCTCGTTCGGCGGCTTCCATCGCCTCGCGCATGGCGAGCACGGTCGCCTCGAGGTCGCGGACAGACACGCTCTCAGCCTAAAGGGTCAGACCTTTCGGCCTGACCCGTCGTTCGGGGCTAGCCGCCGCTGATCGCTGCGATCACGTCGACGCGGGCGCGCGACTCGATCGGCGTCTCGAGGTTCGCCCGCTCACGGTCGACGTAGACGTGGATGTGGCGACGAAGGGACGGCCCGGGCTCACACAGCCGGTCGCGGACCCCCGGCCACTGCTCCTCGAGCCGGTCGATCACCTCGCCGACCGTCGCGGCGTCGACGTCCATTCGTCGCGGCAACCCCGCGAAGAGCGGCGTCAGCGTTCCCGGCAGGTGCAGGTCGGCCATCAGTCGATCTGCGCGACCTCGACCGAGGAGATCGCCGGCAGGTAGCTCGCGATCTCGTTCCAGCTCTCGCCTTCGTCTGTGCTCACGAACAGCTGACCGGTGCTCGTCCCGAAGTACAGACCGGGCGTGTCGTCCGAGTCGATCGCCATCGCCTCTCGCAGCACCCCGACGTGCGCGTCCTGCTGCGGCAGCCCGCGATCGAGCCGGTGCCAGCTCGAGCCGGCGTCGCGAGTTCGCCAGACCGCCGCGTGCCCGTCCGGCATCGTGCGCCCGTGGCCGGGATCGAGCGGGATCACGTAGAACGTGTCGCGGTCGTGCGGGTGAACGGCGGCGGCGAAGCCGAACTCCGTTGGCAGCCCTTCGGTGATCTCCGTCCAGGTGTGGCCCTCGTCGTCGCTGCGATGCATGCCGACGTGGTTCTGCTGGAACATCCGCTTCCCGTCCGACGGCGCGCGCACGAACTTGTGGACGCAGAATCCGACGTCTTCGTGCGGGCGCGGCCAGTCGGCCCGGAGGCCGCGGTTCCGCGGCGCCCATGAGGTACCGCTGTCCGTGGTCTCGAAGAGCCCGATCCCTTGCACAATCGCCCAGAAACGGTCGGCGTCGTCGCGGTCGAACGCCAGCGCCGAGATGCCGAGGTGCCCCGGGGGCTGATTCGCGGGGTCGTCCCACATCTCGCTGCCGGGCTGACCTTCGAGGGTCGACAGGAGCGACCACGACTCGCCACCGTCACGGCTCTCGAAGATGCCGGGCGCCTCGACCCCGACCAGGACGCGGCCGTTCTTGACGGCGAGGGTCGAGACCTTGGAGAGCTTGCGCCCGTCTTCGTCGTCGTAGGCGAGGCCCTCGCTCGAGAGCGCCCACGTCTCGCCGAGGTCGGGGCTGCGCCAGACCGCCGAGCCGTGCCACTCGCTGGCGGCTGCCGCGTAGATCGCGCCTGACGACGGGTCGTGGACGGCGTGGTAGACCGGCCAGCCCTCGCAGAACGGCCCGCGAATCGTCCAGTCGCGCCGATCCGCGTCGCTCTCGAACAGGAAACAGCCCTTGCGCGTTCCCACCAGCAGCAGCGTCCTTCCCATCACTCACCTCCGCGTCGCGATGCTTGGTCCCTATCAGACTCCGCCGACCCGCGAGAATCATCGCCGTGGCGACGATGGCCGACCTCGATGAGCTGGCGCTCTCCCTCCCGCAGGCAACGAAGGAGGTCTCGGACGACGGCCGGCCGTCGTACCTCGTGCACGGCAAGATGTTCTGCTTCCACCGCAGCCGCCGGCCCGATGCGGTCGACCCCGAGACCGGGGAGCGCCTGGACGACGTCCTCATGTTTCGCGTCCCCGACCTCGACGTGAAGGAGCTCGTCCTCGCCGACGACCGCGGCGTCTTCTTCACGACGCCGCATTTCAACGGCTACCCCGCCGTGCTGATGCGCATCCCCGATCTCGCGCGGATCGACCGAGAGGAGCTCGAGGACATCGTGGTCGAAGCCTGGCTCACACGGGCGCAGAAGCGGGTCGCGAAAGCGTGGCTGGCGGAGCACACAGCTCCTGACGACTAGGCGGCCGCTCGCTCGCGCCTCGGTTCGTCAGTCGCTCTCGGCGAACGCCGGTGCGCCGATCGCCTCTTCACCCGCGTGCTCAGAACCGGGGACGCCCGCCGTGAGTAGGAGCCCGCCGATCGCTGCGGCTGCGAGCGCGAACAGCGCGCCGAGGAAGAACGCCGCGTGGTAACCACCCGTCAGGGCGGCGAGGTGACTGTCCCCTTCGCTGACGAGCGTCTTCGTGCGCGAATCGGCGAGGCTGGCGAGGATCGCGAGACCGAGCGCCCCGCCCATCATGAACGACGTGTTGATGATCCCCGACGCGAGGCCGGACTGTTCGGGCTTCACGTCGCTCATCGCGGCGAGCAGCACCGGGTTGAACGCCAGGCCGGCGCCGAATCCGAGCAGGATCATGCTCGGGAGCACGTCCCTGACGAAGCTCCCGTCGACCGGCGCGCGCACGAAGAGCACCATCCCCATTGCCGCCAGCAGCAGGCCGGCCGCCAGAGGCTTCCTGACGCCGAACTTCATCACGAGCTTGGCCGACAGGCCCAGCGAGAACGCGCCCATGATCAGGTTCGCCGGCAGAAACGACAGGCCGACGCGCAGCGGGCTGTACCCGAGCACGAACTGCAGGTACAGCGCGGAGAGGAAGAACCACGCGAACATCGCGGCCGCCCAGAGCACGCCCACGACATCGGCGACGGCGAGGTTGCGCAGCTTGAACAGGCCGAGCGGCATCAGCGGCGCCGGAACCTTTCCCTCGATCACGAGGAACGCACCGAGGAGGAGCGCGGATGCGGCGAGCAGGCCGAGCGTCTGCACCGACGTCCAGCCCGCCTGGTTCCCGTTCACGATCGCGTACACGGCGAGCATCAGCGACGCCGTCACCGTCAACGCGCCGGCAACGTCGAGGCGTCCGCCTGCGGCGTGCCCCGGCGCGGACGGCACGATGCGCGAGGACAGGAACAGGACGAGCACTCCGATCGGGAAGTTGACGAGGAAGATCCAGTGCCAGCTGATGACGTCGGTGATGACCCCGCCGAGTAGCACGCCGAGGCTGCCGCCGCCCGCGGCGACGAAACCGAAGACGCCCATCGCCTTCGCGCGCTCGGCCGGCTCGGTGAAGAGCGTCATCATCAGAGAGAGCGAGACGGCCGACGCGACCGCGCCGCCGAGCCCTTGCACCGCGCGCGCGGCGATCAGCATCCCCTGCGTCGTCGAGAGGCCGCACACGAGCGACGCCAGCGTGAAGAGGCTGATCCCGGCGAGGAACAGACGCCGGTGACCGAAGAGGTCGCCGAGCCGTCCGCCGAGGAGGAGGAAGCCGCCGTAGGTCAGCAGGTACGCGTTGACGACCCACGCCAGCGAGGTCTCGGAGAAGCCGAGATCGTCGCGAATCGAGGGCAGCGCGACGTTCACGATCGTCGCGTCCAGGACGATCATCAGGCTGCCGAGGCACAGGACGTAGAGGGCCAACCAGCGCTTGCGGCTATCCATCGTCATTCGGCGTCATCCTTCCGGTCGTCGCTCATCTGTCGGGTTAGACCAGGCGGCCTGGCAGAACTCATCGGTGGCCGGTCCGATGAGTTCTCGTGGCGGTCTCGGTCCAAAGGGAGATGGCCGCGGCTGCGCCGACGACGATCGACCTCGACGTGAGCTCGCTCGCGCCCGACGCGGTCACCGTCGACACCTTGGCGCGGCTCCAGCTCGCCGCACGCCGCGTCGGACGGAAGGTGCGCTTGCGCGAAGCATCCGATGAGCTCGTAGAGCTGATCACGTTCTGCGGCCTGCGCGATGTTCTAGGCGTCGAGCCGCGGGGGCAGGCCGAACAACGGGAACAGAGTCTCCGTCTCGAGGAAGAACGTGATCTCGGAGATCCCCCGGTCTGAGACCTCGATCACCTGCAGCGCCCACGGCTCGTAGCCACCGTCGGGGCTTGGCTTGTACTGGCCGAACGCGGGCGAGCCGTTCGCGGACGGCGCCGGAACGACGCGCGAGCCGCGGCAGCCGATTCCGGGGCCCCACCACCAGGTGAACATGTCGTCGCGGCCGTGCAGCCACAGGTCGAACGGCGGCATCGACTGAGTCGCGTCCTCGCGGATCAGCGACGTCAGCGCATCCATGTCGTATTGCTCGAATGCCTCGACATAGCGAGCGAGCAGCTCCCGTTCGGCCTCGCCGAGCTCGACCTTCGAATCGGCCGCGTGGACGTTGCTCGACTCGAGCGTCGAACGCGCGCGTTGAAGCGCGCTGTTGACGGAGGCGACGCTCGTCTCCAGCAGCTCGGCGACCTCGGACGCCCGCCAGCGGAGAACCTCGCAGAGGATGAGCACCGCGCGCTGCTTTGCCGGCAGGTGCTGGAGCGCGGCGACGAACGCGAGCCGAACGCTCTCTCGCGCAGCGGCGACCTCCGCCGGGTCGCCGTCGCCGAGGACGAGCGAGTCCGGTGCGGGCTCGATCCAGGTGACCTCGGGGAGCGCGTTCAGGTTCGACTCGACCGGCTCGCGCGCCGGCCCGAGATCCATCGGACGCGCACGTCGCTCCCGGCCGCCCAGCATGTCGAGGCAGACGTTCGTAGCGATCCGGTACAGCCACGATCGCAGTGCCGCCCGCCCCTCGAACCGGTCGATGCCGCGCCAGGCGCGGATGAACGCCTCTTGCACCGCGTCCTCGGCCTCGAACGGCGACGCGAGCATGCGGTAGCAGTATGCGGTCAGCTCGACGCGGTACTGCTCGAACTGCTGCTCGAATCCGGCGGCGGGCCCGACGGCGGAGGGCGCATCCTGCATCGGGGCATCGTACGCGTTTCGACCGGGGCTACGTCGCACGCGAGAAAGCCTTGCGGCGACGAGTCGCGCGTCGTAGCGGCGGCGCCGAAAGGCGCCGCCGCGGAGTGCGCAGGTTCGGGCCACGCCGTCCGCCGCGAGGCGCGCGCGACGAGCGACTCAGGGCTGGGGGACGATCCGGATGTACGGCTGCGGCGACTCCCCGTCGCCGAAGATCTCCTTCGCCTCGTCGTTCGACACCGAGCCCGCGATGATGACGTCGTCGCCACGCTTCCAGTTCACCGGCGTCGCGACCTTGTGCGTTGCCGTCAGCTGCAACGAGTCGATCACGCGCAAGACCTCGTCGAAGTTCCGTCCCGTCGTCATCGGGTAGACCAGGATGAGCTTCACCTTCTTGTCGGGGCCGACGACGAAGACGTTCCGCACCGTCTGGTTGTCCGCCGGGGTGCGCGACTTCGCGTCACCCGACGTCCCGGCGGGAAGCATCCCGTAAAGCTTCGAGACCTCGAAGTCGGCGTCGCCGATGATGGGATAGTTCGGCGCGGCGCCTTGCGTCTCCTCGATGTCCTGCGACCACGCCTCGTGGTCTCCCGTCGCGTCGACCGAGAGGCCGATGACCTTCACGTTCCGCTTGTCGAACTCGGGCTTGATCTTCGCCATGTAGCCGAGCTCGGTGGTGCAGACCGGCGTGAAGTCCTTGGGGTGCGAGAACAGCACCGCCCAGGAGTCGCCGATCCAGTCGTGGAAGCGGATCGTGCCCTCAGTCGTCTCCGCCTCGAAGTCGGGTGCAGTGTCGCCGATCTGCAGTGCCATCTGGATCGCCCTCCTCTATCCCAGAACGCCCCGTGCTGTGGAGGGTAACGGCGCCGCGGTGTGCTGAACAAGGCCCAGGAGGCTACCGGGGCTCGACGTAGCAGCGGCTGTCCCAGGGCTTCAGCGACCAGACCTTGATCAGCTCCGACGGCACGACATCCATGCAGATCCCGCCGTGCGTCTCACGGATGACACGCCAGCGGTTGCGTCCGTTCGTTTGGAAGATCGTCCGATACGAGCCGAACGTCGCCACTGCGTAGCGCGTGCCCGAGTAGCTGCCGTAGTACGTCCGCCCCGGAATGGGCCCGGCGACGGCGGCGCCCGGATGCGCGCGGACATACGCCGAGCGGAGCGCCGCCTTGACGCCCGGCGTCGCCACGAGGTTCTCGCCCATCCATGGCCCGTCGCCGCAGGCGAAGACCGGCGCCGCCGCCGCTCCCGCCAGGATGCCGCTCAAACAGAGTGCTTTCACGTAGCGCTTCATCGCCTCTCCTTTGCCGTTGCCCAGGCGCATGGTTTGCGCACGCGGAAACGGCGGAGTCACGGCTACGTAACTGTTCCGTGACGAAGGCGGAAGCGGGTCAGCGCCAGGACGCGCGAATCGCGGTCGAGCGTCGTCGCGCCCGGCCGTGAGGCTCCTCCGAGACGAGCGAGACCTCGGTCGCCATCCTCCTTCCGTCGCGCTCGGCCACCATCAGGCGGACCGGCAGGCGCGCACAGCGACCCACGGGCGCCCCGTCGACGAAGCCGTCGCGGTTCACGTATAGGCGCTCCTCGTCCTCCGTGAGGATAAAGCCGTAGTCCTTCGCCTCGTCGAACCAGAGCATGACGCCTTTCACGGGCGGCCCGTCATTCGAGCGAGTCCAGTCGCTGCGACTCGTTACGCGTTGCAAGATCTCGCGGAGGTCCAGGCGTGATCACCATCGCCTGCCTCCGTGCGAACCGCCGGCACGGACTCGCACGACGATCCACGCTGCGAGCGCGAGCGCCGCGACGCCCGCACCAACGAGAAACGTGATCAGTCCAGCGGTCATCTCATCCCCTTGGCTCTGTACCCGCCCACGCACGAAGTGCGCAGGCGGGTTAGACGAGCGGTTAGTCGATCAGGACACGGCCGCGGCTGCGACTGCTGCGACGTCGTATGCCTCGACGCCCTTCGATCCCTCGCGCTGCTCGAAGACGACCCTCGCACCTTCGGCCAGCGACTTGTAGCCGTCCCCGGCGATGTTGCTGTGGTGGACGAACACGTCCTTGTCGCCCTCGTCGGGCGTGATGAACCCGAAACCCTTCGGGTCGCTGAACCATTTCACGGTTCCAGTTGCCATAAAAAACACCTCCCTTGCCACTCACGAACGGGCAAGGAAGGCGCTGTTGCGCAACCGAACTCGCTCTAACTCTCTCCCACCGTAGCGGAAAATCAGGCCTACGGCAGGCGCGCGTACGCCGGAAGGGTGAGGAACTCGACCAGCTCGTCGCCGAGCGCCAGTTCCTCGAAGAGGCTCTTTGCATCGTCCCGCGCGTCGACGCGGCGCACTTCCTCGCGCACTCGCTCCTGCGCGAAGCGGCCGGCCCGCACCCACTGCCAAACCTGCGAGCGGGAGATCTCCGCCGTGGCGGCGTCCTCCATCAGGTTGTCGATCGCGACCGCGCCGGAGCCGCGCAGCCACGCGTCGAGATAGCGCGTGCCGACGGAGACGTTGACGCGAAGGCCGTCGTCCGTGATCTCTCCGGGCGTGTCTGGAATCGACAGCAACGCCTCCCGCGACGGGACGACGTCCTCGCGCAGGCGGTCGACTTGGTTCGGCCGCTGGCCGAGGACCGCGTCGAAGCACTCCGTCGCCACCGGGACGAGATCCGGATGGGCGACCCACGTCCCGTCGAAGCCGTCGCCCGACTCGCGCTCCTTGTCTTCGCGAACCTTCGACAGCGCGACCTCGTTGACGGCCGGATCCTTCCGCGAGGGAATGAACGCGGCCATCCCGCCGATCGCGTGCGCGCGCCGGCGGTGGCACGTGCGCACCAGCAGCTCCGTGTACGCGCGCATGAACGGCACCGTCATCGTCACCTGCGCGCGGTCGGGCAGCAGCCAATCGCGCGTGCGGAACTTCTTGATCGCGCTGAAGATGTAATCCCACCGTCCCGCGTTGAGCGCGCAGCCGTAGTCGCGCAGCTCGTAGAGGATCTCGTCCATCTCGAACGCCGCGAGGATCGTCTCGATCAGCACCGTGCACCGGATCGAGCCGTGCGGCAGCGCGAGCTCTTGCTCGGCCCACTCGAATGCCTGCGCCCAGAGGCGCGCCTCGAGATGCGACTCGAGCTTCGGAAGGTAGAAGTACGGGCCGGTTCCGCGCTCGAGCTGTTCGCGCGCATTGCGGAACATCACGAGGCCGAAGTCGAACAGGCTGCCGCTGATCGGCTCCCCGTCGACCGGGAAGTGGCGCTCCGGCAGGTGCCAGCCGCGCGGACGAATGAGCAGCGTCGCGATCTCGTCGTTCAGCCGGTACGTCTTCTCCGGCGTGTCGAGCGAGATCGTGCTGCGCACGGCGTCGGAGACGTTCCGTTGCCCCTCGAGGACGTTCGCCCAGGTCGGCGAGTTCGCGTCTTCGAAGTCGGCCATGAAGACGCGGGCGCCGGAGTTCAGCGCGTTGATCATCATCTTCCGGTCGACGGGGCCGGTGATCTCGCAGCGCCGGTCCTGCAGGTCGCGCGGTGCGGGAGCGACGTGAAAATCACCCTCGCGCACGTGTCGCGTCTCCTCGACGAAGTCGGGCAGCTCCCCGCCGTCGAGTGCGCGTTGACGCTCGCGTCGCCGCTCGAGCAGGTCCAGCCGCGCCGGATTCAGCTCACGGTGAAGGCGCGTGACGAAATCGCGCGCCTCGGAAGTCAGGACGTCGTCGATGCAGCGATCGTAAAGGGCACCGTCACCGGTGGCTCACGGAGACCAGCGCGTTTCGCTCGTCGCCGCCTTTGACCGTCTGCTCGAGGGCGGTTCCGATCCCGCGCACGTAGTACTTGTGGTCGATCACACCGGGCTCGAGCGGCGTCCACTCCTTCGTCAGGAGCGCGCGGCTCGACGTCACGTACGGCGCCTTGACGTGCGCGCGCAGGCTGAGGACTTCGAAGTGATCCTCGGCCTGGTTCTTGTAGTACTCCTGGCGACCGGTCTCGCCCACCTTCGGATGCGCCGGCATGTAGATCCCGGCTTTCGCGCCGTTGCGACCGGCCTTCCACGTGCCCTCCGTGCTCGTGACATGCCCGTGCGCGTCGAGCTCGGCGGTGTCCTCGCCGAAGTACCAGACGTTGCCGGCCTCGTCCTGCGAGTACCAGTCGCTCGTTCGCTCCTCGAGGCGGCCGCGAAGGTAAAGGCGGTCGCGGACGACGACGCACTGGGCACCCGTGATCGTCTTCTGCTCGTGCGTGACCGTGACGACGTCACGCGACGGCTTTCCGTCCTTCACGCCTCGGTACACGTACGTCGTCCCCGGCCGCAGCGGGAACCACGGATTGTCTACGTGAGCGCTGAAGCCTGGGCTCGTCGCGCCGGCAACGGGCGCACCGAGCACGAGCGTCGCGACCGCGGCAACGAAGACGGCTCTCATGCGTCGGACGGCACCGTCCCCGGTTACGGGCGCGCGCCCGGACGCCAGGCGCCGATGAACCCGAACAACGCCAGCGCGACGACGATCACGACCACGGTCCAGACCCAGCCAGCCACTGCCAGGAACATCGTTCCCCCTCTCGGTCGGTCGCCTTCCGATCTACCCGCGGCCGACGAAAGCGAACCCCGTAGGCTGGCCGTGTGATCGACGACGTCATCCGCACCCGTCGAACGCACAAGTCGTTCGGCGTGGAGCCGGTCCAACGCGACGCGCTCCGAGAGCTCTTCGAGCTCGCGCGTTGGGCGCCGAACCACCACCGCACGTTTCCGTGGCGCTTTCGCGTCCTCGGCCCGGAATCGTTCGAGCGCATCAAGGAAGCTGCAGGCCCGTCGGAGGCGCCGAAGCTCGAGCGAGCGCCGACGCTCGTCCTCGCGACGGCCGCGCTCTCGGGCGACCTGATCTCCGACGAAGAGGACGTCTGCGCGACAGCATGTGCGATCTACGCCGTCCTGCTCGGGGCGCATGAGCGCGGGCTCGCGGCGTACTGGCGAACACCACGCGTCGTGCGCACGCGCGCCGGCCGCGAAGCGCTCGGCGTTCCGGACGGGGAGCGCGTGCTCGGGCTGATCCATCTCGGACCCGCGCGAAGCTCGCCGCCTGCGCCAGAGCGGCCCTCGGTCGAGACGTACCTGAGCTATCTCCCGTAGGTACGCTGGCTTGCGTGACCGACGCCGCCCGGGACGAGCAGGAGGTCGTTTGCCCTCACTGTAAGAAACCGTTCACGGCAGAGTTGCTCCCGGGGTCGGCGGAGCGATACCGCGGCTTCAAATGCCCGCACTGCAAGCTCTTCGTGCCCGCGCAGCGGGCCGCACAGCACTAGCGGGGCGTCCCTCGTTCAAGGGATAGCCGCGCGCGGCCGATACGGCCTCTGTGGCCGTAGACGTCGCCGCTCCGCATGCCGAAACCGAGGTCGCACCGGCTCCCTTCGCGCTCCGTCGATCCGCCGCCGTCCCCACGTGGGTGTGGCTCGCCGGAATCGTCGCGGCGAGCTTCGGTGGGCGGCTCCTCGCCGCACTGGGTCGGGTCACGCCGTACTACCTGCCTGACGAGTACATCTATCCGTCGCTGGCGCGTGGCTTCGCAGAGCACGGGCGGCCGATGATTCGAGGTGCCGGGGTCCACTTCCCGGCGCTGCTCGAGCCGATCCTCACCGCGCCGATCTGGCTCATGACCACGAGTCCGGAGACGGCGTGGCGGCTCACGCAGGCGATGCACGCATTCGAGGTCTCGCTGGCTGCGCTCCCGGCTTACCTGCTTGCCCGGCGGGTCGGACTTGCACGCTGGCCCGGGATCGGCGTCGCGGCGCTGGCCGTCGCCGTGCCGGACGGCGTATACGCGGGCTCGATGCTCGCCGATCCGCTCGCGTATCCGCTGGTGCTGGGAACGCTGTGCGCGGGCATCTACGTCTGCGCCGACGCGTCGCGCCGCGCGCAGCTCCTGTTCGTCGTGCTCGCAGCGCTCTCCGTGCTGGCGCGGATCCAGTACGCGGTCGTGCCGGTCGCAGTCGTCCTCGGCGCGCTTGCGGCCGACCGGTTTCGCGTCATAACGACGCTGAGGCGGCTGTGGCTCTCGCTCGTTCTGCTCGTCGTCCCGCCGGTCGTTCTCTTCGCCACGCTCGGACACGATCGCGTACTCGGCGTGTACGCCCACGGAAGACACACGCTGCGGCCCCTCGCGATGCTCCACTGGGTCGCGCGCGATGCGATGCTGCTCGCCTACTCCTCCGGCTGGGTGATCGTGCCGGGCGCGCTCGCGGGGCTCGCCTATGCGATGTTCAGACCGCGTACCCGCGCGGAGATCGGGTTCGCAGCGACGACGGTTACGCTCGCCGGCGCGCTGCTGCTCGAGGCCTCGCAGATCGCGGACACCGACTCGCAGCGCTTCCAGGAGCGCTACCTGTTGGTGCTCGTCCCGCTGCTCGGCATCGCATTCGGTCTCTACGTCGAGCGCGGCCTGCCGCAGAAGCTCGCAGTCGCGTTCGTCGCAGCCGGGCTCCTCCTCGTCGCCGCCCGCATTCCGCTCTCCGGCTACGCGGCCGCGCACAACAAGGACGACTCGCCGACGCTGTGGGCGGTCCTGCGTCTCGAGTCGCTCGTGACGACCGGCAACGGCTCACTCGCAGTCGCTCTGACCGCCGCCGCGCTCTCGGGCCTCGCAGCGCTCGTCGCCGCGAGGAAGCTGCCTGCAGCCCTCGCGCTCGGCGCCGCCGTCGCCGCCTGCTGCGCGCTGTCCGCGGGTGCGACGTCCTTCGACTCGAAGACGAGCCACCTCCTGCGCGGGACGCTCCCGTCGGATCTCGCGTGGGTCGACGACGCGCACCTCGGCGCAGTCGACCTCCTCGCGCCTCCCGGAGCGCGCAAGGAGCAATCGTGGGAACAACTCTTCTGGAATCACTCGGTCCGACGGCTCCTGCTGCTCGGCAGTCCCGCGATCGACCAGTTCGCCTCGCAGCGCGTCGAAGTCGCACGCGACGGACGACTGCTCGTCGGCGGAAGCGTCGTCCGGCGGCCGCTCTTGGTCCAGACCTACGCGTCGACGGTCGAGCTGACGGGTGCGAAGCGTGTCCGGCACGAGCTGATCTTCGACCTCTACCGGCCCGTGGGGACACCGCGGCTTCGGTTGCTCGCGGCGGGCCGCTTCGCAGACGACTGGCTCGCGCCGAGGGGCGCGATCCGGATGCGAGAAGCCATCGAGCGCTTCCTGCGGGACGCGACGCTCGTCACGTCGTTCTTGCCATCGCGCTCGGCTGGACGCTCGTGCTCCTGGCGCAAGGCGTCGCCGAAACCGTGACGACGCTGATGACGCATCCCTCGTCAGAAGACTCGTCGCGTTTGCGGTTGTGGTCGCCGTCGCGTTCGCCGTCGATCGCCGCCGCGAGCGATCCCGCCCCGCAAGGCAGCTCCAGCGCCGCTAAACGCAGTCCTTTAGGCCCTGCGCCTCCGGGAGCGACTCGAGCTTCTTGAGCGTGTTGTTCTCGATCTGACGGATGCGCTCGCGCGTGACGCCGAACGCGCGGCCGACCTCCTCGAGCGTGCACGGCTGGGACCCCGACAGCCCGAACCGGAGCTCGATCACCTGCCGTTCCCGCTCCGGAAGCGCCGAGAGCGCGTGCTCGATGTCCTCGCGCCGGAGCGACAGCGTCGCCGTGTCGAACGGCGACTCCGCGGACTCGTCCTCGACGAAGTCGCCGAGCTCCGACTCCTCCTCCTCGCCGATCGGCTTCTCCAAGGAGACCGGCAACTGCGACATCCGCAGGATCTCGCGCACCTCGTCCGTCGTCATCTCGAGCTCCTCGGCGATCTCGTCCGGCCGCGGCTCGCGGCCGAGCCGCTGGACGAGCTGCCGCTCGATGTGCACGACCTTGTTGAGCTTCTCGACCATGTGCACGGGGATCCGGATCGTCCTCGCCTTGTCGGCAATCGCGCGCGTGACAGCCTGCCGGATCCACCACGTCGCGTACGTCGAGAACTTGTAGCCCTTGCGGTAATCGAACTTCTCCACAGCGCGGATGAGGCCGAGCGATCCCTCCTGGATCAGGTCGAGGAACGACAGCCCGCGGCCGAGATACGACTTCGCGATCGAGACGACGAGGCGCAGGTTCGCCTCGATCATCTGCGTCTTCGCGTACATGTCGCCGCGCTCGATCCGCTTCGCCAGGTAGACCTCCTGGTCGGCGGTCAGCAGCGGCACCTTTCCGATCTCGCGCAGGTAGAGCCGCAGCGAGTCGAGTGAGGGCTCGACGCTCAGATCGAGCTTCGGCGTCTTCTCCTCTTCGGGCTGCGGCTGCTCGTGCGGCGGGTGCTTGTGCGTCTCGCCCTCGACGAGCTCGACGCCGTGGTCGATCAGGTACGTGTAGAAGTCCTCGACCTGCTCCTTGCTGAGCTCGACATCCTCTAACCCGGCGGCGATCTCGTCGTAGTTGAGGAGACCTTTCTCGAGACCATCCTGGACGAGCTTCTGCAGCTCTTCCACGTCGGGGAGCGAGATGTCGACGGTGAGCAACTCTGGCTGACCTCCCGGCTTGCGGTTGACGGGGACTCGATCGACCTCAAGACGCGAAAGAGCCGGAGCTCGTTTCCCCTCCGGCTCACCCTCTCGCCGCTCGGGATATTACAAAAGCGTCCGCAAAGGGGAAGGGCGATTTTTCCGGCGGGCCCTCGCATTTCGTTGCATCGGGAACATGCATCAGTTTCCGGCGATCTCGCCGACGCGATCGCCGCGGCTGTTCTCGAGCGGCAGCTCCGCGAGATCGCCGAGATCTCGGCCGAGCCGGCTGAAGAACTCGTGGGCCGCCGGCCCGAGCGCACGGCCGCTTCCGTCCTCGGCCTTCAGCGCAACGCCGATGCCGTCGCCGGCTGCGCAGAGCAGTCCTTCTGCGCCGCCCTTCGCGATCCATCCCGGCAGCGCCTTCATCAAGCGTGTGTCGGTCGCCGCCGGCCCGCGAACGAGATCGGGATGCGCGCGCATCGCGTCTGCGACTCGCGACGCCCCCTCGAGCTGCTCGAAACGCGCGAAGGCGAACGCCATTCGCTCGAGCGGCAATGCGAACGTGACGACGCCGCAGCCGTCGACACCTGTGCCGAGCTCGTCCGCGTCGAGCTCGGCCGCCTCGGCGTGGACGGCGTGCATCTCGCGCTGGACGCGATGGCCTTCGAGCCGGTAGCCCTCGCTCCGCCAGCCGCGCGCCCGGCAGAGTGCGAGCATCCCCGCGTGCTTGCCGCTGCAGTTGTGGTTCAGCCTGCGCGCGGGCGTTCCGGCCGGCCCGCATTCGAGCTCGCTCTCCTCTGCCGGCGCCTTCGCCAAGAGCGCCCGGACTGCAGCGAGCTGATCCGGATCCGCGAGGTGTGAAGCCGAAGCGATCGCGAGATCGCGGGTGTCGACGTCGCTCCGTGCCCGGGCGAGCGGAATCGCCTGCAACGGCTTCGACGACGACCGCATGAAGCAGACGAGGCCGGGATCGCCGGCAGACTCGATCACAGAGCCATTCTCGACGGCGACCGCGTGGACCCGGTGGCGGGCCTCGACGACTCCGGCCCTGCGGACGATTACGCTGAGCGGACCCATGTTGAAGAGCGTAAAGCTGCCGCGGCGCGAGAACACCCTCTGGCGCCACCCGGACTTCATGAAGCTGTGGACCGGCCAGACGATCAGCGAGTTCGGGACACAGTTCAGCCTGATCGCGCTGCCGCTGACGGCGCTCTACGTTCTCCACGCGCGTGCGTTCGCAGTTGCGGCGCTGACGATCTTCGAGCAGCTGCCGTTTCTCCTCCTTGCGCTCCCGGCCGGCGTCTGGGTCGACCGCTTGCCGCGGCGACGGATCCTCGTCGTTGGAGACATAGCCCGCGCGCTGGCGCTCGCCTCGATTCCGATCGTCTATGCCACCGGCGACTTGCACATCTGGCAGCTGTTCGCCGTCGCCTTTGTCGTCGGTGTGCTGACCGTGTTCTTCGACGTCGCCTACCAGTCGTACCTCCCGTCGCTCGTCGAGCGTGATCAGCTCGTCGAAGGGAACTCGAAGCTCCAGGCGTCCGCGTCCGTCGCGCAGCTCGCCGGCCCGGGGGTCGCAGGGCCGCTCATCAAGCTCGTAACGGCGCCGTACGCGATCCTCGTCGACGTCACGAGCTTCTTCGCGTCGTCGGCGTTCGTCTTCTCGATCCGACGGCCGGACGTGGCCCCCGAGCGGCAGGAAGGGGAGAGCGCGGGCATGCGGCGCGAGTTGATGGAAGGGCTCCGCTACGTCCTCCGCAACCCGCACCTGCGTGCGATTGCGGCCTGCACCGCGAACTCGAACTTCTTCGGCAACGTCACGTTCGCGATCCTGTTCGTGTACTTCGTCCGGCGGCTCGACCTCTCCGCGACGTTGATCGGCGTGATGCTCGCGTGCTCGAACCTCGGGCTCCTGGTCGGGGCGTTCACGGCAGGATGGATCGGCAGGCGGTTCAGAGTCGGCCGCACGCTGCTGTGGTCGGCGATCGCGGTCGGCCCGTCGCTGCTCCTCATTCCCGCGGCTCCGACCGCCTTTCCCGTCCCCGTCCTCGTCGCAGCCCTGATGCTGTTCGGATTCAGCGGCGTCGTCTACAACATCACGCAGATCAGCCTGCGGCAGGCGATCACGCCGGAGCGGCTGCAGGGCCGGATGAACTCCGTCATGCGGTTCATCGTCTGGGGCGTGCTCCCGCTCGGCGCGCTGCTCGGCGGCCTGCTCGCCACGACGATCGGGCTTCGCACCACGTTGTTGATCGCCGGGATCGGCGGCTCGCTGTCGTGGGTGCCGATTGCGTTCTCGCCCGTCCGCTCGCTGATCAGCGTCCCGCACTTCGAGCCGCAGCCTGCGCCGACGATTGAGCCCGCCCCGGTCGGCGGCATCGTGGTCGGGCCGCCCGCCGATGCCTGAGCTGCCGGAGGTCGAGGCGTGGCGGCGAGCGCTCAACGACCCCGTCTCGGCGTTTCCGATCGTGAAGGCCGGGCCGGCGCACGTGGCGACGCTGAAGACGTTCGACCCGCCGCTGTCGGTGCTCGAGGGGCGGCGGCTCGCCGGGGCGGAACGGCGCGCGAAGCGCCTCCTCTTTCCCACTGACGACGGCGAGCTCGTCCTGCTCGTGCATCTGATGACGGCCGGCCGCCTGCGGTTTCTCCGCGCCGGCGAGCAGGGACCGAAGGTGCCGGCTTTCCGGCTTGCGTTCCAGGGCGGGTCGCAGCTCGTGCTCACCGAGGCCGGTGCGAAGAAGCGCGCCGGCGTGTGGCTGCTGACGCCCGAGGAGGCGGAGGTCGAGCTCTCGCACCTCGGGCCCGAGGCGCTCGGGCTCGGCGTGGAGCGGCTCGCCGAGATCTGCGCCGACGAATCGCGGCGGCTGCACTCGCTTCTCCGCGACCAGCGCGTGATCGCCGGCATCGGCCGTGCGTGGGCGAACGAGATCCTCCACCACGCGCAACTGTCGCCCTACGCGCTGTCACGTGAGCTGGATCCGGACGACGTGCGACGGCTCGCCGAGGCGATCGACTCGGAGCTGTCACGCGGGCTCGAGTTGCGCGAGCGCGGTGCGAACGACAAGAAGACGTATCGCGTGCACGACAAGCTCGGCCAGCCGTGCTACGTCTGCGGCACGCCGATCGCGCGCGTCGACTTCGAGGAGCACACGATCTACTACTGCCCCGAGTGCCAGACCGGCGGCCGCGTATTGAAGGACCGCAGGCTTTCGCGCCTGTTGCGCTGAGCCGCACGCGGGAGGCCGGCTGAATCGCCACGTGCGCCACGCGCGGCCCTCTCTACTCTTCCGGTACCCGTTTTATGAGAGAGAGGCAGTGCCGAATGATGCTCGATCACGTCGGGTTCGCGGTTGCTGACTACGAGCGAAGCAAGGCGTTCTACGAAAAGGCACTCGCACCGCTCGGCTTCACGCTCCTCATG
>VAYM01000129.1 GCA_005884945.1 Actinomycetota bacterium | reverse complement strand
AGGGGCCCCTGGAGGCAGAGGTGCGGCATGTCGTCGGTGAACTCGCGGACGCGGATCTCCGTCCCTTCGGCGTGCTCGGAGAAGATCTGGTAGTCGCGATCGTTGGCTCCGCAGAAGCGAACGTGCTCGCCCGCTCCGTCTCGCCGCATGACCGTGCAGTCGTCGACCATCTTGCCGTTCTCGTCGCAGAGCGCGCCGTAGGCGATGTGGCCGGGCTCGAGCTTCGAGACGTCGCGTGTGACGACGCGATTTACGAGGTCGAGCGCGCCCGGCCCGTCGAGATCGACCTTGCGCAACATCGTGAAGTCCATCAACCCCGCTGTCTCCCGGACCGCGCGGTACTCCTCGAGCGTGTCGGTCACGTTCAGCGGCGCCAGGTAGCCGAAGAGATCCATCCACTCGTCCGTGAGCGCCTTCAGCCGCGGGTAGAACGCGGTCTCCTTGCTCATGCCTGCTCCTCCTCTCTCTCGTGCGTGGCTGCAGCGACGAGCGCCGGGAGGTCGAGCGACTCCCACACGAGCTCGGTCAGCTCGCGTAGCTCGATGTCTCCCTGGTGGCCGGATGTCTTGATCGCGTCCTCGTACATGGTGACGTCCTTGGGACAGCAGACGACGAAGTGGTCGACGTTTCCGAGCGCCACCGCCTCGTCGATCCTCTGCTCGCTGGGACGAGGCGCGTCTTCGCGCTTCAGCTCGCTCATCCAGATTCGTCCGCCCCCGGCGCCGCAGCAGAAGGAGTTGTCGCGGCTGCGCGGCATCTCGACGAGCTCGGTCCCGATCGCCGCGAGAACACGACGCGGCTCGTCGTAGACGCCGTTGTACCGGCCGAGCGTGCACGGGTCGTGGTAGGTGACCCGGTAGTCGAGCGTCTTCGACGGCGCGAGGCGGCCAGCCTCGATGAGCTCGAGGAGGAGCTGCGAGTGGTGCACGACCTCCCAGTCCACGCCGAAGGTCGGATATTCGTTCCGCAGGGTGTGGAACGAGTGCGGGTCCCACGTGAGGATCCGGTCGAACGTACAGCGCGAGATGGTCGCGACGTTCTGCTCGCGCAGGTGGTTGAAGAGTCCCTCCTCGCCGACCCGTCGGACGTCGCAACCTGCGTTGTGCTCGGCGTCGTAGAGGATTCCGAAGTCGACGCCGGCGTGCTGCAGGACGCGGGCCAACGTCTGCGTGACGAGCTGGTTCCGCGGGTCGAACGACGCGTAGTCCCCGACGAACCAGAGGATCTCCGCAGGCTCCTTCCGGATGTCCTTCACCTCGAAGTCGAGTGCCCTTGTCCATCGGGCCCGCTTCCTGCCAGTTTCGCCGAACGAGTTGCCCGTCTCGTAGATCGACTCCAGCGTCTGCTGCAAGCTCGAATCCATCTCGCCCTGCTCGACGAGCCGGCGGCGCATCCCGTTGATGATCGGGACGTGCTCGATCCCCACGGGACAGATCTCGACGCACGCCATGCACTGCATGCACGACCAGAGCGTCTCGGGACGAATGGGATCTCCCAGCACGCTGGCCGCGGGGTCGTGCAACGGGGGGATTCCGAGCTCGCGGCGCAGGCCGAGAGCACCCTCGGCGACCTCGCGCAGGTCGAGGATCAGATCACGCGGGGACAACGGATACCC
Source organism: Actinomycetota bacterium (assembly GCA_005884945.1). GTDB lineage: Bacteria > Actinomycetota > Thermoleophilia > Gaiellales > Gaiellaceae > 3-1-20CM-4-69-9. The sequence continues at coordinate 23,697 of VAYM01000129.1, read as the reverse complement.
GGAATTCGTCGCGGGACAGGCGGCATGGCACTTGCCGCACTTCGTGCACGCGTCGAACTGGAGGAGGTAGCGCGCCGGGAAGTCGAGGATCGTCCCGAATCCGACCTCGTCCGGCTTCGCACCGGCGGGAATCGGCACGAGCTCTTGCGCGGCGCGCTCCTCGCGTGTCGCGACGCTCGCGGGGCTCGTGAGCATGTGCACGGCCTTCGTGAAGGGAATCGAGGCGACGAAGCCGAGCGCGACGACGCCGTGCACCCACCACTGGACGAAGTGCGCGGTCGACGCCGCTTCTCCGCTGACACCGATGCCTCGCAACGCATGCCCCGCAGCCCAGCCGAGCGGCGACCAGACCTCGAACGACGGATTGCTCTCGGCGATCCGGAACGCCTCCAGCAGGAATCCCGTCAGAGCGAGGAAGAAGAGGATCCCGAGAAACGTCCAGTCGCCGATCACGTATGCGCGCCGTTCGGTCTCGCTCTCCGTCCGATCCGGACGCCGGTAGCTCAGCCGAAACGGCTTCTGGATCCCGCGCTTGTACGCCATGATCGCGAGGCCGACGACGAGCGCGACGCCGAAGACGTCGAGGAAGAGGGAGTAGGCCTCGTAGAAGCCGTTCCGGAAGAAGTGCCAGCCCAGGATCGGCTTCGCGACGTCGTCCTGGAAGGCGAGGATGACGGTCCCGAGGAAGAGGACGACGAAGCCGTAGAAGATCAGGAAGTGGCCCGCTCCTGCCAGCGGGTCGCGCCGCTTGATCCACGAGTGCGTGAAGACGACCGTCGCAGCGCGTCGCAGGCGTGTCCACGGCCGGTCGAAGCGGAGCGGCCCGCGTCCGCGCCGGTACTTGAGGACGAGGCGAACGACGCCCCACGCGAAGACGGCTGTCGACAGCGCGATCAGGCCGTACCAGAAGACGATCTCCCAGGTCTCGAGGCCGGCGAACGTCGATCGCGTCGGCGTCAAGAGAGCTTCTCGAGCTCGTCGGCGACGTCGAAGAGATCGGCGACGGCGCCGTAGTGCGCGACGTTGAAGATCGCCGCCTCCGGATCGGTGTTGACCGCGATGATCGTTCCGCTCGTCTTCATGCCGGCGAGGTGCTGAACTGCTCCCGAGATCCCGAGTGCGAGATAGACCTTGGGCTTGACGGTCTTCCCGGACTGGCCGACCTGGCGCGCATTCGGCATCCAGCCCGCGTCGACGAGTGGACGCGAGACGGACAGCACTGCGCCGAGCTTCTCGGCCAGTCGCTCGAACTGCGGAATCGCGTCCTGTTCTCCGACTCCGCGTCCGATCGACAGGAGGAAGTCGGCGGTCGTGATGTCGACGTCTCCGACGGCCGCTTCCCGGAAGTCGACATGTCGCGCGCGCGAGGACGGAACCTCGACCGAGAAGGCGCTCGTCGACGGGCTCCCACCGCTCGGCGCGGGCGCGAAGGCGGTCGGGCGAATCAGCAGGAGCACGGGCCGGCCCTCGGGAAACTCGAGCTCCGCGTCGACCTTGCCGCCGTAGAACGACCGTGTCGCGATCACCGCTTCGCCGTCGAGCGCGAGGCCGTGCACGTCGCTCGCGAAGCCGAGGTCGAGCTTCGCGGCGACCGCCGGTCCGTAGCCCATCGAGTTGACGGTGAAGCCGAGCAACACGACCTCGGGCTGCCGTTCTGCGATCAATGCCTCGAGCGCGTGTTGATAGACGTCGTTCTCGAACTCCGCCTGCTCGACCGGGACGCCGACAATCTCGTCGACCCCCTCGTAGGTCACCTCGAGCCGCGAAGGGTCGCGCGCGATCACGGCGACCGCGACAGGGTTCCCGAGCAGCCGCGCGGCCGTGACGAGCTCGCCGGTGACGTCGCGCATCGCACCGCGCAGGTGTTCGGCGACGATCAGCGTCTCGCTCACTTCAGTCGCTCCTGGACGATTCCGGCGATCCGTCGCGCGATGTCGGCCGCGGACCCGTCGAGGAGCTCCGCGCCCTCGCCTTTCGGCGGGGCGAACATGCGACGGACCCGATAGGCAGGCTCGCCTTCTTCACCGGCTGCGACGACCTGGATCGGCTCCTGCTCTGCCTGCTTGATCGCCCGCAGCGTTGCGTAGCGAGGCTGGTTGATTCCCGTCTGAATCGTCAGCAGCGCCGGCGTGTCGACCTCGGTGACGTCGACGAGACCGCCCTCGAGCTCGCGGTGCACGGTGGCGCGACGGGCTCCCGTGTCCAACTCGATCCGCGTCACCACCGCGACACGCGCAAGGTCCAGCAGCTCGGCGAGCGCAGTTCCCGTCGCCGCCTGCACCGCATCGCTCGACTGCACGCCGCAGAAGACGAGGTCCGGCGACTCGGCATTCACCACAGGCGCGAGCAACCGCGCGATCGTGATCGGGTCGCGCGAGCCGGAATGGTCGATCCGGGTCGCGCGATCCGCCCCCATCGCGAGACAGCGCCGCATCGCCGGTTCGACGTCGCCGTCGCCGACGGAGACGACGACGATCTCGTCACCGTCGCTTCCGGCGTTCTCCCGGATGCGAAGCGCCTCCTCGGTCGCATAGGAGTCCCACTCGTTGAGCGAGGCGTCGAGGAAGTCAGGGTCGACGTCGCGCGCGTCGTCGGTGAACTCGACCTCGTCGCCGAGCACTGCGACCTGCTTGACGCAGACGACGATCTTCACGCGGGCGGCGCCGGCTTCGCGCTGCTCCTATACCGCCGCGAGCTCGCGCTCGATCACGCGCCGCTCGCGGATGAACGGCTTCGGAACCTCGGGGTTCTCGGAGTCGATCTCGCGCGCGAGACGGTGCCCGGAGAAGACACAGTCGGCGATCAGCCGCGGCGCCTCGCAATCGCCGATCCGGTAGCAGGCGGTGATTCCCTCCCCGCGGAGGGTGTCGAATCCGACGCTGTCCTTGAGCTCGCGATAGAGCGCCTCGTTCGAGCGACGCTGCGTGACCAGCACGACTGCGTCCGCCTCCCACGTCTGCTCGTGCCCATCCTCGTCGAACACGTGCGTCGCCACGACCGCACCCTGCTCGATGCGGCTCGGCATGTGCGAGGTCACGATGTCGACCCCGAGCTTGTGGAGCTTGCGGTGCTGGTTCGGCGCCTCGAGCGTGAAGTGCATGTAGGGCGCGATGTGGCCCAGGTGCGTCATGAGCGTGACCTTCTTCCCTTCGCTGGCCAGCTTCTCGGCCAGGGAAACGCCCATGAAGTAGCCGTCGTTGTCGATGACGACCACGCGGGCGCCCGGAACGTCCTTGCCGTCGCGCATGATCTGCTCGGGAGTCAGACACCACGGCTGTGACGCATCAGCGCCCGGGATCGTGTCATGCGTACAGCCGTTGAGGCCGTCACCGACCCAGTACCCACCGGTGGCGATGACGACGATCTCGGCTCCGTACTCCTTCACGCCGTTGGCATCGAGCGTCGTACCCGGGATGAACTCGACGTTCCGCAGCTTGTCGATCTGGATCTTGCGGTAGTTGACGACGCGCGCCCACTCGCCGAGACCCGGAAGCTGGGGAATCCACCGCATGATTCCGCCCATGTCGTCCGCGACCTCGACGAGGTGAACGCGCCGCATGCCGCGCTTGCCGAGGATCATCGCGCACTCCATCCCCGCCGGCCCCGCCCCGACGACGAGAACGTCGTTGTCGGCGTTCTCGGCCGTGTCGAACTTCTCGGGATGCCAGCCGCGTCGGTACTCCTCGCCTGCCGTCGCGTTCTGCGTGCAGATCACGGGCGGCCCGCCGATCTCCCAGCGCGAGATGCAGATGTTGCAGCCGATGCACTCGCGGATGTCGTCGAGCCGGCCCTCGTCGATCTTCTTCGGCAAGAACGGATCCGAGATCGAGGGACGGCAGGTGGCGATGATGTCGAGCTTCCCGGAATTGATCGCGTCGACCATCAGGTCGGGGCTCGTGAAGCGGCCGACGCCGAGCACCGGCTTCTTGGCGACCTTCTTGACAGCCTCCTGCCAGGGCAGCAGCCGTCCCGACGGATAGAAGCGGGACGGGGTCGCATCCTCGCCCCACTCCGAGATGCCGGACACGTTGATGTCCCAGACGTCGACGATCTCGTCGCAGAGCTCGACGAACGGGAGGCAGTCCCGCTCGAGCTGCGTCCCGGCGTCGCCCATGAACATGTCGCAGGACATGCGCACGGCGATCGCGGTGTCGTCGCCGACCGCCTCTCTGACCTGTTCGATCGTCTCGCGCCAGAAGCGGGCCCGGTTCTCGAACGAGCCGCCGTATTCGTCGGTGCGCTTGTTGTAGTACGGAGTCAGGAACTGCTGCGGCAGATATGAATGCGATCCATAGACGTAGACGATGTCGAAGCCAGCCTCCCGCGCGCGAATCGCTGCGTCGACGTAGAGCTGCTGCACCTCGCGGATGTCGTCCTTGTCCATCTCCTTGGCGTAGGTGAGGTACTCGAAGTCGCTCGGAATCTGCGAGGGCCCGCGTGGCACCGAGCGTGACTCCATGCAAGGCGCGTGTGGCCCGCCGTACCAGAGCTCCGCGGCAGCGAGAGCGCCGTGCTCGTGCAGCATCTCGCACATGACGGACAGGTTCTTGACGTCCTCGTCGTCCCAGAGGCGCGCCGACACCCGGTGCGTGTCGTCGGACTCGGGCGAGATCGAGCAGTACTCCGTGCAGCACGCGCCGTAGCCGCCCTCGGCCTTCATCGCTCGGAAGTACGCCTGGCTGAGTGGCTTCTCCGACCCGAAGCCGTTGCAATGCGGGATCTGGTAGAAGCGATTCTTCATCGTCTTCGGCCCGAGCTGGATCGGCTCGAAGAGAATGTCGTACTTCGGGTCGCGCGCCATCGCGGTGAGCCTCCTTTGCAGACGAGGTAGCTCGATTCTCCCGCGTGGGCGCAGCCCGCGCAACGAGAGGGGACGGGGTGTGCCCGCCCCCTCTCGACGATTCGGTCTAGGTCACCGGAACCGCGGGTACTTCCGGTGCAGGCACCTCGTCCGGCATGGTCGGCACCTCTTCACGCCAGTGCGGCGTCTCCCTGTCCTGGACGATTCGGCGGAACAGGAAGAGGAGCAAGGAAATCGCGAGGACGCAGAAGCCGATGATCTTCTCCTTCGTGCCGCCGTAGACCGCCCCGCCGCCGGCGATCTGGAACCAGCCGATGCCGACGATGCTGAAAAGGGCGAAGGCGGCGAAGAGCACGACGGCGACCGGCACCCAGAAGGAGGGAAGCTTGATCGGGCGCGGCCAGTCCGGTCGGTCCTTGCGCAGCAGGACGAACGCGCCGATGGCAAACATGTTCGCGAGCACGTAGCCGATGTTGCTCGCAACGAGGATGCCGAACAGGTTGCCGACGAAGAGGATGAACAGGATGTTGATCGTCATGTCGAGCGTCATCGCCCATCCGGGCACGTTGAAGCGGTTCAACCGCCCCAGTTCCTTGATCGTCAGACCGCTCTTCGAGATGCCGTAGAGGGCGCGGCTCCCATCCGCGGTCGCCGTGTTCATCGACAGGATGAAGCTGAGGCACATGACGACGACGAAGAAGTCCCTCGCTCCCGAGCCGACGAGCTTGTCGAGGGCGCCGACGTAGTCGAACGCGCCGACCGTCTTCTCTCCGACTCCGCCGGTCAGAGAGACCGGCACCAGGGTGTTGATCAGGAGGATGAAGGCCGCCGACGAGAGCAGTGCTTTTCTCGTGTCTCGGACGGTGTCTTTGAATTCGGGGGCGAAGGTCGCACAGGCTTCGGGAGCCGTCGACCAGATCATGATCCAGATCCACACTAACGCGAGCTGCCAGCCTCCCCACGCGAGGCCTGAGTCGTTGAGCTTGAACTTGAGGTTGGAGGAATGGAAGTCCCCGTTCAGGAACGGCAGCAACGTGAAGCAGAAGAGCGGGACCATGAGCAGGAGCCCGGCCAGGTAGTTGAACGACACGGCGATGCGCGTGCCGAAGACGTTGAAGAGCCAGACGCAGATGATGAGGCCGATGGCAATGAAGTGCTGGAGCCCGAGATGGACGCTCCCGATGGCGAAGTACCCCTTGTCGATCTCCGCGCCGCCGAAGGCATACGTTCCGAACTTCTGGTGCGGGAACCATGCAGCCTGGGCGATGTACCCGACGAACAGCCCGAGGAACGAGAGCACGACCGACCAGCCGATCCAGTAGCCGAACGTCGCCACCGGTCCGATGAGCGTCGTGTATTTTCGCCAGCCCTCGTTCGCGTAGATCGAGAGACCGCCGGACTTGTGCGGGAACATCGCGGCGAGCTCTGAGTAGATGATGGTGACCGGGAAGACGATGGCCGCCGTGACGCCCCAGATCAGCATCGCGCCCCAGCCGCCCATGTCGAGCACGGACCAGCCGAGCGACCCCAGCAGAAAGCCTGGATTCGCGAGGCAGATGACGAACCCGTCGTACCAGCGGAGCGTCTTGAGAAGCTGTCGTTCCTCGACGACTGCCTCAGCCACGGTGTACCTCCTTCTCGTCCGCCAGATGTGTGACCGCGCGCCGAAGGTAACACCTGTTTCAAAGACTTTCAACGGCGCCTACAATCGTTCGAGATGCGTCGGCCTCCGATCACGATCAAGTGCGAGTGCGGCGAGTCGAGGGACGTGGCCTACGGCGATCGGTGGCGCTGTGAGCGTTGCGGGCGCTCGTGGAACACGCAGCAGATCCCGGCCGAGGAGTACGACGGCCTGCTCCGGCGGATGAGGCGCCATCAGGTGGAGGCGCTCGCGGCGGCCGCGATCGCGATAGCGGTGATGGTCCCGCTCATCGCCGTCGTCAGCGCGCGCTTCATTTTGTTGACTCCGGCGCTGCTCGCGGCCTGGCTCTTCTTCCTCCTTCCGTACTGGCGGCGCAGGTACCGGCGCACGGCGCGAAGTGCACCTCGGTGGGAGCTCCACCCCGAATAGCGTGCTGACCCTCCGGCCCAGCGGTCCGACCGAGGACATCTCGTCGCTCGCGGCCGCTGGTCGCCCAGTGCTCCTCGCGACGCTCGACGTTCCCTTTGCCGAGGACGCGACCGCGTTCGCCGTCGATTCGGCCGTCGAGACGGGGCAGCCGCTCGTCGTCGTCAACGCCGTCGAGGTCCTGCCCGTGCACTCCACCTTCCTCGGGTACGGCTACGTCGAAAGGCCGGATCTTCAGGACGATCTGCGCAAGCCGGCGGATCTTGCCCGGTCGCTGGCGGTGCGGGTCGAGCGACTGCGGGTGTGCAGCCCGCACCCGATCGCGGCGCTCCTGGAGCTGGTGGCCGAGCGCAACCCGGGCGTGCTCGTCTTCGGCCCCGAGCCCTCGCGGCTCAAGCCGCGAACGTACCGCCGCGCGGCGAAGAAGATCCGCGAAGGGACCACTTGCCTCGTCTGGGTCGCCTAGCCTGCGGCAGCTGAAATCCACATCGGCGAGACCTCTTGGGCACGGCGCTCGGACCATGGCGCTCATGCGTTCGGCCTAATCGGTCGATTCCTAGTGTGGCGATGAGTGCGCTGGAACAACCCAGGCGCCTGCTGGGCCTGCTTCTGATCGAGATGGGCGTCATCTCGGAGGAGCAGCTCGAGCAGGCACTCAAGGTTCAGGAGGAGTCCGGAGGGCGGCTCGGGGACATCCTGATCGCCCGCGGCTACACCTCCCGGCTGGCGATTCAAGATGCGCTCGCGCAGCAAAGCGGGCTCTGGCTCGAGCCGGAGGAGGGCTACGGCACGGGCCTGCGGGCGCAACTCATCAAGCGGGAAGAAAGGATCGTTCCTCAACCCTCCGAGGCTCCGTCTAACGAACAAGAAGAAGATGAACCCGAGGAAGTGCCCGGGGCGACTGTCCGTCTCCTTCACCCCGAGGAGCACGAGAGCGAGGACGAGCTCATTGCACTCAAGGCCACGCTTGGGGAGTACGTGCGCGTGCTGGCGGAGCGTGACGATCGGCTTCGTCAGCTCGACGAGGAGGCGCGGGTCCAGCGACTCGACGCGGACGCCCGCGCGGAGGAGCTCGAGCAGGCACGCGCCGAGCTCGAGGGGTTGAGGGCCGAACGCGACGAAGGCGAGGATCAGCGGCGTGAGCTGGAGCACGAGCTCGAGCTTGCGCAGAGCTCCCGGGCCGAGGCTGAGACCGCCATGCGCGCACAGGAGCAACGGCTGCGAGAGCTGGAAGTCGGGCTCGAGAAGGAAGCTGCTCGCCGCGTCGACATCGCCTCGGAGGCGGAGAGCGCGCGCGTCGAGCTGAAACGCCTGTGGGCAGACCGCGATGCGCGTGAGCAGCGCCTGGACGAGGTCCAGCGCGAGCTCGAGCGCGCGCGTAACGGTCGAAGCGAGACGGCGTCCGCACTCGGCGAGAAAGAGCAACAACTGCACTCGCAAGAGCTAAGGCTGGGCGAGCTCGATCGGTTGCGCGCTCAGCAGGAGCAGCGGCAGCGCGAGCTCGAGCAGGAACTCGAGCTAGCACGGAACGGTCGAAACGAGCTCGAAGGCGCTCTGCGCGAACGGGAGGTGGAGCTCGGCGAGCTGAATCGCCTGCGAGACGAACAGACGAAGCGAGAGCATCTTCAGGCAGAGCTCGAGCAGCAGCTCGGCCTCGCGCGCAGCGCTCTCCGCGAGGCGGAAGCAGACCTTGCGAAGCGAGACGACCGCATTCGTAATTTGGAGGAAGACGAGCGGGCACATCGTGCCAAGACGGAAACCCAGGCGGATGAGCTCGAGCAAGCGTGCGTCGAGCTGCAGCGCTTGCAGGCCGACGGGGCCCAACGGGAGCAGCGCCAATCAGAGCTCGAGCAGGACCTCGAGCTCTCGCGCAGCGCTCTCGGCGAAGCCGAGACCGAGCTTGCCAAGCGTGACGATCTGCTCCGCCGGTTCGAGCAGGACGAACGAGCGCGTCGTGCCGAGGCAGAGGCATTGGCCGGCGAGCTCGAGCACGCGCGCCTCGAGCTCGACCAGTTGCAGGCTCAAGGTCAACAACGCGAGCAGCACGTAGGGAAGGTCGAGCGCGAGCTCGAGGACTCGCGCAGCGCTCTCGGCGAGGCCGAGGCCGAGGTTGCGAAGCGTGACGATCTGCTCCGCCGGCTCGAGCAGGACGAACGAGCGCGTCGTGCCGAGGCGCAGGCATTGGCGGGCGAGCTCGAGCACGCGCGCGTCGAACTGGATCGGTTGCAGGCCAAACAGCGAAAGCGCGAGCAGCGTGTAGGGAAGCTCGAAAGCGAGCTCGACCTCTCGCGCAGCGCTCTCGGCGAGGCCGAGGCCGAGGTTGCGAAGCGTGACGATCTGCTGCGCCGGTCCGAGCAAGACGCGCAAGCTCGCGGCGCCGAGGCTGATGCACGCGAGGCGGCGCTCGAGCGCGAACTGGAGGTTGCGCGTGGCGCCCTCAGCGCCGCCGAGGCACGCGCGGGCGAGCTGGACCAGGCGCGAAGCGAGTTGGAGAAGTTGCGCGCCGAACAGAGCGGGCGGAAGCAGCGCCAGCAGGAGCTCGAGCGCGAGCTCGAGCTCGTCCGCGACGACCACAGCGCAGCCGAAGCTGCATTGGCGGAGCGGGATGATCGGCTTCGCCGGCTCGAGGAGGCCGAACGCGCGCTACAGCTCGAAGCGGAAGCGCGGACGGGCGAGCTTGGCCACGTGCGAACTGAGTTGGACGCGTTGCGGGCTCAGGAGCGAGCGCGAGAGCAGCGTCTGGGTGAGCTCGGGCGCGAGTTGGCGCTTGCTCGGAGCACTCACGATGAGGCCGAGAACGCGCTTGCGGAGCGTGAGCGTGCACTTGCGGAGCGTGACGAGCAGATTGGTCGTCTCCAGGAGCACGAAAGCGTGCATCGTCTCGAGGCGAAAGCGCTCGCGGACGAGCTCGAGCAGGCTCGCAGCGACCTGGAGCAGTTCCGCGTCGAGAAGCGCCGGAGCGAGGAGCGTCATGCTGACCTCGAAGCCGAGCTCGAGCTTGCTCGGGAAGCTCACGCCCGATTGCGGGTCGAGCGGAACGACGTTGAGCAGCGCCAGGGCGAGCTCGAGCGCGAGCTAGAGCTTGCACGCAGCGCTCGCGGCGAGGCCGAGACGCGGATCAGGCGGCTCGAGGAGCAGGAAGACGCACAGCGTCTCGAGGTCGAAGCCCGATCGCGCGAGCTCGAGCAGGCGAGGTTTGAAACACGGCGGCTGCGCGCGGAACACAGCGAGCGTGATCAGCGTGAGGGTGAGCTCGAGGCCGACCTCGAAAGGGAAAGCGCTCGCCACTCCGAGACGCAGACCGAGCTCGAGCAAGCGCGAACGGAGCTGCAGCTTCTGCGCAATGAGCAGGCGTGGTACTGGCAGCGCCTGAGCGAGCTCAAGCGGGAACTCGAGCTTGTCCGCAGCAGCGGCGGCACGACCGAGGCCACGCTGCGGGACCTGGACTTACAGGTGAGCGAGCTCCAGCGGTTGCAGGCCGAGCACGCTGAACGCGACGAGCTCTAGGCGCTTGCGCCTCGCGGCTCGAGCCGCTCGATCCAGACGGCAGGGTTCATCGCCTGCCAGACCGTGAGATACGCGTCGAGCTCGAGCCGTGCATGCCGCTCGCTCAGCGATCCCGAGCGAACGCCGACCTCGAGCGTCCAGTCGTCGACGAACTCCACCAGACAGTCGCAGCGGCGCAGGTAGCCGGCAAGCTCACTGGTTGACGACACCGATCCGGTTCGAATTCGCATGGCCGCAGCTCTGCCTTGGCAGGGCCCGCCGCAGGCCCTGCCTCAGCGACGTCGGCGCTGAGGCCCCGCCGCATCGGGCCCCTCACGCCGCACACCCATCCTCGGCGCGAGCGGCTCGTTGATTCGTCCCCCGATCGGCGGTTCATCCGCCCACTTCACCTCAGCCGCGGCGTTCGCAACTGAACCGCCCGTGCGTGAGCGTCGACGGGCCTACGGCTAACAAAGATCGCTCCCAACCCCTTAGCAGCGGTCCACTCGGAAGCGCATTGAGCAGCGCCCAGCCCCCAGGTTCTCTCAGTTCGCTAGCGCCGTAGTTGGTGATGGCTTCCGCGAATGGGCGTTCCGCTAGTCGCCGAGCGGGTTCAGGAGCGCGCCGTTTCCCTCGAAGGCGAACATGAGCAGGTCGACCATTCGGAAGGTGGTGTTGTTGGGGCCCAGGCTCGGGCGGAACGCGGTGTCGCGGACGATTGAGAATTCGCTTCCTTCCATCGCGCGGTGGAACGTCTCGGCGACGATGCGACCACCGACGCCGCGCATAGCTCCGTTGTTCAGCTCGGCCTCGCGCAGGACGTAGAACCAGAGGGGAGTGTTGGTGAGAAGCGCATTGCGTTGGTTCGTCGTGAGCGTGCCGAGATCGGCGCCGCCGTTGCCGTCGCGGATCTGGGGGCGGCTGAGGCCGTTGAGTGTGATTCCCTTGTTCTTGAGGAATCGCACCATCTGCTGCCCGGTCGCGAGCTTGACCATCTTCCCGCGTACGAGATTTCGAAATGCGAGGTTGCGGCGTGGATCTTCGTCGGGGATCGCAGGGTCGCCGACGGTGCCGCTGGGCAGGTCGTGCAGTGGGTTGGCGATCTTCGTGTCGATCCGTCGTGCTCGGTTGAACTTGGCTGCCGGGACGGTCAGGTTGGCTTTGCCTGCTTCGGCGAAGTCGTACAGTCGGCGGAAGTCGGCGACCCAGTTGCTCGCGAGCTTGAGGTTGCCGCCGAGGTCGCCGCTCAGTCCCGAGAATTCGAACAGGTAGTCGAGCGTTCCGCCGCCGGCGTCGAAGTCTTTGTTCCAGTTGTAGGCGGCCCGGATCATGCTGTGTCCCAGCCGATAGGCGGCGACGGAGAACTCGATCGGCATCGTCGGCACGTCGGTGGGGACCGCACCGACTTCGAACGCCTTCCGCCCGTGGCCGAAGACGTCGGTGACCACCGATTGCTTACAGATCCGAGGGAGAAAGTCGGTACGAATCATCCACTGGTAGTGCTTCGTGACGAGCTCGCGCGCCGCCGCGAATTTCTGCGCCGCGGGCGTCGATGAGGGAAGCGTGTCGACCACGCGGTTGTGGAAGCGGATGAAGGCGAGGTGCGTTTGCGCGACCGCGAGGTTTTCGTCGTTGCGAGGGTCGGGGATCAGCGCCGTTCGTTTCGCCGCGTTGCTGCTGCCCACGCCGACGCGGGGGAGATCGTGCTTGGGAAAGGCTGGCTCGCCGCCCGCCGCGATCGCGTCGCCCATCTTCAGGTGCAGGCCGTCGCTTTCGTAGAACTTCGCCGAGGCGGGATCCTGCGGTCCGGCTCCGTACAGCGAGTCGAGATCGAGACTCGGCGAGCGAGCCTGAAGCAGCTGAGCCGGCGTGACGTTCTGCCCCAGCATCACGTTCGTCTTGTCGAACGTGAGGTCATGATCGATGAACTGGCCCAGGTACGTGAACCCGGCCGGCACCCCGGACGCCGGCGAGCTGGCGCCGGCCGTGATCGCGGCAGCGATCTTCCTCAGGTTCGGGTCGCCGAGCTGGCGCCCGACACCCGAAGGCCCCATCCTCGAAAACCGAAACGGTGGCGCCGCTGTCGCCGATAGGAGCTGGCGCCCGCGGCCACTCTCGCCCAACAGGCCCTCCCCGATCACGTAGTAACTCTCGAAACCGTGTCGCAGCATCACCCTCCCCCTTATCCGCAGAGAACTCCGCCGACGAGCGCATGCCACACGAGCAAACCACGCCGAGCGATCGGCCAAGGCTGGACGGCGTCAGCCACGACCCGCCGACACTCTCACCGACGACCACCCCCTGTCAACGCTCACAGAACCGCTCGAACCACGCGCGATCTTCGTAATCCGCTGCTTCCACTGAGCTACGGGGGCTCGGCGGCAGAGTACTGCGGCGCTCGCACGTGGCTCATGGGAGAAGCTCGATCCTGAAGGCGAGATTTGCGTTGTGTGCGGTGCGGACCTCGTCGATGGAAGGTCTTTCTCCGTACTTACGAACGTAAGACTCCGGATCGCGTTCGCGATTGTTCCAGTAGGGTTTCTTTTCGTCGATCAGGTCGTCCTCGAATCCGCGGGCGATGCGCTCGTCGAGATCGACCCCGAGAATGTGGAGCTCCCTCGCATTCTCGATGAACTCGCCTTGCTTTGTGTATAGGTGCTGGCGAAGGCGGTCGAGGGCGTTCTTGGGCAGCGTTTTTCCGCCTGTGATTCCGACGTAGACGGTTCGTCCGAAACGGTTACGGATTTCGTACACCTGGAAGCGCGTTGCGGTGCGACTCTCGACTGCCAGGAAACTGGCGCCGGTGCCGACAAGCCGGTACCTGACACCGCTTGCGAGGAACGGGGCGGTCGCATACCAGACGTGGGGATTGACGTCGCGCACGGCGGTGGGGATCGGTGGAAGTGGTGGGCGCCGCGGTGTCCCTTTGTTTGCGGTGCCGCGTTCGCCGCGTACGCCCCGTTCCGTGGCTGTGGGTTTGGTCGTAGTCTGGCTTCGCGCGGGCATGCTTTTCACCGGGTCGTCGGTGCGTTTGGGGCGGCCGCTTGGCGGCTTGCCTTTCGGGCTTTTGGCCTTCTGTTCGGCGGCGAGCAGATCGTGCTCCTCGGCCGTCTCTTGGGCGGCCAACTTGTCGTGTTTTCGCGGCCGCTTCGTCTCTGGCGGTTTCCCTTTGAGATCGTCGTGCTCGGCCTGCACTTGAGGGCGGCGTTCGTGTGCGTCGGCCACGGAGGGCGCCCGATGCTCTTGCAGGGACGGTGGTGCTGCGTGCTCCTGCGGCGCGACGGGGTGGAGTTCGACGGTCGCCAGCTCGCCGGTTCCGAGGGCTTGTGGCTGCTCGGCGACGTGGCCCACAGAGACGTGCTCGCCGTGCGCCGGTAGACCGCGGGTAGAGAGGGCGCCGTGTTCGAGAGCCTCGCTTGCACGGAGCTCGGCGGCGATGTTCCGAGTCGCGGTGCTTTCTCCCTGTGTCCAGTGGCCCGTTGCGATGGAGAGCGACATTGCGACGGCTTGCGCTTCGGGGCCGTCGCCGAGTACCGCCTCTGTACCTTCGTTGATCACGTACTGGACGACGATCGATTTGACAAGACCTGACAACCCACCAGATACGAGATCCGGCAGGTAGCTCAGGATTTGGAAGAACGCGGGAATGAGTACGAGCAGTCCCTCGGTGCCTTCGTAGACAGCGTCGTAGAAGTGCGCGGTGGTGAGGTCGCCAAGCTGGTGCGCATAGTCGGTCTCGTAGATCACGAAGAGCACCTTTTCGAGGCCACGGCACTCGACGTACGCGGTTTCCATTCCGCGGAACCAGACGATCGTCAGGTCGCCATAGGTCTGGCCGACGCTAACTGTTGCGTCGCGATCCTTGAGAAGTCCTTCGCGTTGTGTGACCGGGACGGTGACGATGTCTGTCTCCGCGAAGCCGTGCAGGTCGGCAGCTTCGACTTCGCCGTAGATGACTTCGGTCTCGTGCATCGTGGCAAGCCGCATGTTGCGTTTGGTTCCGTACAACAGAAGCGCGGCGTGCACTTTGCAGAACTGGCGGAATCGGGCTGCGTTGCGGGTCGTCCAGAGATATCGAAGCCGGCGCGCGAAGTCGTCGACGTAGGGATGGCGCGCGGCGTTTGCGCTCACGAAGTAGGCCGTTTCCTCGGCGTTGAAACCGTTCTTGTATTCCTCTGGACGGTCGAGCAAGAGTCGGGCGAAGAGCGCGCCGCAGGCGTTCCAGTACAGCTCGTCGCGCATGACTTTGTCGGCCGCGAACCAGTCTCGACACCACTTGACGACCATCGCCAGCGTCAGTCGGTCCTGGTCGGCGAGGAGCGTGTCGAAGTGATCCCACCAGAACTTGAAGCCGTGCAGGTCTTTCGCCTCGCAGTCGCGGTCGTAGCCTGCAAGAGCGCCCGATACTTCGGCGCGCAACTGTTCATTCGTGACCGCGTCGAAGTTACGCAGCGCGCGATCGTCTGGGTCCTTGTTGTTAGTCCGGTAGTAGGCGAAGCGGAGCTCGTCGAGGATGCGCGTGTGTTTGTTGGCGTATGCAAAATCCTTGGCAAGTTCGCTTACCTGCCGGCTGCTGAGGCTCGCGAAGCGTGTAGCCCAGTCGGACTTCGTCTCGGGTTTGATCCAGGCCTGGAATTTGAGCGCGAAGTAGCCGCTGCACCAGTGCATCGCTCGCGATGACAACCCGAAGAAGACGTAGAGAGACCACTCGTCCTCGGCCGGGTAACGCTTCGATGCGTCGAGGTACGCGTGGAGGCTCTCCTCGAGCGGCCGGCCCTTGAGCGATTCGATCACTCGATCCAGATCGACGCGTGCCGCCTTGGTCTTCGTCGTCATGTATTTGTGGAAAGCGTCGACGAATCTCTTCGCTTCCTTCGATGCCGGCGTTTTTTCGCTCGTGGCCTTGGTCGGCTTGGCCGCCTCGACGTCCTCTTCGATTTCCTTGAAGCGGTCGAGCCGCTTGAAATCCAGCGGTTTGGCCTTCTTCCGCTGTTTGGCGATCGAGGCCACGGCTTCGTCGTGCCAGTTCGCCGGCAGTGCAGCGAAGCGCCTCGACCATTCGCTCTGTGCTTCGGGGCGGGATCGGTATTCGAACTCGAGCGCGTAATACGGGTCGCACCAGACGAGCGCGAGTGAGGTTACACCCCAATAGACGTACATCGATTTGTGCTCGATGCCGTATTTCGCCGACACGGTCATGAACGCTTGCAGGCAATCCCACAAGTCGGACGGGTGCTTGATCAGCTTCTGAACGAAGTCGGCGATCTCCTTTTCCGGCGCACCATCCATGCGCGCCTTGAGCTTGCGGAGAAACTCCCTCTGAACCGCGGTCAGGTCGCTCGGCGCCGGACGGCCGGCCGAGGAGCTCAGCCGGTTGTCTGTGCCGCGATCGCCGGTGCCACGGGCGGAGACAGGTGGTCCCGACACCCGTCCGCTATGTGTCGGTGACAGTTACACCCGCCGCGCCTTCGACCACGACCTGCTTGTCGATCTCCGGATCGGTGAGCTGCGCGTCGAGAATTCGGGCTGCATAACGGAGGTTTTCCATCTCCACCTTGCGCGTGTCGGCCTTCGCCCGCTGCACGTCGATCGCCCGGTGCTCGAGCTTGAAGTTCTCCAGCAGCGGATGAGCACCCGGAAGCGCCTCGATGTAGAGCGAACTCGTCGGCACGATCACCGTGTCGTTGAGAAGGGCTGGGTTGCTGACGATCTGCTTGTACTGATCTCGAAGCTGACTCTGCAACGCGGCGAAGTCCGAATCTGAGAGCTGATCTTTCAGTTGATCCTGGAGGCAGCGGGCGTATTGGGCGAAGTCCTCGGGCGTCCAACTTCCGAGCTCGTCGGGATCGTGAATCCCCAGCTCGGAATCGAGGTACGGGGTCATCATGAAGTCCGTCAGCGGGTTCGACTCGCGGAGAGGGAAGATCATGTAGTTGCCCTTGAAGCCGAGCGCGTTGTCGAGATCAGCGACCTCAGCCAATGTGACGAAGTCCTGATCTGGTGTCAGGTTCGTATTCAGCTGCAGATCGGCGTCGACCTCGAGGACGACTCGGCCGGGCGTTGGTGTGATCGAGAGCGGCACATGGTCGGGTACCTTCAGGCTGTACGTCTTCTGCGCCGCCGTCAGCTTCGGCACCTTGACGTTGCAGAGCGAAAAGAAGGTCTCGTCTCGGTAGGTGAAGCTCCAGATCGCCTGCATGTAGAAGAGCACGTTCGCCTTGAAGTGCGCGCGCAGAGCAGCGATCTGGAGGACGTAGTTGACGTGCTCGGCCTGCGCCTTGGCGTATGCGTCGGTCGCCGCGCTGAGCGCAACGGTCTCGGCGTCGAGGCGCATGCGTAGATCTTTCTCCTCTTGGACCGCTCGGTCGTAGGCGTCCTTGGCGGCGTCCTGCATGATTTGCGCGGACTGAGGATCGTTGGTCGTGCTACTGCCGACGATCGCGTCCCAGGCTTCGTCGAAGATCCCCTCGGAATCCTTCGACGCAACAGCGCCTGCGCGGGCTAACCGCACCTGCTCGACCTTGGTCGCGAGCGCTTGCAACGCGAGCTCATCACCGACGACGCGCGTGCAGAGGTAGTCGAGTGCCGGGCGGTAGCGGTCGTCGAGCAGTACGCGATTGATGACCCAGCTGTGCGTCAGCAGCACGCGGTCAATCGCATCGCGATTCGGATTCGGCACCTCGAGCGCGACCAGCACCACCGGAGTGAGCCGGTGGATGTGCTCAGAGACGCGGAACCGACGCTGCAACTCATAGAACAGGTAGGTGACCGTCAGCTCATCGTTCGGATTGCTCAGTTCGACTGAGTCGGTCGTCTCGAGCTCGTCGACCGATCTCGTTTCGACTTCGAGCTTGCGCTCGTCCCTGAACTCCTGCGCTGCCTTCAGCACCGCCTCGTGAAACGTCTTCTTCGTCTCCTGCGAAGAGCTGTCGGCGTCGCGACCGAGCGAAGTCGTGCTGTCGCCGTCGGCGAACCCGACGTCGTAGGAGCCCTTCGCGCTCATGCTGAAGCTCGTCTTCTGCTGCGCACGACGGACGACCTCGGCCTCGTCGCGCATCGTGTCGGTTATCTCGTCCCGGCGATTGCGCTGGTTGTCTTCCATCTCCTTGACCGAGCGCTCCACCCTGACCGTCCGCTTGCTCGTGACCTTGCGCGTCTCCTTCGGCGCCAACGTCAGCGTCTTCGCGAGGTTCCCGACCTGGTAGGTGATCGGATCCCAGCGCTGCCGATAGGTGACCAAGAGGCCGAAGTTCGTGCTCCCAGGAGCGAAGACCTCGAAGCTGTACCGCTCGCTCAACGCCTCTTCCAGCTCGGCGAGCAGGTCACCGGGCTCGGCCGAGGTATTGCCCGGATCGGCCACGCTCACGCCCACAAACGGCGGCCGCACGATCGGCGGCTTGTGCACCGGCGGCGGTGGAGGCGGAGGCGGATCGGGCGGCTCCGGTCCCCCGTTTGGTTGATGGCCGTTCGGCGCGAGCCGGTAGGCAATCCCGGCCGTCTGCAGCGACTGCTGCGCCGCTGCGACGTGCGCAACCTCGCTACGAAGCGCAGCCAGTGGTTTGCGATTGCCGTTGAGCGCGGTCACTGGGTCTCCGCCCTGGTCGGCGAGCTGCCGGCAGAGCGTCTTCGCCGTCTCGAGCACCCCGTCGTCGATCGCCTGCTGCCAGACGTAGTCGAACGCGATCTGGAACTGGTGAAAGTCGTAGAAAGCGGTCACGTCAGCAGGGCCACCGGCGACCTGCAGGGCACCGATCGAGCTCTCCACATCGGCCGCCGTCGGCCGCGCCGGAATCAGAGCCTCCTCAGGCGCGACGATCGGCGCCACCAGCCGGCCGATGAACTTCGGCAGATCCTGCGCCGTTAGCGGCTGGTCAGCGGGTGGCTGACCGTTCCCGGCGGGGTCGGGTGTCGGTGTCCCCGCCGGCGGCGTCGAAAGCGGATCGGACGCGGACTTGGCACGGCATGCCGCCGCCACCGGGTCGGAACGAAGGATCGTCACCGTCCGCTGCGCATCATCGGCCTGGAAGATGTACTGCTCGATCTCGTCGGCCGGAATGTGGTCGCGAAAGTTTCCATTCGCGTCCTTGAACCGGTCTGCCTCCTGCTCGGAAAGGACGACGTAGCCGGCGATCGTCGAAGGATTGACTTTCTGCTCGATCGTTCGATTCACCGTGTTCCAGACCGTCGGCTGCGGTTGGTCACCAGGAAGCACGATGTTCAATTGAGCCGCCTCGGCGGCGCTCACGCCGGTGAACGACTCCAACAGCTTGCCTTCGACGGCCGAATCGATCTGCTGCGCGTTCGCGCGCACCGCATCGACCTGTTGAGCAGCGATCGTCTTGCCCTCAGCAGCGATCGCGACGTGATAATCGATCGCCTGCTTCATTTTCCCGATCACGGTCTGCGACGGCTCTTTCGCCACCGACGGGTCAACCGGAAGCGGAATCCCCGCCTTCGTCAACGCATCGCCCGGAACGCGAACCAGGAACTGCTGCTCCGTTCCATCCGCCAGCGGACGCAGATCTTGCGAACTAAAGAGAACGCGCGATGAAACAGTGCTCCCAGGATCCTCGGGCGCTAACACCGACAACAGCAACGCCGGTCGCTTCGCCTCTCCCGTCGCGACCTTCACCACTGTGTCGTCCAACTCGAACCGAAACCCACCGCCACCATCAGTGAGCTGGGTGCCAAGACCGTTCGGCGCAACAGCGCTCGGAATCGCCACCGCAACCGCGCCGGCAGGCGCCGCGGCGCCGGGCCCATCACCCGCTGTCGCAACGGCACCGCCTGGCGTCGCCACCAACGGACCTGCGACTTCAGGCGTACCTGCAGGACCGGCACCCGAATCGACAAGACTCAGCGCGATCAGCAGATTCGGGATCGGAACAGCGGTGTCCGCGAGGATCACGCTGCCACTGACGACGATCATGCTCCCTCCCCAGCTCGAAAAGGCTCACCGGCCGGGCCGCCTACCGAGTATCGCGCAGCCATGGGCGGCAGGCAAGAGAGACCAGTACGCCGTGGGGGCAAGTTCCGGCTGCCGCCTGCGTCGTGCTGCTCAGACTTCGCGGGGCGGAGTAGGATCGCGCTCGCTGGCGTCATTTGAGAGCGAGGAAGGGGGTGAGGGGATGGCAGACATCGTCGTCGGTCCTCTCGTTAGCGAGGTTGTTCAACTCCTACGTGAGCAGGTGCGCGGTCGAGTGATCACCGCGGAGGACGAAGGCTACGACGAGGCGCGCGTGGTCCACAACGGCATGTTCGACAAGCGGCCGCTTGCGGTCCTGAAGGCCGAGCAAGTCGGAGACGTCATTGCTGCTGTGCATTTCGCCCGCGAGCAGGGACTCGATCTCTCCGTGCGCGGCGGCTTGCACAGTGGGCCCGGCTTCGGGACGAACGACGGTGGCCTGGTCATCGACATGTCGCAGATGCGGACTGTGCGCGTGGATCCACGGGACAAGACTGCCCGTGCCGATGCAGGGGCCACGTGGGGTGACTTCAACCACGCAACGCACGCCTTCGGTCTAGCGACGACCGGCGGGATCATCTCGACCACGGGCATCTCCGGTCTGACACTCGGAGGCGGCATCGGCTACCTCTCCCGCGGTTTCGGGCTGACGATCGACAATCTGATCTCAGCCGACGTCGTCACTGCGGATGGGAAGTTCCTCACCGCGAGCGAGCGCGAGAACGAGGATCTCTTCTGGGGACTGCGAGGCGGAGGCGGGAACTTCGGCGTCGTGACCTCGCTGGAGTATCGGCTGCATGAGGTCGATCAGGTGTATGCCGGGCCGATCTTCTACAACCTGGAAGACGCGGCCACCGTGCTTCGAATGTTCGACGATTTCATTCGGGAGGCGCCCGAGGAGTTCGGCGGCTTTCCCGGGTTCCAGATCGCCCCGCCGTTGCCATTCATCCCGGAGGACCGGCACGGCGACCCTCTGTGCCTGGTGGTGGTGCACTGGGCCGGCCCGCTCGACCAGGCTGAGGCGGCCCTGAAACCATTTCGAGATGTCGCTCCGATCGTTGCCGACGGGACCGGCCCGCTGCCCTATCCGGCGCTAAACGGCGCCTTCGATGCGCTCTATCCGAAGGGCCTCCGCGCCTACTGGAAGGGTGCCTTCGTCAAGCACCTTCCGGACGCTGCGATCGCAGCACACGTCGAGCATGGATCCCAGGTCCCCGAGGTGACCTGCACGATGCACATGTATCCGATCAACGGCGCGTGCCATCGTGTCGAAGCAGGTGACACCGCCTTCGCCTACCGCGATGCCACCTACGGAATGGTGTTCCTGGCGGGATGGACCGACCCAGCCAAGGACGCCGAGCGGATCTCGTGGCTGCGCGACTACTACCAGGCGTTGTCGCCGTATTCGGAGCCGGGCGGCTACATCAACTTCATGCAGGACGACGACTACGGCCGAATTCGAGACAACTACCAGCAGAACTACGACCGCCTGGTCCAGGTCAAGCGATCCTACGATCCCGGCAATCTCTTTCACATGAACCAGAACATCGCCCCGTAAGGCCCGAGAGACTCACACTGGTCGACCGCGTGACGTGCCGCGTTCGAACGCCTCGCCGGAGGACGATCCTGTCATGGCTCGAGAATGCGGCGTGCAGGGATTTTTACGAATGGACCTAACCGGACAGCTTTCAAACCTCCCGCCGCCGCTCGTAGGACTCCTCGGTCTGCCCTAATCCTGTCTAGCGTCTTCCGTTCTAGATCAGCCAAGCGAGTGATTGTCACACCCGAACGGCGCACCTCTCGGCGTTACTCGCGAGTTCTCTACGGCAGCACGCAGGATGAATGAACCACCCGCACTGTCGTACGGATCAACGAGAGCCATGTGATGCGCGTTGGGTCTCTTCCAGCTTTACGCGTGCGAACAGAAAAGACTCGTTTGGACACTCGAGATCGTGCTTCGGAGTTTGCGTCCCGATCGTCGGTCTGCGTGGCGCAGGAGAGCGCAGGCAGTTCGAATATTGAGATCGTCGACGTCCGCCTTAGCTCGTGCGGCAAGCGACCTTAGAGCCGTGGGCAGCCCACGGTCCTTCGAGATCACGCTGAGCTTCCTGCGAGCGAGGGTAAAGGATGTCGGCTCGGCGAGCGCGCCGAGGGTCCTCTTCGGGCGTGAGGCCATTACGCTGGCGCGCGTTGGTCCAAAATCTCCTGCGTCCAGCTTCAGGACAAGCACGTTGTTGTCTGTGATGCTGGTGGCCCCCGTGATGAGAAATTGCCCTGGAAAGAAAGCCGCTTGCTGAGTCACCTCATTCAGATCGGTTCCTCTAGTAGTAGTGGTCACAAGAAGGACGCCGTGTGTGGCGTCGATCGTCGCGCCAACCGGCAACATCGTGCCCACACCGTCCCCCCTATCGTTGATCGCAAGGCCTTCGCGGCCCTGAAAACCAGACGGCAATTGGTAGGTGACCACGTTCAAGGGATCGGGGAATCGAGCAATGGTGAGGGTGCCCCCCGGCTGGACGATCGTTCCGATCGCCGTTCCCTTGCCGTTAATCCCGCTGGCGAAACCGGAAACGCCGCCCCCGATCTCCACCGGCGCCAGTGTGTTGACATTCGCTTCGAAGGGCACAAAGGAACTGTCTGCTGCGTACATGCCGCCAACGAACGTGCCGGTGCCGTTCATCCCAGAGACGATCGATTCGGA
Organism: Actinomycetota bacterium; assembly: GCA_005884945.1. Lineage (GTDB taxonomy): Bacteria > Actinomycetota > Thermoleophilia > Gaiellales > Gaiellaceae > 3-1-20CM-4-69-9. The sequence goes on along the minus strand of VAYM01000129.1, from coordinate 1,676 downwards.
ACCACCGACCGGCACGAGCATGTTCGGCTTTGCTAGCCAGATGCCGCCCTGCGTGTTCCCGGATTCATCGTAAGAAAGAACTGTGACGTCACCTGCCCGATCTACTCCCAGCGCGTCGCTTGCAGGGAAGCCGCTGAACGCTGCTAGCGGCTGCGCCGTCACCGGCCGCGTCGTCAAGTTCCAACGGACCGCATTCCAGAGCGTGTTCCCCGCTAGCGTCGCTTGGCCAACAGCGAACGTGCCGTTCGTCGAACGCGCAACTCCCTGAGTGCCGCCGAGCGTCGGCAGTAGCTCAAAACCGTGGTTTCGATAGATGAATGGCATGCCGTCACATGAACCAACGAATGCCCCTGTCTCGGAGACATCGAACACGTCGGAACGCTCGGGGCAATGCGCCCAAAGCGCTTTATCAAGCCCCCGATTGAGGTGGAACTTTAGTCCCGCATCGTCCGCCTGCATCCGCCGCTGGCCCCCCGCGCGCTGAGCAAGATCTGCGTGGCGTGGTCGCTCTGCGGCGCCTTCAGCAACGAAAGCGGAAAGGAGCACTGCGCCAGCCGTGAGCGCCGCGATTGCGCCTCGCTGAATCGCCAGACCCTTTGCGAGCGAAATCGTTCTGCCCATTTCGGTCGGGGTCGGTATATCGCTTCACAGGGTCACACGCAATGACTCGACCGCTGCGCCAATGGCGTCCGGCGCCAGAATCGTCCTAAGCCACGTTGTGAGCATCACAACGGCGATGGAGCTAGCCGGACTCGAACCGGCGACCTCCTGGGTGCGATTTCATCGTGGACCGTTGCGATTGGCTTCCACCGTTCGCGACTTGCCTCAACCGCGGGACTCCGTCGCGATGGTTTCGTCCCCAGTTGCGCCCGTTCGTCGCCCCTACTTGACCAAAACTTGACCGCGGCAGTGTGCCGGTTTGGCGGCGACCTCCGGGTTATTGGACATACGTTGCCAAATTAGATGACTTGCTCCTCGGCTTTGTTTGGCCGTCCAAAAGTCCTTGCCTGATCAGAGAATGTCGGCACGCGTCGGTCTAGGAAACCGCTGCTCTATCCACTGAGCTACGGGGGCTCGCGAGGGAGGTATCCCTGCGGCGCTCGGTTACGAGACGGCCGCATGGCAACGAAACGGCCGCATGGCGCCGCAGAACAGCCAGCTCGTGGCGAGCGCAAGAATCTCCAACTCCTTCGACCGACGCGACTGTCCCAACAGCCACACCAGCGCGAACAGGTTGCGCACGACGAGATACACGAACGACCAGAGAATCAGCCCTCCTTCGACCACGACAAGAGCGCCGAACCTACCGAGCTCGACGCCCCGGAGAGTTGCGAACGAGTTTGCGAACCCTACGCCCTGCAAAGCAGAGTTCGCCTTCCCTTGTGCGCGTGCTCCTACGATGATTGACGGGTGAACTCGACGGCGGCCGTCGTGGGCCGTGACCGGGAGCTCGGCGCGCTGGCGGACTTCTTCGGCTCCGATGAGCGGCTGCCGGCGGTGTTGTTGCTCGAGGGTGACGCTGGGATCGGTAAGACGACCCTCTGGCGAGCGGGGGTCGAGCTGGCGGTCGGTCGTTTTCGGGTGCTGACGAGCAGCCCGGGCGGGGCGGAGACGCAGTTGTCGTACGCTGCGGTTGGCGACCTGCTCGACGGTGTCGGGGCGGATGAGGCGCTGGA
>VAYM01000128.1 GCA_005884945.1 Actinomycetota bacterium | reverse complement strand
CCCGCGTCACCGACGCGAAATCCGGAGTCGACCCGTTCTCGCTCACGATCGGCTACCACAACGTGCTCGTCGGCGCGGCTGCGTACGACCCCGACACCGGGCTCGCGGTGTTCCCGCTGCCGAGCGCGGCGCCGGCGCTGTTCTCGGGGAAGACGAGCCTGCGGCTGACCGCTTCCGACTTCCAGGAAGCGAAGAACCTCGAGACGATCGGCAACAACCTGATGCCGAACACCGTCTTCAAGACCGTGACGCTTCGCGTCGTGCCGGGGCCAGCCGTCACGTGGCTCGCCCCGCGCGCAGGCCAGTGTGTCGCCGGGACGTCGGCGCCGCTCGACGTCGTCGCCGGGTCGAACAAGCGCATCGCCTCGGTCGCGTTCTTCGCCGACGGGAAGCGAATCGCCGTCGCACGCAGGGGAACGAGCGGCCTATTCTCGGCGGCGTGGCGAATTCGAGGGGCGACGAAGGGCAGGCACGTCCTCCTGGCGGTGGCGACGGACGCAAGTGGCAAGCGCCTCGCGGCGACGCGTCCGGTCCGCATCTGCCGCTGAGACGAGTCGCGGTCGTCACCGGCGCTTCCAGCGGGATCGGCGAGGCGATCGCCCGCGCGCTCGCAGGACGCGACTGGCTCTGCGTGCTCGTCGCACGCCGCGAAGAACGGCTCCGCGCGCTCGCCGGCGAGCTGGGCGGTGAGTTCGAGGTCTGCGACGTCGGCGAGCGGCGTGTGGTCGAGGAGACGGCGGAGCGAGTTCGCGCGCGGCACCCCGGGATCCACCTCCTCGTCAACAACGCCGGCATACCGGGCCGCGCGAGCTTCGCGTCGATCGACTCCGACCGCCTCGAGCGGCTCATCCGCGTCAACTACCTCGGCTCGGTCTGGTGCCTGCGCGCGTTCCTGCCCGCGCTCGAGGCTGCGGGCGGCGCCGACGTCGTCAACATCGTCTCGGTCGCCGGTACCGTCGCGTTCGCGCCGTCGGGCCCGTACTCCGCCTCGAAGCACGCCGCGCTCGCGTTCTCGCGCGCCGCGACCGCCGACCTGCGGCCACGCGGGATCCGCGTCCACACGGTCAATCCCGGTTTCGTCGAGACGGAGGGATTCCCGCAACGAACCGCCCTGCGGAGCCGCATGTTCCGTCGTCTCGTGATCGAGCCGGACGACGTGGCGCGCCACGTCCTGAGTGTGCTCGACCGCGACAAGCGCGAGACGTTCGTCCCCAGGGTCTACCGGCTCGCCGCCCTCGCGCAGGCGCTCGCGCCGGGTCTCGTCGCGCGGGCCGCGGCTCGCTCTGGGTATCGACAATCCCATTTACAATCAGGGAATGAGTGAGTCTCCGCCTGTCGAGGCCGTCGTCCACGTGGCGCAGTTCAGGGCCGCGCTCCGCCGCTTCATGCGGACGAGCGAGCAGATCGCCCGCGCGTCCGGGCTGACGCCGCAGCGCTACCTCCTCCTGCTGATGATCAAAGGCGCTGCCGACGGGAGCGAGCGGTCGACCGTGACCGAGCTGTCCGAGCGGCTGCAGCTCGCGCAGTCCACCGTCACCGAGCTCGTTCGGCGCGCGGAGGAGGTCGGCCTCGTCGAGCGCGAGCAGTCGACCGAGGACGGTCGCGTCGCGCTGCTCGGGCTGACGACAGAAGGGGAACGACGGCTGGCGAAGTCGTTCACGCGGCTCGAGCCGGAGCGCGCGGCGCTCCGCGAGATGCTCGAGCACCTCGACGCCGAGACCGCTACCGCCTGAGGACGTACCAGGCCGATTCGGCCACGTATCCGTCGCGGCCGCCGGGAGACAACGCAGCCGCCCGGTCTTTCTCCTCGCCGGTGCAGCCGGCGAGCTCGAGATACTCGTCGAGCGAGCGCCGCTCCGTGCGGTAGCGACGCGTCACGAGCACGAGCCCGTTCGCCTCGAAGAGGTGCCTGAGGTCGACGTCCGGCAGGAGCCGCGTGTGCGAGCGGTCGCGAGCGCGTTCGAACCGGTCGACTTCGAGCGCGGCGAGCGGATCGACGGGCGCGATCTGGTCCTCGACCACGATCCGACCGCCGAGCCTCGTCACGCGCGCAAGCTCAGCGACGACGAGCTCGGGACGCGCGATGTGATGGAGCGTCCGCCTCGTCATCGCGATGTCGAACGAGAACGACTCGAGCGGCATCGACGTCGCATCGGCTTCGACGAACGTCACGTTGGCCGGCGCGGACGCGCGCGCCGCGGCGAGCAGCTCAGGGACGGCATCGACCCCGACGACCTCTCGGACGAGCGGCGCGATCGCCCGCGCGAGCGTTCCCGCGCCAGTGCCTACGTCCACGACGAGCTCGTCGCCCTTGAAGACGAGCAGCGCCGAGATCTCCTCGCGCACGTTCTCGATCTGCTTCGCACTGTGCTCCGCGACGCGGTCGGCGGTGCGGCCGAAGCGTTCCTTGACGTCGTCGACGTTGGTCATCGCGTGGTCTCCCGGCGGACCAGGTCGAGTGCCTCCTGACGCGTGGAGATCGTCCCGACTGCCCGTTCTTCGGCGATCTGCGCGAGCAGTCGTCCGACCTCCGGGCCGGGCGGCAGGCCGAGCTCGTCTCCGCGGACGAGCGGCTCGTCGAAGTCGCCGGCTCGGGCGTCCTCGACCACCGGCGCCAGCTCGGACGCGCCAACGAACGCAAGCGCGTGGAGCGCCCAGGGCTCGGTCACCCGGCGAAAGCGGTGGATCGAGCGGGCCGTGCCGTCCGCAGGGCGCTCTGCGTTCAGGAGGACACGCGCGTATCGGCGCGTCTCGGCTGAGACCGGAAGGCGTCGCACGTTGTCCTTGAACACTGTCACCAGGCGATAGCGCGGGGAGTCGAATGCGTCAAGTCGGTCGTCCAGCTCGCCGCCGAGCGACGCCAGCAGCCCGAGCTGGTCGAGCCGGCGATACCCGCGCGGACCGAGGTGCTCGAGCTCGGCGAGCACGCGCTCTCCGGCAGCGTTCCCGACGAGGGACGCCTGCGAGCGGAGCAGCTCCTCCGTGAGCGGTGCGAGCTCGAAGCCGAGCTCCTCCTCGAGGCGAACGGCGCGCAGGAGCCGAAGCGGGTCGTCCGCGAAGATCGTCTCCGAGACGGCGCGCAGCAGCCGCAGCTGCAGATCCTCGCGCCCGCCGCTCGGATCGACGTACTCGCCGCGGCCGACGGGGACGGCGATCGCGTTGACGGTGAAGTCGCGGCGCGCGAGATCCGACTCGATCGTCCCGTGGACGGGAGTGAAGTCGACCGTCCGTCCGTCGCCGAGGACGACGCGCCACGACGCGTGCCGCTCCGACAGGGCGAACGGGAACCCACCGGAGCTCCGCGCGTACGCGCGCGCTGCAGCGCCCGGATCGCGGACGACGACGTCGACGTCGAGCGCGCGCCGGCCAAGCAGCTCGTCTCGCACAGAACCGCCGACGAACCACGCCTCCTCGCCGGCGAGGACTTCCCGGACGAGCTCATCCATCCATGACCGTCCGACGTGCGCGGCGCGGATCGGACCCGACTCCGCACACGAGCTCGTAGTTGATCGTGTCGGCGACGCGTGCATGCGACTCGGCGAGCACACCGTGCCCGAGGAGCACGACAGGTGTTCCGACGGGCAACTCACGATCGAGTCGAACCGCGAACGAGTCCATCGACACGGTGCCGACAACCTCTCGCAGCTCGCCGCCGACGCGCACCTCCGTCCCGGTCATGTCACGGCGGAATCCGTCCGCGTAGCCGACCGGGACGATGCCGATCCACGTCGGTTCCTCCGCCACGAAACGGCGCCCGTAGCCGGTGCTCTCGCCCGGCTGGAGCTCCTTCACCTGCGCGAGGAACGTCTGCCACGACAGCACCGGCTCGAGCCCGTCGTCTGCGGGGTCCTCGCCGAACGGAGAGAGGCCGTAGATCGCGACACCGCAGCGCGCCGCGTCGTACCGCGACTCGGGAATCCGCAGCGCCGCCGCGCTGTTCGCCGCGTGACGCGTGAGGTGGCGATGCTCCGCCGTCGCCGCTTCGAAGCGCCGAAGTTGCTCGCGCGCGAACTCCTGGTCGGTGTCCGCGGTCGCGAGATGCGTCATGAGGCCGACGACGTTCTCGCGCAGCTCCGGCAGCCTCGCCGTGCCGTAGCGACCCATGCCCGTGTCGAGCTTCGTGTGGACGCGTACTCCGTCGGGGATCTCCTCGTCCGAGATCGCGAGCTCGAGCTCGGCGTCGCGCGCCTGCGCGATCTCGCGGCTCGACGTCGTCGGGCCCATCACGAGGATGCGGACGCCCGCGTATTCGCGCCGCAGCGTCAGTCCCTCGCCCACGGTCGCGACGCAGAGCGCGCTCGCACCGGATCCGAGCGCGGCACCCGCGACGTCGACCGCGCCGTGCCCGTACGCGTCCGCCTTGACGACAGCCCAGAGCTCCGCCCCCTCGAGGACGCGCACGAGCGTGCGCACGTTGCGCCGCAGCGCGCCGAGGTCGACGGTGATCTCCGAGCGGTGCACGTGAAGGAGGCTAACCGCGCGACGGGTCAGCCCAAGACGTACGGGAGCATCTCGATCACGTCCGATGCAACGAGGCCGGCGCGCTGCGGTGCTTCCGCTGCCGCCTCCGCATGCGCTGTCGCGGCCGCCGCAGCTGCGAGACGGCCGTCCAACCCCTTTGCCAGGAACGAGCCGACGATCCCGGTGAGCACGTCGCCGGTGCCCGCGGTCGCGAGCGACGGGAAGCCCGGCACGATCAGCGTCTGCTCGCCCGGCGACGCGACGATCGTCCCCTCGCCCTTGAGGAGCACGACGCACCCGAAGCGCTCGACGGCGCGCCGGCACGCCTCGAGCCGGTGCGCGTCGATCCAGGAGGCGTCGACGTCGAGCAAGCGCCCGAGCTCGCCCGAGTGCGGCGTCAGCACCGTCGGCGCCGAACGTGCGAACGGCTGCAGGTCGAAGAGCGCGTCCGCGTCGACGATCGCAGGCAGTTCGGTTTCCTCGAGCAGCCGGCGCACGAGCTCCTTCGCGCCGTCCGACCGGCCGAGACCCGGCCCGATCGCGAGCGAGCGCGCGCGCGTCGCGGCATCCCAGACCTCCTCGAGCGGACGCTTCACGGCCTCGAGCAGCTGCTGCTCGATCACCGGAAGCGACGCGCGCGGCGCCGCGACCGCCACGTATCCCGCATCCGCACGGAACGCTGCGCGCGCCGCGAGACACGCCGCGCCGGTGAGTCCCGGCGATCCGCCGACGACGAGTACCGAGCCGGCGGTGTACTTCGTGTCGCGCGGCGAGCGTAACGGAACGAGGTCGAGGATCTCCGGCGTCGTCCGCGCGTACGTCGTTTGCCGGTCTTCGAGCCCGATGTCGACGACCTCGAGCTCGCCGCGATGGAACGTTCCCGGCGCGACGTACAACCCCACCTTCTCGCGGTGGAACGTGACGGTCCACTCCGCGTCGACGACGGCGCCGGCGATCTCGCCGGTCGAGGCGTCGACACCGGACGGGACGTCGACGGCGATGACGTCCACATCGGCTTCGTTGATCTGCTCGATCAGCCGCGCTGCGCCGGGACGCGGCTCGCCGGTGAAGCCCGTCCCGAAGAGCGCGTCGACGATGAGGTCGGGGCGGCCGAGATCCTTCTCTTCGTCCTCCGGCTTCGACTCGACGAGGCGAACGTCGCGCTGCGCCTGGCGGAGCCGGCTGGCCGCGACGCGACCGTCGCCGCCGTTGTTCCCGGGCCCGCACACGATCGTGATCGACTTGCGGTCGTCGTATTCGTCGAGGATGAGCTCGGCCAGGCCTCGGCCGGCGCGCTGCATCAACTTCTTGACGTCGTGACCGCCCTCGACCGCGCGCATCTCGTCCGCGGTGTAAAGAGACTCGAACATCAGTCGCTCACGACCGCAACGGCGTTCGCGAGTTCGCGCGAGTGCGACATCGACAGGTCGATCGCCCCCGCGTTCGTCTTCTCCGCCCACTCGCGCACGCGTCCCGACAGCCGCACGCTCGGCTTCGGCCGTCCGACGATCTCGATGTCCTTCCACGCGAATGCGCGCGCAACCCCGATGCCGAGCGCCTTTCCGACCGCTTCTTTGCCGGCGAAGCGGCCGGCGTAGGACTCGGCGGGATTCGGACGCGCGTCGCAATACGCGCGCTCCGCTTCCGTGAAGCAGCGCTCGGCGAACCGTGGATAGCGCTCGAGCGCGCGACGAATGCGGGCGATTTCGATCAGGTCGACTCCGACTCTCACGCTTCGCCCCTGTCCGAAAGAGCGTCTTGCGCGAACGGCCGCGCGTTCCTACCGTCGTCGTCGATGCATTGTCGACCCGGAGGAGCCGCTCGAATGAAGATTGCTCGCCTCGTCATCGTCTCACTCGCGCTGTGTGTTTGGCCGGCCTCCGCGCACGGTGCGGCCGCCGCGCCGTGTGTCGCAAAGGACACCCAGAACCTAACGCCTACGACGACCGCACCGTCCTGGTACGTCCCCGGAGTGACAAGGCCGTGCGCCGCGTCGAGCGACCCGATCGTGACACCCCAGACGGCGTACTGGACCTACTTCAAGTACGGCTGGTCCGACGCTTGGCGGACGGTTCCATACAACGCGGACTACTCGGCCCGCGACTGCGAGGTGAGCCTGCGAACGTGCGGCCAGTACATCATCGGCGACGCGTCGTGGTTCTGGTACGCGTGCTCCGGGCGCGGACTGAGCGGCTACGACGTCGCGCGCAACATCCGCTATTGGGCCGACCGCGCCCGCGCGAACGGCTCCAACTGGCGCGTGTACACGAAGACGGAGGCCGGCGGCTATCCGTACGGATGCGCATTCAGCGTCTACGCCCTGAGCTGATCGACGTGCGGCTCGGCGTCGTCGCAGTCGTCCTCGCGTTCGCGGTCTCACCGGCGAGCGCGGCTGCACCGCCCGCCGTTCTTCAACTCGACCTCAAGGTGCAGACGCTCGGCGGGCGCGCGATCCTGGGTCAGACGCCGCGCGCGGTCGTGGCGGCACTCGGGCGACCGGCGCTGCGCACACAGGGCCTGCGGCGCGCACGCCTCTCATACGGACGCGAGGACCATTGGGCGGCGATCGTCCTCTTCCGACGGGAAGGCAGCGTGCTGCGGTCGTGGTCGGTCGTCCTCGGTGATCGGCGGCTGCGCGAGGCGACGCTCGGATTCGCGCTGCAGTTGCCGCCGCTGCGCCTGCAGAGCCGCCTCGTGTCCGAGCTGGGCATGCGCATCGTGAAGCCGTACCGGTGCCGCGCGATCTGCCGCGGCGACGTCGTGGTGCCGGGAGCTCGCGTCCGAGTCGGCTTCGGACGCGTGGCGACCGAGCCGCCGTACCTCGTCCTCTACGAGGCCCGTTAGCGCAGATTCGCCTCTAACCAGTCCGGCAGCTGCGAGATCGACGAGACGATCCCGTCGGGTCGGACGCTGCCGCGCTCCACCGCATCGGGCCGGAACTTTCCGGTGCGCAGAAGCACCGTCTTCATCCCGTGCGCCTGCGCGCCGGCGATGTCGGTCTCGATGTCGTCCCCGACCACCCAGGTCATGCTCGCGTCGGCGTCGAGCGCCTCGAGCGCCGCTTCGAAGTATGCGGTCGACGGCTTGCCGAGCACGATCGCCTCCGTGTCGGCGGCGTACTCGAGACCCGTGACGAACGCGCCGGCATCGAGCAACGGGCCATTCTTCGTCTGCCACCAACGATTCTTGTGCAGGCAGTAGAGCTCTGCGCCGGCCTCGAGCTCGTGGAACGCCCGCGCGAGGTTCATGAACGAGAACACGAGGTTCGTCTCCGGCGTCTCGTCCGCGCCGCCGATCAACACCGCCGCCGCGTCCTCGCCCACGAGCTCCACGCCCTCGAGCTCGCCGACGATCGCGTGCATCGTCAACGCGAGCACGCGCTTGCCGCTGAGCGCCCGAGCGGCCGCGCGCGGCGTGGTCTGAACCTCGTCGTCGTCGAGCTCCAGCCCCATGCGCCGCAGGTCCTCGGCCAGGTCTGCGCGCGTGCGCGTCGTGTTGTTCGTGACGAACCGAAGCCGGTGGCCGTCGTTCCGGAGGCGACGCACCGCCTCCGCGCCCCCGGCGATCGGCTCGCCGCTGACGTGGAAGACGCCGTCGACGTCCAGCAGAATCGCGGCCATATGGACGGCGAGTCTATTCGGCTGACGCGCAGCGTTGTCCTGCCGACGAACGAGATCGAGCTCCGGTTCTCGCGGTCGAGCGGTCCCGGCGGCCAACACGCGCAGAAGTCCGAGACCCGCGTCGAGGCGGTCTTCGACGTCGAGGCCTCGTCGGCCCTGACGGACGCGCAGAAGCGACGCGTCGTTTCCCGTCTGGGTCCGGTCGTCCGGGCGGTTGCGCAGGACGAACGGTCGCAGGCGCGGAACCGCGAGCTCGCGGTCGAGCGCCTGGTCGAGCAGCTCCGGGAGGCGCTCAGGGTGCCGAGGAAGCGAGTGGCGACGGCCCCGACCCAGGCGTCGAAAGAGCGCCGTCTGCAGGAAAAACGGCGACGCTCCGAGGTCAAGCGCCTTCGTCGGGGTCCGATGGACAGCTAGGGCCGTACCCCGCCGGCGCCGCCGAGCGTTTACCGACTGACCCGATGGCCCCGATCTCCGTCACGATCGAGCGGGAGCACCCCTCAATCGGAATCATCACGCTCGTTGGCGAGCACGACGCCTACTCGGCCGGCCGCATCGCCAACGAGATCGAGGTTCTCCTCGACACGGGACTGCCCGTCGTGATCGACCTCACCGAGGCAACCTTCGTCGACTCCCAGACCCTGAGCACGCTCCTGTCCGCGCGGCATCAGGCGCACGCGGCGAACCTCGGCTTCACGCTCGTCCTTCCGGACGACAGGTTCACGCAGGTCCACAGGATCCTCCGGATGACCGGACTGGCATCCTGGTTCGCCACGTATCCGTCGATGACGGAAGCACGTGACGCTGCGCGCGCGGGGCACACGTCTGGCGGTCGACTCAAGGTCGCTTAGCCGGGGAACTCCTCCGTCCGACCCCCCGCGTAGCGTGCGCGGCGATGTTCTACGAGCCCGTGCGGCGCGGCTTCGCCGAATTCGTCGGCGCGTTCACGTTGACGTTCGCCGGTGCGGGTGCGGTGCTGACGTTTACGAAGCTCTTCGCCGCGGCGTACCAGCAGGGCGCGTCGGACACGGCGTCGGGCCTCGGGCTGCTGGGGATCGCGCTCGCGCACGGCCTCGCGATCGCAGTGATGGTCTCTGCGGTCGGCCACATCTCGGGCGGCCACTTCAACCCTGCGATCACGCTCGGGTTCTTCGTCACGCGCCGTATCGCCGCGTCGCTCACCCTCGTGTACTGGGTCGCCCAGCTCGCGGGCGCATCGTGCGCGGCCCTGCTGCTGTCCTGGTTCTACCCCAAGCAGGTGCGGAATCTCGGCCAGCTCGGCGCGCCGGCACTCGGGAGCGGCGTCTCGCACTGGCAGGGATTCGTGATCGAGATCGTCCTCACCTTCTTCCTCGTGTGGGTCGTCTTCGCGACCGCGGCTGACCCGGGCGGCACGTTCAAGTCGATCGCCGGTCTCGCGATCGGGCTCACGATCACGATGGACGTCATCATGGGCGGCCCGCTCACGGGCGCAGCGATGAATCCCTCGCGCGCGTTCGGGCCCGAGCTCGTCCAGCATCACTGGAAGAACTGGTGGGTCTGGTTCGCGGGTCCCGCAGTCGGCGCGATCATCGCCGCGGTGGCGTACGACGAGCTCTACCTGCGGATGCGGCCGCTGCCGGTCGGTCCGCCGGAGAGCGGCGTCATCGAGCCGCGCCCGGGCGAGACCTCCGTCACCTAACGGTCTAGCTGCGAGCGCGCCGCGCGCGCTCATCGCACCTTCGAGAATCGCTCCACGGCAGCCATGAGCTCGTCCACGTCTGCGGCCCCGCCGCGGACACAGTGGCGCGCATGGCTCTCGAGCAGTCGCAGGCCGACACGCTCGAGCGCCGTGCGCGCTGCGGCGATCTGGTCGAGGACGTCGACGCAGTAACGCTCCTCCTCGACCATGCGCTCGATGCCTCGCACCTGCCCTTCGATCTTCCGCAGGCGGCGGAGCAGTGCGTCCTTGTCGTCGACGTAGCCGGCCATCAGCGCGCGTGAGCAGCGTCGAATTTGGCCTTGCAGCCCGCTCCGCAGAAGTACAGCGTCCGGCCGTCGACGATGCTGCGATGCGGCGTCTGGTGCCGGTCGACGGTCATGCCGCACATCGGATCTCGTGCACCTCTGCGAAGCGTCAGCCCGAACAGCGTCGCCGCGACCGCGAAGAAGACGATGTTGAGAGCCGTCGTGTAGTTCCACTCGATCCCACGGCTCGTGATCGAGTCGACCGACGGTCTGTGGGTCGGAACGAGGCCCGCGGCCGAGAAGACGCCGTCGACGGCGAGCGCGGCCGCGACCATCGTCAGGAACATGATGCCGACGACGCGGAACGTCATCGCGCCGCCGTAGTACTTCCGGTAGGCGATCACGATCGGCACGATGATCAGATCGGCGTAGATGAACGCGATCACGCCGGAGAACGAGATCCCGCCTGCCCACAGGACGGCGGCCAGCGGAACGTTTCCGACCGAGCACACGAACGAGAGCGCCGCAACGACGGGCCCCAGGACGACGTTCTCGAGCAGCCGCGGCCCGGCGGGCGCGTCCGTCACGAACAGCCCGTTGAAGAACGACATCGGCAGGAGCGCGATGAAGCCGGCGACCAGGAAACCGGCGCCGATCTCCTTCCAGAGCATCTCCCAGTCGCCGCGGAAGTTGTGTGCGACGTCCGACCAGGCGTCGACGGAGAGCAGGCGCTCCCGGAAGGTCATCTGCCCGCCGCCTGCCGCGTGGTGCTCGTGTCCCGTGGCAGCGCTCAACGCGTGCGCACGTGCGGCTTCCTCGAGTTGCCTCGTGATCCAGAGCCGCATGGCCCCCCACATGAACGCGATCAGAAAGATGCCGCCGACGAACTCCGCGAGCGTGAACTGCCAGCCGAGGAAGATCCACATCACGATGCCGATCTCGAACACGAGGTTCGTCGATGCGAACTGGAACGCCATCGCCGACGCGAAGCTCGCGCCCTTCTGGAACAGCGACTTCGCGATCGCGATCGCCGCGTAGCTGCACGAAGACGACGCGGCGCCGAGTCCCGTCGCCAGCAGAGCCTCGCGGACGCCCCGGCCCCCGAGCGCGCGCTCCAACCGCGACCGCGGGATCCACGCCTGGACGATCCCCGACAGCAGGAAGCCGAGGACGAGGGCCCAGCCCACCTCCCACGCCATCTGCACGGCATTCCAGAAACCGTCTCCGACGCGGCTCATACCCCCATAGGGTAGAGCTTCGGTAGAAGGTCCGTATGACGCCACGTCTCGCCGTCGTCCCCGAGCTCGACGAGGAGCTCGACCGCCTCTACGGCCTGCCACTGGATGAATTCACCGCGGTCCGGAACGAGCTCGCGACGCGTCTGCGGAAGGCGGGTCAGGCGGATGCAGCCGAGCGTGTGCGGACGTTGCGCAAGCCCGGCGTCGCGGTGTGGACGGTCAACCAGCTCGCGCGGCGTCACCCCGGTGAGATCGACGAGCTCGTCGAGAACGGCAGGCAACTCCGCGACGCTCAGGCGAAAGCGCTACGCGGCACGGGTGCGGACGCGGTCCGAGAAGCGACAGCCGCCGAACGCGCGTCGCTTCGGAGGGTCACGCGGCTCGCAGAGGAGTTGCTGAACGGGGAAGGCCGTCCTGCGACCGCGGCGATGCTCGAACGAATCGCCTCGACGCTGCGTGCTGCGGCGGTCGATCCGGACGCTGCGGCTCTTCTCGAGGCAGGGCGATTGCCCGACGAAGTGGAATCATCCGGCTTCGCCGCGCTCGCGGCGATGGCTCCGCCGCCGTCGGCGACGAGACGCGGCGGGGCGAAGAAGCGGGAGGAACGCAAGCCGAACGCCGCCCAGATCAGGAAGCTCGAGACGCGCCTTGCGAAGCTCGAGGCCCGCGCTTCCGACCTTGCCGAACGAGCCGAGCGCGCCGAGGCGGTCGCCGCGGAGGCACGTGAGCGAGCCCAGCAAGCGCATGCCGAGCGCGAGGCAGCGGCACGGGAACTGCGAGACGCGAAGCGCTAATGGATAGCCGCCGCGACGGCCTCGCGGTCGATCGTCGAGCCGCAGACGCAACTGCCGTCGATCGGCTGCTCGCGAAAGTCGTCGGCAGCACTCTCCGGCCACATCCGAACGAAGCCGTCCTCGACGACGACGCGATACCGCTGGCCGCACTCGCAGACCCAGTCGCCCACCGTCACCCGGCCTAGATACCGCCGGTTCCGGCGAGTAAACCCGGCGATTCCTGGGGAAACGCGCCGCATGGCCGGCGCCGACGACATCATCATCCTCGACGGCACGACGTTCTGGTACTCGGACCCGAACGGCGACCTCGAGGCGCGCGAGCACGAAGGATTCTTCTACCGCGACGTCCGGCACATCTCGACCTGGCAACTGCGCATCAACGGGTGCAAGCTCGACCCGCTGACCAGCCGCCGCGTCGACTACTTCTCGGCGCGCATCGTCGGCAAGCCGGACGGGGTCGAGGGAGCTCCGAGTGTCAGCGTCCGCCGCGACCGCTTCGTCACGGAAGGCGCGCATGAAGACGTCGCAGTCGAGAACCTCACGGCCGAACCGCAGGACGTCCGTCTCGAGCTCGCCTACGAGTCCGACTTTGCCGACATCATGGAAGCGGAGGAAGGCGGAAACAGCGGGGGCAAGCAGTGGCGGGACAGGAAGCCGCGGTCCGTGACGTTGTGGAACGAGCGCGACGGGTATCGGCGCGGGACGTTCCTCAAATTCAACCGGACCGGTCGAATCGGCAAGGACCGCGCGACCTTTGACATCCACCTCCGACCACGCGAGACCTGGTCCCTGTGTATCGACGTGACGCCGGTCGTCGACGGAAAACGGCGTGAGCCGCTCCTCCGTTGCAATTCCTTCCACAAGCACGCCGGCAAGATGCCGATGTCCCTCGACGAGTGGTTGGACGATTCGCCCGAGATCGAGACCGAGAACATGGCGCTCGAGCGGACGTATCGGCAGAGCATCCTCGACATCGCCTCGCTGCGCATACGTCCCGACGACGTCCGCATCAAATGGGCGATGCCCGGCGGCGGGCTGCCGTGGTTCATGACGATCTTCGGCCGGGACAGCCTCGTGACCGCGTACGAGACGATGCCGTACCATCAGGAGCTCGCGCGGGCGACGCTCGAGGCGCTCGCCGAGCTACAGGCGAGCGATTGGGACAACTTTCGCGACGCCGAGCCGGGGAAGATCATGCACGAGCTCCGGCGCGGGACGCTCGCGCAGCTCGGACGCATTCCGCACAGCCCCTACTACGGAACACACGACGCGACGATGCTGTGGCTCATCGTGCTCGACGAGTACGAGAAGTGGTCGGGCGACACGCAGTTCGTGCAGCGGATGGAGAAGCATGCGCGCGCCGCGCTCGGATGGCTCGAAGGCCCCGCCGACCTGGACGGCGACGGGTACGTCGAGTACCGGAAGCGGTCGGACTCCGACAAGGCGCTCGACAACCACTGCTGGAAGGACTCCGAGAACTCGATCCTCTTTGCCGACGGACGCAAGGCAGAGCCGCCGATCGCGACGTGCGAGCAGCAGGGCTACGCCTACGACGCTCGGCTGCGAACAGCGAGGCTGATGCGGGCCGTGTGGAACGACGACGAGACGGCCGAACGGCTCGAGCGCGACGCCGAGGAGCTGAAGCGGCGGTTCAACAAGGACTTCTGGGTCAAGGGACGCGGGCATTTCGCGCTCGCACTCGACGGGGAGAAGCACCAGGTCGACTCGCTCACATCGAACACCGGACAGCTGCTGTGGAGCGGCATCGTCGAGGGAGGGAAGGCGGCCGGAGTCGTCCGGCGGCTGATGCGCCCCGACATGTTCTCGGGCTGGGGCATTCGTTCGATGTCGTCCGAGGACGCGGGCTTCAATCCGCTCGAGTACCACAACGGCACCGTCTGGCCGCACGACACGGCGCTCGTCGCAGCCGGCATGCGGAGGTACGGCTTCGACGGCGAGGCCGGCCGTCTCGCGGAGGCATTGTTCGACGCGGCGGCGGCGTTTACGCACCAGCTCCCCGAGGTGTTCGCCGGCTTTCCGCGCGACGGCGCGAGCGTTCCGGTCGAGTATCCGGACGCGTTGAAGCCGCAGTCGTGGGCCGCGGCCTCTCCGCTCCTCGCCCTCCGGACGCTGCTCGGGCTCGACGTCGTGGACGGCGAGCTCCGCTCGAGCCCGCACGTCCAGGAAGCACTCGGAGCGCTGCGGCTGCGGAAGATCGGGTATCGCGGACGCTACGAGGACGCGCCAGAGTAGACATCGCTCGCGCTCCGTGTTAGAGCGCCCTCGTGGAAGCGGGCGCCGGACGGAAGAGGCAGATCGAGATCTACGTCGGCGGCGTTCGCGGGAGACGGCCCAGCGTTCCTGCCGACTCGGCGAAGCTCGAACGGTTTGCGCAACGCGTGTTGCGTCCGGAGGCGTTCGCATACCTCGCGGGCGGCGCGGGCCTCGAGGAGACGATGCGGGCGAACCGCGAGGCGTTCGAACGGCGCCGGATCGTTCCGCGCATGCTCCGGGACGTCTCGACGCGGGACACGACGATCGAGCTCTTTGGCCGGACGCTGCCGTTGCCGTTCCTGCTCGCGCCGGTGGGCGTGCTCGAGCTCGCGCACCGTGATGCCGATCTCGCGGTCGCGCGGGCCGCCGCCGCGGAAGGCGTGCCGATGATCTTCTCGAACCAGGCGTCGCGACCGATGGAGGAGTGCGCAGCGGCGATGGGCGACTCGCCGCGCTGGTTCCAGCTCTACACCAGCACGTCCGACGAGCTCGTCGCGAGCTTCCTGCGCCGCGCGGAGGACTGCGGCTGCGAGGCGCTCGTCGTCACGCTCGACACCACCATGCTCGGATGGCGCGTGCGCGATCTCGACCTGACGTATCTGCCGTTCCTGCGCGGCAAGGGAATCGCGCAGTACACCTCCGATCCGGTCTTCAGGCGGCTGGTCGAGGAGACGCCGCCGCCGACACTCGAGGAGCGGCCGAATCTCGCCGCTCTCGCCGCCGTCGTCGAGCTTGCACGGTCGCACCCTGGATCGTTCTGGCGGAATGTCCGGTCGGCGAAGCCGCGCACCGCCGCGCGCCTCTTCATCGAGATCTACTCGCGGCCGACGCTGACCTGGGCGGACCTCCCGGCAATCCGCTCCGCGACGAGCCTGCCGATCCTGCTGAAGGGGATCCTCCACTCCGAGGACGCGCGACTGGCGGTGGAGGCAGGGATGAACGGGATCGTCGTGTCGAACCACGGCGGGCGGCAGGTCGACGGCGCGATCGCGTCGCTCGACGCACTGGCGGCGGTGGTGGAAGCCGTCGGAGACCGCGTCCCCGTTCTGCTCGACAGCGGTGTCCGTGGCGGGGCGGACGTCTTCAAGGCGCTCGCGCTCGGGGCGCGCGCCGTCTTGATCGGCCGCCCCTACACGTACGGGCTCGCGCTCGCGGGCGAGGAGGGCGTGCGGCAGGTGATCCGGAACTTCGCGGCGGACTTCGATCTGACGATGGGTCTCGCCGGCTGCCGCTCGGTCGCGGAGATCGGCCCCGACGCAATTGCAGACGGCGCGTGCTCTACTCGACCGTAACCGTCTTCGCCAGGTTCCGCGGCTGGTCGACGTTCAACCCGCGCAGGCGTCCGATCCGGTAGGCGAGGAGCTGCAGCGGCATCACCGCGAGCACGGCCTGCAGGAAGGCGGGCGTGCGCGGGATGTAGATGACGTCGTCGGCGTGGTGCTGGATGTCCTCGTTGCCGTCGGTCGCGATCGCGATCACGTGCGCGCCGCGTGCGCGGACCTCCTGGATGTTCGAGACGACCTTCTCGTAGACGATCTTCTGGTCGGTCGCGACGACGACGACCGGCGTGTCCTCGTCCAGCAGCGCGATCGGCCCGTGCTTCATCTCGCCGGCGGAGTACGCCTCGGTCGGGATGTACGAGATCTCCTTCAGCTTCAGCGCGCCCTCGAGCGCCACGGGCAGGCCGATGTGACGGCCGAGGTAGAGGAAGAACGGCTTGTCGTAGTAGCGGCGTGCGACCTCGTCGATCGGGTGATTGCCGTCGAGGAACTGCTCCATCTTCTGCGGCAGGTCGTAGAGGGCCTGAAGGATGAACTCGATCTCGTCCTCCGGCAGCGTCCTGCGAATCTGCGCCAGCTTCAGCGCGATCAGTGAGAGCAGTGCGACCTGCGCGGTGAACGTCTTGCTCGCCGCGACGCCGACCTCGAGCCCGCAGCGCGTATAGAGGACGGCGTCGACCTCGCGCGTGATCTGCGTGCCCATGAGGTTCGTGATCGCGAGCGTCTTCGCTCCCTGCTCGCGCGCGAGACGCATGGCGGCGATCGTGTCGGCCGTCTCGCCCGATTGCGAGATCCCGATCACGAGCGTGTCCCGCGACAGCACCGGGTTGCGGTAGCGCCATTCGGACGCGATGTCAGGCTCGACCGGAACGCGGGCCCATTCCTCGATGATGTAGCGACCGACGACGCCCGCGTGGTACGCGGTGCCGCACGCGACGATGACGATGCGCCGGAGATTCTGGATCTCGAGCTCGGTCAGCCCGATGCCGTCCAGTACGAGCCTGCCGCGGCGAGCGCGGTCCCCGATCGTCTCGCTCACGGCTGCGGGTTGCTCGTAGATCTCCTTGAGCATGAACGTTTCGTAGCCGCCCTTCTCCGCGCTCTCGTCGTCCCAGTCGACGGGCTCGATCTCCTTGTGCTCGACCTCGCCGTCCGCGGTGAAGAACCGGGCGCCGGCGGGCGTGATCTCGACGACCTCGCCGTCGTCGACGAATTGCACGCGGCGTGTCTCGCGCAGGAAGGCAGCGATCGACGACGCGAGGAACATCTCTCCGTCCCCGACGCCGACGACGAGCGGACATTGCCGCCGCGAGCCGACGAGCAGGTCCGGGTGGTCGTAGTGGATGACGACGAACGCGAAGTGTCCCTCGAGCTCGGCGGACGCAGCGCGGACCGCTTCCGTCAGGTCGCCGTCGTAGTGACGCTCGACCAGATGCACGACCACCTCTGCGTCGGTCTCGGAGCTGAGGGTGTGGCCGTCCGCCTCGAGTGTCCCCCTCAACTCGCGATAGTTCTCGACGATTCCGTTGAGCACGATTGCGATGCGCCCGTCCTCGCAACCGGTGAGCGGATGCGCGTTCTGCTCGTTGACGGCGCCGTGTGTCGCCCAGCGCGTGTGTCCGAGACCGTGTTGCGAGCGCGAGCCGTTCGTGCCGGCGGCCGCCTTCAGCGTCTGGAGATTGCCGACCGCGCGCACGTAGTCGAGCGCGCCGTCCTCGCGCAATGCGATGCCGGCGGAGTCGTAGCCGCGGTACTCGAGCCGTTCGAGCCCGTGCAGCAGCAACGGCTTTGCCTCACGCGGTCCGACGTATCCGATGATCCCGCACACCCGAAGCTCCTCTCAGTTGGCCTCCCGGAACTCCGGGGTCGCAATCGCTGCAGATTCGCGGTTTTTGCCAGGCATTCCGACTCCTGAAACGACAAAGCCCGGCTGAGTCCCTCGCTCCCCTGCGTCGAGGGGCGAGTCAGCCGAGCTCTCGTCGAACGAGCGACGCGATGCTACCACAGAGGGCAGCCGCTTTCTCGTCGCTCTCTGCCTCCGCGAGCACGCGGACCACCGGCTCTGTCCCCGACGCGCGGACGAGGACGCGCCCGCTCGTGCCGAGCTGCGCGTTGAGGCGTTCCACCTCGTTGCGAATCGGCTCCGTGAGCTCCCTGCGACCGACCGGGACGTTCTCCTTCACCTGCGGGAACTGCGGCACCTCCGCAGCGGCGTCGGCGAGCGCGCGTCCACCGAGTGCGGCGCAGAGAAGCAACGCGGCCGCGAGACCGTCGCCCGTCACGTGCCCGTCGAGCCAGATGATGTGACCGGACTGCTCACCGCCCAGGATCCCGCCTTCGCGTCGCAGCGCCTCGATCACGTACCGGTCGCCGACGTCGGTCGTGACGACGCGGATCCCGTGGTCCGCCATCAGGCGGTGGAAGCCGAAGTTCGACATCGACGTGACGGCGACGAGGTCGACGCCGCGGTGCAGAGCGATGATCGCGACGATCTGGTCTCCGTCGACGCTGTTGCCGTTCGCGTCGACCGCGAGCATCCGGTCGCCGTCGCCGTCGAACGCGACGCCGAGATCCGCCCCGACGCTCGTAACAGTCTGTTGCAAGGCGCGCAGGTCGGTTGCACCGCACCCGACGTTGATGTTCGTGCCGTCCGGATCGTCGCCGATCGTCGTCGTGCGCGCGCCGAGCTGCTCGAATGCCTTCGGTGCGAGTCCCGAGTACGCGCCGTTCGCGCAGTCGACGACGATGTGCAGGTGCGAGAGATTCGAGCCGAACCGTTCGACGATGTGCTCCAGGTAGCTGTCGGTTGCGACGTCGACGCGATCGACGCTCCCACCGCCGGCGCCGGGACGATCGAGCAGCACTTCGATCTCCTCTTCGGAGGCGTCGGTGAGCTTCTGTCCGTCGCGGTCGAAAAACTTGACGCCGTTGTACTCGGGCGGGTTGTGAGACGCGGTGATCACGCAGCCGAGATCGAGCGTCAGCAACGCGACGGCCGGTGTCGGCAGCACGCCTGCGATGACGGCGTTCCCGCCTGCGGACGCAATGCCGCGGGCGAGCGCGTCCTCGAGCTCGACGCCCGATGCCCGTGTGTCGCGCCCGATGAAGATCCGTCCGCGGCCGGACCAGTAGGCGCTCGCGCGACCGAGCCGCTCGATGAGCTCGGGGGTGAGATCTGCCCCGACGATGCCGCGAACGCCGTCGGTACCGAAGTAACGGCGCGCCACTA
>VAYM01000091.1 GCA_005884945.1 Actinomycetota bacterium | reverse complement strand
GCTCGAGAATGTCGTTGAGGAAGCCCATCGGCGACGGTGCATGCGTCAGGGTGGCGACGCCTGCATTGTGAAGGGCGACGAGCAGGAACCCGACCGCGATACCGACCGACTCTCGAACGTAGTAGTTCTTCTTCTTCTCGCCGTCGGAGTCGAGGCTCCACGGCTCCTCGAAGACGACGATCAGCACCGGAGCGTCGGTCAGGTGGGGCTTGCTCCAGCTCGTGCCGATCGGCTCGAGCGCATCGAGATACTCCCGGCTCGCACGCTCGCGATAGAGCAGCTCTTCCTCGTGCTCGGCCCCCGCGCGGATTCGTGCTTTCACGGCCGGATCGGTTACGACGACGAACTGCCACGGTTGCCTGTTCGCACCGGAGGGCGCGGAGACCGCGGCTTCAAGAGCGCGCTCGATCAGCGCACGTGGAACAGGCTCGTCCGAAAACTCACGAACGCTGCGCCGGTGGCGCATCAGAGCGAGGAACTCCTCGCTGCGCGTCATCGCGACGTCGTTCGGCAGACGCGTGAATCGAAGTGACAGCGGTCGGTAGGAATCGAACCGCTTGGCCAGCGTGGCGATCCGCTTCATTGCGAAAAGCGTATCGGCACGTGCAGCACGTGCGGCGCGGTTAGGGGCGGCCCGGGCGCGAGCGTGCCGCGGGCACCCTCGGTTGCTAGAGCCCGCGTATGTACTCGACCAGATCGCTCTTCTGCTGCGAAGAGAGGCCGAGCTTCAGGCAGCTGTCGTAATGGTCGACGACGGCGCGCAGGGTCGGGAAGCGACCGTCGTGGTAGAAGCCGCCTTTCAGCCTGGCCACGAGCCCTCGCAACGGTGTCGTGCGGTAACGGAACGTCGGCGAGCGGCTCGATTGGAAGTTGTCGATGCAGATCTCTTCGCCGGTGTGGAGGTTCCAGCCGGCGTCCGTGAACGTCGGCGGCATGTGGCAGCTCGCACACCGCCCCTGGCCGTCGAAGATCGCCCTCCCGCGCCGCGCGGCTGCACGATTGACGTTTCGTGCATGCGGAACGGGCAGGGACAACTGGTAGACCTGGAGCGCCGCCAATTTGGAGGTGATCAGGTCGACCTTGTGGCGGACGTGCGCGAAGCCCGCGCGCGCTGCGACGGGAAACTGCTTGGCGTTCGCAAGCCGATCGTCGTCGAAGTTGCCGATCCCGTGCATCTCCAGATTCGCGACGAACGCGTTCCAGTACGGCACCGATCCCCACCCCGTGTACGTGTGGAGGTTGACGCCGCCGAGCCCGAACGCCGCCGGAATCAGGGTCGCCGCCGACTTGCCGTCCGGCCTGAACCCCTTGCCGTCGAGGAAGAGCTCGGCATCGAACTTGCCGGGTCCCCAACTGGCCAAGACCTTGTTCACCGTCGCCTCGTCGACCTTCAGGAGGTCGGTGATCGGCTTCTTGTTCGGTGCCAGCGAGGTGATCGCGCCGACGTTCAGGTCGCGGTTGGGCCAGCCGTCTCGCCGGCGTCCGATTCCTGGTGCAAACGAGTTGTCGACTGTCGAATGGCAGACCGCACAGGTGATTCCCACCGAGGTCAGTCGGCTGTCGTGGAAGAAGCCGCGTAGCCCGACGACGGCGTTCAGCTTGAGCAACGCCAGCGTCACCTTCGGGTCGTTCAGGTTCACCTTGCCGGCCTTGATCGCCGCTGCGACGGACTTCGGGATTCGCGTCGCGTCGACCTTGAGCCCGACGGCAAGCGCCGTCTTCGAGCTCACTCCCGGCCCGACACCGCCGTTCTTGCTTCCGGCGATGGCGCGGTTCAGCTGTAGCGCGCCTCCCCAGAAGGCCTCGTCACCGAAGGTGTCGAAGCGGAAGATCTGACGGCCGCGCGCGACGAGGCGACTTCCCGGCGTGACGGCAACACGCGAGGGCGTCGCGGAGGAGCTCGAGACAGCGGAGACCGTGCCGTCCACCAGCACGACCGCCAGGTAGACGACGCACGCGGCTCCGAGCAGCCCGACCAATCTGCCGAGCGTCCTCGCGATCAGCTGCGCCCACCCCTTCCGTCGTTGGCGATCGCGACGGTAAGGGCGTGAAAAGGCGCTCGGCCGTGACAGCAATCACGCCGTGACGGCGCTGTGACTGCACTCACGCGGGGTCGTCAAAGGTTCAGACCCGACGTCTGACCTTATTGCCCGCCTACGACGCCGGCGCCCGCGAGCGGGCGACGGCAACGGGCGCGGCTCCGGGCTCCTCGCGCGACGGCGCAACGCCCGCGGCCGCATACGCGTCGTCCTCGTCGAGCGTCTCGTGCTCGAGCAACGCTTTCGCGAGCGAGTCGAGCCGGCCGCGGTTCTCCTCCAGCAGTGCGACGACCTCGTTGTGCGCCTCCTCGACGATGCGGCGCACCTCGTCGTCGACGAGCTTCTGCGTCTCGGGCGAGACCTCCGACGCTCCCGGAAGGAACGGCCCGCTCCCGTCCCGGGAAATCACTGCGACCGGCCCGATCGCTGCGCTCATGCCCCAGCGCCCGACCATCTGGCGCGCGATCGCCGTGAGCTGCTCGATGTCCGACTCGGCGCCGCTGCTGATCTCGTCGAAGACCACCTCCTCCGCGGCGCGGCCGCCGAGCGCGACCTTGATCTTCGCGTAGACCTCCGGCTCGCGATAGTTGAAGCGGTCCGTGTCGGGCGCTGCGAACGTCACGCCGAGGGCCATCCCGCGCGGAATGATCGAGACCTTCCGAACCGGGTCGGCGCCCTCGGTCAGCATGCCGACGACCGCGTGGCCGCCCTCGTGGTAAGCGGTGCGCCGCCGGTCCTCCTCGGTCATCATCACCTGGCGCTCGGCACCGAGCACGATCCGTTCGAGCGCATCGGTGAAGTCGGATTCGGTCACCTCGTCGTGGCCGCGCCGCGCGGCCATCAGCGCCGCCTCGTTGACGAGGTTGGCGAGATCGGCGCCGACCATCCCCGGCGTCGTCGCCGCAAGCCGACCGAGCTCGACGTCGCGCGCGAGCGGGACGCTGCGCGTGTGCACCTTGAGGATGGCTTCGCGGCCGGCCCGGTCCGGCGGCTGCACGGCGACTCGGCGGTCGAATCGACCCGGACGAAGCAGCGCCGCGTCGAGGACGTCCGGACGGTTCGTCGCGCCGATGACGATCACGTTCGTCGAGGAGTCGAAGCCGTCCATCTCCGTGAGGATCTGGTTCAGCGTCTGCTCGCGCTCGTCGTTCCCACCGCTGAAGCCGGCGACCCCGGACGTTCGTGACCGGCCCACCGCGTCCAGCTCGTCGATGAACACGATCGCCGGCGCAGCCTCCTTCGCCTGCTTGAAGAGATCGCGAACACGCGAGGCGCCGACGCCGACGATCGCTTCGACGAACTCCGACGCGGCCATCGAGAAGAACGGCGCCTCGGCCTCGCCGGCGACGGCCCGTGCGAGCAGCGTCTTCCCGGTCCCCGGCGGGCCCGAGAGCAGCACGCCGTGCGGTATCCGTCCGCCGAGCTTTCGGTACTTCTCGGGATGGCGGAGGAAGTCGACGACTTCCGTCAGCTCCTGCTTCGCCTCCTCGATCCCCGCGACGTCGGCGAACGTGACGCGATCCCCGGAGGGCTGATAGCGACGGGCGCGCGAGCGGCCGAAGCCGCCGAGCGCGTTTTGCACGCTCCCGGCGCGCCGCATCAGCCAGAAGAGCAGTCCAATGAAGAGAATCGTCGGGCCGAACCCGAGTAACAGGTTCTGCCACCACGGTCCACCGGTGTCGAGCGGCTGCGCGTTGACGACCACGCCCTTTTGTTCGAGCAGGTGAGAGAGCGATGCACTGTCTGCGAATGCCGGGATCTGCGTCTTGAAGCGCGTCGACGGCTTCGAGCCGCTGTACGACAGCTTCTGGGTGAACGTGCCCTGGATCGCCGTGCCTTTCGAGGTGATGGACTTCACCTTCCCGGCGCGAACCTGGTCGAGGAAGTACGGGCTGTACGGCACGCGCACGCGCGGCGCGGGTTGGGTCGCACGCGAGCCGAGGTAGAAGTTGATCGCGAGGAGCGCGATGAGCGCGGCGATGAGCGCTCGACGGTTCGGATTGAAACGCGGCGGCTTCGGGGATGACCCGCGCGGCGAGGGCGGTGCGCCCTTCTGGCCGTCCGAGCGCGTCGAGGTCACCGGGGTCCGATGATCCGTGCCATCAAGTCAAGGCTATAGGCCGCGCTTCGAGGCACGAACCTGCATCGACTCTTAAAGACTCTTTACTTCGGTCTCAGGCGATTCCTAAACTCGCCCATCAGGCTGGCGCGGTGCTCGGTCGAGTCGCCTCCGCGATCCTGCTCGTCGTCGCTGCACTCGCGCTCTTCGTCTCGGCGGGGGGTCTCGGGAGCAGCACGGGCAGCGCCGCGACCTTGGAGACCGCCGCCTTCCGCTCCCACGCGGTGAACAGCCGGCTCCACTTCTTGATCGCGTTGCCGGAGGGATACGCGACGAGCGGCTTGCGGTACCCCGTCGTCTACTTCCTGCACGGATTGCCGGCAAGCCCGACGTCCTACCAGACCCTAGCCTGGGTCTCGGGCGCGCTCGAGCAGACGGGCCACGAGGCGATCCTCGTCGTCCCGCAGGCGGCCAGCTCGACGGCCAGCGATCCGGAGTACCACGACTGGGGCCCCGGGAAGAACTGGGAGACCGCGCTCGCGTCGGAGCTCACGAGGTACGTCGACGCGCACTACCGGACGATCGCAAACCGCTCCGGTCGCGCGATCGTCGGCTTCTCGGCGGGCGGCTATGGAGCGACCATCCTCGGCATCCACCATCCCATGAAGTACTCCGTAATCGAATCGTGGAGCGGCTACTTCCGTCCCACCGATCCCACCGGTGAACGGACGCTCGACGTCGGGTCGAAGGCAGACAACGACGACGCGAGCGTGCCCAGCCTCGTCGCGGGCCTCCGCAAGCAGTTCCGGCGGTATCCGACGTTCCTCGGCTTCTACGTCGGAAAGCGCGATCCGACGTTCGTCAACGACAACGTGCGCCTCGACAGCGAGCTGATCGCCGCACGTGTGTCGCACGTGTTCGAGCTCTACGCGGGCGCGCACACGAAGACGCTGTGGCAATCGCATGCGGTGGTGTGGCTGAAGCTCGCGCTCGACCGCCTGCAGGCGCCGACCGCTTAGGCGAGCGGCCTCCGGAGGAGCGCGCGCAGATCGTCGATCGTGTCCGCTTCGGCTGCGTCCTTGTCCGGTCGATAGCGCTTCACGCGCGCGAACCGCAGCGCGACGCCACCCGGATAGCGCGTCGAGGAGTGCACGCCGTCGAGCGCGATCTCGACGACGAGCTCCGGACGCGCGAACACCGCGATCCCGCGCCGCTCGGTCTCGCGCGCGAGCAGCTCCTTCGTCTGCCAACGCAGCAGGTCGTCCGTCAGCCCCTTGAAGCACTTGCCGACCATGACGAAGCCTCCGGTCCGCGGATCGCGCGCGCCGAGATGCAGATTGGAGAGCCAGCCCTGACGGCGTCCGTGCCCCCACTCCGCGCCGAGGACGACGAGGTCGTACGTCCGCACCGGCTTCACCTTGCGCCACGCCTTGCCGCGACGTCCGGCCGCATACACCGACGCGGCGTCCTTGACGACGACGCCTTCGTGCCCGGCCGCGAGCGCCTCGTCGAGCACGCGCTGCGCCTCGACCGCATCGGACGTGATCGTCCCCGGAATCCTCAGCACGGGCGCGTGCGCATCGAGCGTCGCCGAGCGTTCGCGCAGCGGTGCGTCGA
>VAYM01000188.1 GCA_005884945.1 Actinomycetota bacterium | reverse complement strand
GCGATCTCGCCCTCCTGCAGGTTCCAGTAGGTCCACATCGGCTGGTCGCGCGCGACGTCTCCGGTCGGCGTGCGGATGTCGATCGTCTGCGGCAGTCCGAGCATTCCCCAGAACTGCTTCGCCCACGGGCCCGGGGCGAGCACGAGCTGCTCGCCGATCTCGATCCGGCCGCGGTTGGTCCGAACGGCGGTGGCGACGCCGTCGCCTCCGAGCTCGATCTCCTCGACCTCGACACCGGACAGGATCGTCACGTTCTCGGACTCGCACTTGCCGGCGAGACCGAGCACGGAGTCCATGTTGAACGCGAAGCCGCCCTGGTGCTCGTGCAGGCAGATCGTCACGTCCTGCGCACGCCAATCGGGGAAGAGCGACTTCATGTGCGCGTCGACCTGCGGCGCCCCGAGGATGAGCTCCGAGCGGTAGCCGATCTGCTCCTGCCGGTCGTACGTCGCCGTCAGGTCGGGCTCCTGCACCGCGGCGCCGAGCGCGATGTAACCGACCGGGTTGTAGTGGTACGCGGCAGGGTCGGACTCCCACACCTCGACGCACGCCTGCATCAGCTCGCTCATCGCCGGCTGGAAGTAGTTGTTGCGGACGACGCCGCAGGCGATGCCGGAGGCGCCCGCCCCGGGACTGCTCTTGTCCAGCACGACGACGTCGGCGCCCGAGCCGGTGCCGCGCGTGCGCAGCTCCTTCGCGAGGTGGTACGCGGTCGAGAGGCCGTGGATCCCGGCGCCGACGACGACGTAGCGGGAGGCGGTCGGCGCGCTCATGTCAGTGGTCGGGCGGTTCCCAGCCCGCGAGCTTCGGGGGTTGCCAGTCGGTGCCGACGGCCTCCGAGCCCGCGACCCACGGGCCGAGCTTCGGCTGCGGGAACTTCGCGTGCTTCTCCTTGAGCTGAATGCCGTACGAGTTCCCCGACCGCAGGTGCGTGATCAGCACCTTGCGCGCGAGCTCGTTCTCGCGGCCTTCCGGAATCGCGAAGTAGATCTTCAGGAAGGAGTTCGAGTAACGGTCGAACACGGCCGGAACGCCGTCCTCCTCGAGGAGCTCGACATCCTCGAGCCAGTTGAGGTCCGGCCCCGGCGTCGCCGCCTCGAGGTCGACGTCTTCGACGAGCGCGACGTCCTCCTGGTACGGGAAGCGACGTCCCGCGAGGTACTCCGCGTCGATCGCGATCTTCTTCTCGGGCTCGTGGACGCTCAATCCGGCACCGGCTCCTGCAAATCGGAGGGCAAGTAGTCGACGGGATACTCGAGATGCTTCTCGAGCAGTCGCTTCATCTCGGCAAGGGCTCGTTCCTCGCTGACGCCCGGGATCCAGTCCGTCCCGGCGAGCGGCACCTTCGCCATCGCGGCCGCCTCGACCGTCAGCGCGCACAGGTCCTCGGGCTCGAGCGAGTGGATGTTCGTCTTCCCGCAGGCGCGCGCGAGCATCTGCACCTCGAGCGTCAGCGTGTGCAGGAAGTTGTAGACGCGCTCGGCGGCCTCCTCGACGACGAGCCGCTTGCGCAGCTCCGGATCCTGCGTCGTGATCCCGACGGGACAACGGCCGGTGTGGCAGTGGTAGCACTGCCCCGCCGGCACGCCGATCGTGCCCTCGTAGTCGGTGACGCCGGGGATCTCCTTGTTGCAGTTGAGCGCCATCAGCGCCGAGTGGCCGATCGCGACCGCCTTCGCGCCGAGCGCGAGGCACTTCGCGACGTCGCCGCCGTTGCGAATGCCGCCGGCGACGACGAGGTCGATCTCGTCCTCGAGCCCGACGTTCTCGAGCGCGCGCCGCGCCTCGGGTATCGCCGCGAGCAGCGGAATCCCCGTCTCCTCCGTCGCGATGTGCGGCCCCGCGCCCGTGCCGCCCTCGGCGCCGTCGAGGTAGATGATGTCCGGCCCGCACTTGGCCGCCATGCGCACGTCGTCGTACACGCGCGCAGCGCCGAGCTTGAGCTGGATCGGGATCTGGTAGTCGGTCGCCTCCCGGACCTCTTGCACCTTCAGCGAGAGATCGTCGGGCCCGAGCCAGTCCGGGTGGCGCGCGGGGGAGCGCTGGTCGATCCCTGGCGGCAGCGAGCGCATCTCGGCGACCTGCTCGGTCACCTTCTGGCCCATCAGATGGCCGCCGAGCCCGACCTTGCAGCCCTGGCCGATGAAGAACTCACAGGCGTCCGCGAGCATCAGGTGGTGCGGGTTGAACCCGTACCTGCTCTGGATGCATTGGTAGTACCACTTGGTGGAGAGGTCGCGCTCCGGCGGGATCATCCCGCCCTCGCCCGAACACGTTGCGCTCCCGGCCATGGACGCGCCTCTGGCCAGTGCCATCTTCGCCTCGAGCGACAGCGCGCCGAAGCTCATCCCGGTGATGTAGATCGGGATGTCGAGCTCGATCGGTTTCTTCGCGAAGCGAGCGCCGAGCACCGTCTTCGTCTCGCACTTCTCGCGGTAGCCCTCGATCACGAACCGCGTGAGCGTCCCGGGGAGGAACATCAGGTCGTCCCAGTGCGGCATGTCCTTGAAGACGGAGAAGCCGCGCATCCGGTAGCGGCCGAGCTCGGCCTTCATGTGGATGTCGTTGATGACCTCCGGCGTGAAGATCTTCGAGCGTCCGAGGATGGTGCGTTCGCTCGGCGCGGTCTCGTCGGGCACTAGAGGACCAGCTTCCGCTCGGAGGGCTCGAGGTTGTCGTAGTTGTAGAGCTTCTTGCCGCAGACGAACTTCTGGAACTCCGGCGGGGTGCCGAGCTCGTAGACGCTGAACTTGCGCTCGATCAGCTCGGTGTCCGACTCGTTCCACTCGCCCGGGACGCAGTCGATGCCGAGCGACTTGACCTTGCCGGCGACGTAGATCGTGCCGTCGTACATCGAGTCGCCGAGGCCCGGACCGACGTTGCCACAAAGGATCTGCCGACCGCGCTGCATCATGAAGCCGGTCATCGAGCCCGCGTCGCCGAGCACGATCACCGTCCCGCCCTTCTGGTCGATGCCCGTGCGTGCGCCAACTCGGCCCTTGACGATCACGTCGCCCCCGCGGATGGCCGCGGCCGTGAGCGAGCCGGCGTTCGAGTGGATCACGACGACGCCGGACATCATGTTCTCGCACGCGGACCAGCCGACGCGACCGTTGATCCGGATCTCGGGGCCGTCGATCAAGCCGCAGCCGAAGTAGCCGAGGCTGCCGTCGAACGTGATGCGGCAGCGAGTGAGGATGCCCACTCCGAGCGAATGCTTCGCGCCCGGATTCAGCACCGTCACGTCCGTGATCCCTTGCTCGTACAGGAGCCAGCGCAGCTCCAGGTTGATCTGCCGCGTCGACAGGTCCTTTGCGTCGAACCGAGCGCCTGTCCCGTCGATCTCCGAGATCTTCGGGACGTCCGCCGTCGGCTCGGCAAGGCCGCGCGCGTCGTACGTGATCCGCCGCTCGCCGGCTAGCGCCCCCACACCAGTACCTCGCGCTCGTAGGGATCGTACGTCTCGATCTCGTGGTCGATCAGCGCGCGAATCGCGATCTCCTCGGAGGCGAGTGCGACGAGCCCGTCCGACTCGTAGAGGACGAGCGGCTTTGCGGCCATCTCGTCTTTTGCGACGCCGAGCGCGTCCTCGGTGACGCAGATGTACGTGAAGACGCCGTCGAGGTCGTCGAGGCTCTCGTTCATCGCCTCCTCGAGCGTCGATCCGCCGGCGAGCTTCTCGGCGATGTAGACCGCGATGATCTCGGAGTCGCACTCCGACTGGAAGCGATGGCCGCTGCGCTCGAGGCGGCGCTTCCAGTGGAAGTAGTTCGTGAGCTGTCCGTTGTGGACGACGGCGACGTCCGGGAACGGATAGGCCCAATAGGGATGCGCGCCGGAGATGTCGACGTCCGATTCCGTCGCCATGCGCACGTGGCCGATCGCGTGCGTGCCGCGGATCTTCGCGAGCCCGTACTGGCTTGCCACCGTCTCGGCGTCGCCGAGGTCCTTGACGATCTCGAGCGAATGGCCGAGGGAGAGGACCTCGCAATCGGGCACGTCCTCGACGAGGTCGGCGAGCTCTTTCAGCTCGCCGTCGTAGCGCAGAGCGACGCGGAACGCATAGTCGGTCTCCTCCTTGATCTCCTCGACCTGCGCGCCGAGCCGCGACAGCCGCTGCTCGACCAGGGCGCGATGCCGGCGGAGACGATCGTGGAAGTCGAAGTCGCGCGGGGTGTTCGCATCGGCGAGCTTGAAGCGCATGAGGACGAGGTCGCGCGGCTCGCCGTAGAGCGCGTAGCCGGTGGAATCGGGGCCGCGATGCTTCATCGACTGGAGCATCCGGGTCATGTCGAGCCCCACGTCGTGCTCCGCGCCGTTCTCGCGGTAGATGATCCCGGCTATTCCGCACACTAGGGCAGCACGTCCAGGTACTTCTCGCGTTCCCAGTCCGTGACGGCGGCGAGGAACTGCTCCCACTCGTCCCGCTTGTAGTGCATGTACACATCGTAGAGACGGCCGGGCAAGGCGCTTTTGACGACGTCGTCCTCGTCGAGCGCCTGCAGCGCCTCGCCTAGGTGCTCGGGGACGCGGGGGATCTCGCCGCCCTCGGCGAGCACGTCGTAGACGTTCCGCTGCTGGGGCGGGCCCGGGTCGAGCTTGCGCTTGACGCCGTCGAGGCCGGCCTTGAGCAACGCCGCCTGCGTCAGGTACGGGTTGCAGGCCGAGTCGACCGCGCGGAACTCGAAGCGTCCGCCGCTGGCCACGCGGACGAGGGTCGTGCGGTTCTGCCAACCGTAGTCCTTGTAGATCGGCGCCCAGAACCCGAAGTCCCAGAAGCGCTTGTAGGAGTTGACCGTCGAGGCGGTGATTCCACAGAGGCCGCGGTAGTGGTCGAGGATCCCGCCCATGAACTGCAGCCCGACCTCCGACAGCTTCGCGGGCCCGTCCGGGTCGTAGAAGACGTTGTTGGCGCCCTCGTCGACGAGCGTGAAGTGGTGATGCGCGCCGTTGGCCGAGACTCCGGTGAACGGCTTCGGCATGAAGCTCGCGATCACGCCGTACTTGCGTCCGACGGCGGCGCAGATCTGACGGTACGTCGACAGATTGTCGGCCGTGCGAACGGCGCGGTCGAAGAGGAAGTTGAGCTCGAGCTGGCCGGGTGAGTCCTCGTGGTCGCCGTAGGTCGGATTGATGCCGAGCCGCTCGCCGTAGTCGACGACGTCGAGGATGATCTCGCGCAGCTCCTCGAACTGGTTGATGTGGTAGCACCAGGGCTTCGTCAAACCCTGCGCGTCGTTCGGGTCCTCGGTCTTGCGCATCCACATCATCTCCGGCTCGATCCCGCAGAGGAACGTGTAGCCGAGCTCCTGCTCGACCT
>VAYM01000127.1 GCA_005884945.1 Actinomycetota bacterium | reverse complement strand
CGATCCGCGACGTTGCCGAACGCGCGGGCGTCTCGATCGCGACCGTTTCCCGCGTCCTGACCGACAAGGGCGACGTCAGCGAGAAGACGCGCGAGCGCGTCCCGCGATTCAACTGCGCCGGTTCCCGCGTAGCCGCTCGTCCAGAAGCCGGGCGACCGGCCACGCGCCGCTCGTCGTGTTCGACATCACCGTGTACGTCGTTCGCGTCTCCGGATCGTGCGCCGTACGGAACGAGACTCCGGCGTCGTATCCCTCGAGCATCACGATGCTGCTCGTCGCGTCGAGCCAGAAGCCGAGCCCGTATCGCTTCGACTCCTTCGGCACGTCGCTACGCGGTCGCACCATCCGGGCGACCGTGTCCGTCGACACGATGTCGCCGCCGAACAGCGCGCGCCAGAAGGCGCTGACGTCCGCGACGGTTGAATAGATGCCGCCGTCGCCGCTGCCGCGGACTGGGAGATGGAAGCCGTTCGTCCTCGACCCGTCTGCAATCAGGTATCCGATTGCCGCGCGGCCGGGCAATTCGTCGGAGCGGAGGAACGCGGTCTCGTGCATTCCGGCGGGCCGGCAGACGCGGTCGTGCACGAGGTCGTAAAACGGAACGCCGCTCGCCCGCTCCGCAATCAGAGCGAGCACCACGTAGCCGCTGTTGTTGTATGCGAACCGCCCGCCTGGCTCGAACTTCATCGGGTGGCCGTCGAGCACGCGGAGGTAGTCCTCGGTGGTCGCGAGCTCGTTTACGGGCACCGGCAGCACGTAGTCCGCGATGTCGTGCACGACGGATTCGTCGAGGTAGTCGCCGATCCCGGAGCGGTGCGCCAGCAGCTGCTCGACCGTCACGTCGTCGCGAATGAGCGGGATGTCCGATCCGAGAACCGAGCGCGCCGTCGTCTCGAGCGTGAGCGTCCCGTCCTCGACGAGACTCATCACAGCGAGCGCCGTCAAGCCCTTCGTTCCGCTCGCGATCGCAAACTGCGTGTCGAGCGTGTTCGGGATCTCGCGCGCGCGGTCGGCGAACCCGTAGGCGCGCGCGTAGACGGCGTCGTCCTCGCGGTCCACGCGGACGACGCCGGAAAAGCTCTCGGCGATCGCCGCGCGCAGCTCCTCCATCGGACGGAGCGTAACGGCGTCTTGGCGCGGACCTAGGCTCGCGACGGAGCGTGGTGCTTCCGCATCGCGGCCGCGACCAAGAGGCCGGCGATCAGGCAGACCGACACGGCGAGCCCGGCTACTGCAGCGGGAAAGACGACGCGCTCGGTCTGACCGCGAAGGTTGTCGTCGATCGCGACGCGGAGCAAGACCTCGCCCGATGCGAGGGCGACGAAGAGCGCGATCAGCCCTGCCATCGAAGTCCGCATGTGGCTCAACGTAGTCCGCGGCCTTTCGGCCGCTGTTAGGCGTTCGAGAAGATTCGGTTAACGCGATCCAGGCCCCGGCTCGGTCTCGACCCCGTATATGTCGTCGCGCGCGCGAACACAGTCCGATTCGACAGGGCGGACTTCGGCGTGAGCGAGTCGCTCTTCGGCACCTCGTACGGAGCGCTGGCCCGGAGCTCCGCAGCGCCGGTCGTTACGGACTCGGAATCAGTGGTTTCCCGCGCCTCGAATGGGCGGTCCTGCGGACGCGGCACGGCTCGAGCAGGTGTCTGATGAGGGCATCATCGACACACAGGTACTGGAGGTACCGACATGCGCAAGCTCATCCTTCCCGCACTCGCAGCCCTCGTCCTCGCCGCTCCGGCAGCCGCTGCAAAGGCGCCTCTCGTCGTCGCCATGAAGGACCCCGGCTGCCACTGGTTCCACGTCGGCGGCAAGTACACGCTGTCGGTCACGCGACACGGGCCGGTGACGCTCCTCAACCAGGACGAAGCGGCGCTCAAGATCAAGGGCCCGAGCGGCACGAAGATCGACAAGATCGGCGCGAAGGTAACGCTGCGCGCCAAAGGCACCTACCGCATCACGATGGTGGGCCAGGCGCCCGACGACAACCACCTGACGCTGAAGATCTCGTAGCTACACGCGCAGAGCGTGTCGATGAGAAGGCCCGTGACGGCGGGCCTTCTCATCGTTTGCCGAGCCTGAGGCCCTCCGGCGGACGCTCAAATCGCTCTCCGGGGCCCCGTAGCTTCATCTTCTGTAGCTACTCTTAAATAAGTACTAGCTCAGGAGTGTGAAGCCCATCGTGCAGAAGTACCTACTCATCCCCCTCGACGACACCGTCGTCTTCCCGAGCATGACGGTGACCCTGCCGCTCGACACCGGCGACGAGAGCCGCGTCTTGCTCGTGCCGCGCCACGAGGGTGCCTACGCAAAGGTCGGCACGGTCGCGGAAGTCGAAGACAAGGGCCGCCTCCCCGGTGGTGCCCACGTCGTCACGCTGACCGGCCTTCATCGCGGGCTGCTCCACGCGGCCGAAACCCGCGAGAACGGACGTCTCTACGTCGACGTGGAGGAGCGGCCCGACGAGACGCCGCCTCCCGTCAAGACGCGCAGCCTCGAGACGGAGTACCGCGCCGTCGTGGAAGAAATCCTCGAGCTGCGCGACGCAGACGCGCGGATCGGCCAGTTCCTCCGTTCTGTCGTCGAGCCCGGCGCACTCGCGGACACGTGCGCCTACTCCCCCGATCTCACCTTCGAGCAGCGCGTTCGGCTGCTCGAGACCGTGGACGTCGTCGAGCGGCTCGAGCTCGCGCTCTCGTTGCAGCGCGAGCGACTCGCCGAGCTGCAGGTGCGGCGACGCATCCGCGACGACGTCGAGTCGGGCGCGCAGGCCCAGCAGCGCGAGTACTTCCTGCGCAAGCAGCTCGAATCGATCCGGAAGGAGCTCGGCGAGGACGACGGCTCGGTCGTCGACGAATATCGCCGCAAGATCGACGACGCGGACATGCCGGACGAGGTGCGCGAGCAGGCAGAGCGTGAGCTCGGCCGGCTCGAGCGAATGGGCGACGCGTCACCGGAGACGCAGATGATCCGCACGTACCTCGACTGGCTGCTCGCGGTGCCGTGGGGCGACACGTCCGACGAGCGCCTCGACCCGAAGCTCGCGCGGGAGATCCTCGACGCGGACCACGCCGGGCTCCAGGATGTGAAGGAGCGAATCGTCGAGTACCTCGCCGTCCGCAAGCTCCGCCAGGAGCGCGGGATCGAGGAGGACAAGCGCTCAGGCGCGATCCTCACGCTGATCGGCCCGCCCGGCACGGGCAAGACGTCGATCGGCGAGTCGATCGCGCGCGCGCTCAACCGCGAGTTCGTGCGGATGTCGCTCGGCGGCGTCCGCGACGAGGCGGAGATCCGTGGTCACCGACGCACGTACATCGGTGCGCTGCCTGGACGACTCGTGCGCGCGCTCCGCGACGCCGGGACGATGAATCCCGTGATCATGCTCGACGAGGTCGACAAGGTCGGCGCCGACTGGCGCGGCGATCCATCCGCGGCGCTGCTCGAAGTGCTCGACCCGGCGCAGAACCACTCGTTCCGCGACCACTACCTCGACGTCGAGCTCGACCTGTCGCAAGTCGTCTTCATCGCGACGGGAAACGTCGCCGAGACGATCCCCGGGCCGCTGCTCGACCGGATGGAGGTCATCCGCTTCGACGGCTACACCGTCGACGAGAAGGTCGCAATCGCACGCGGCTATCTGTGGCCGCGGCAGCGCGAGCGGAATGGGCTCCGCGAGGACGAGGTGGAGATCTCCGACGAGCTCTTCGCGACGATCGTCGCGGAGTACACGCGCGAGGCGGGCGTGCGGCAGCTCGCGCGCGAGCTCGGAAAGCTGTTGCGCAAGACGGCCACGCGCATCGCGGGCGGCGACGCCAATCCCCCGCTCGCCGTCGACGACGCACTCGTCCGCGACGCGCTCGGGCGGCAGCGGTTCTGGCAGGAGTCCGCCGAACGGACTGCGGTGCCGGGCGTCGCAACCGGCCTCGCGGTGACGGGCACGGGCGGCGACGTCCTCTTCGTCGAGGCGACGCGCATGGACGGCGAGGAGCGACTGACGCTCACCGGGCAGCTCGGCGACGTGATGAAGGAGTCCGCGCAGATCGCGCTCTCGTGGGTGCGTGCGCACGCAGACGAGCTCGGCCTCAGCCCCGATGACGTCCGCGGCCACTCCTTCCACTTGCACGTGCCGGCAGGAGCGATCCCCAAGGACGGTCCGAGCGCGGGCATCACGATGACGACGGCGCTCGCATCCCTCCTGACGCAACGCCCCGTGAAGCACACCGTCGGGATGACCGGCGAGGTGACGCTCCAGGGCCGCGTTCTGCCGATCGGCGGGCTGAAGCAGAAGGTGCTCGCCGCGCATGCCGCGGGGCTGACCGAGGTGATCATCCCGGAGCGGAACCGGGCAGATCTCGACGACGTTCCGCAGGATGTGCGCGAAGCGATGACGTTTCACCCCGTGCTCAGCGTCGACGAGGTGCTCGAGCTCGCGCTCGAGCCGGCACAGGATCATGCGCTGCAGGCGGCGTGAGCCGGTTCCCGAGGAGGTCCGCCGCGCGGCGGACCTCCTCGAGCGGCGGTGGACGCTGTCGATCCTCTACGCGTCGATCGAAGGCGCCGCGCGCTTCAACGAGTTCCGCGAGGCGCTGGGACGTGTTCCGCCCGCGACGCTGACCGCTCGTCTGACGCAGCTCGTCGACGCGGGCGTCCTCGAGCGGCGTGTGCTCGATACGCGGCCGCCGGCGGTCGAGTACCGGCTCACGCGCCAGGGGAAGCGCTTCGAGCCGCTGCTCCGCGAGCTCGTGCGCTGCACGCTGCGCTGACGGCTGTCACATCGGCCTCCTAGCCGGCCGGCGCGAGCACGGCCGCGGCGCCGTCGACGCTCGTCAGATCCCGCGCGGCGAGCGTCGCGTAACGACCGCCCGCGAGGATCAGCTCCGCGTGCCGGCCCGACTCCACCAGCCGGCCGTGGTCGAGCACGATGATCTGGTCGGCGCCGCGCACCGTCGAGAGCCGGTGTGCAATCGCAATCGTCGTCCGCCCTTCCGACAAACGGTCGAGCGCCTCCTGCACCAAACGCTCCGTCTCGTTGTCGAGCGAGCTCGTCGCCTCGTCGAGGACGAGGATCGGCGGGTTGCGGAGAATCGTTCGCGCGATCGCGATCCGCTGCTTCTCGCCGCCTGAGAAGCGATAGCCGCGCTCGCCGACGACCGTGTCGTATCCGTCCGGCAGCGCCACGAGGACCTCGTGGATGCGGGCTGCCCGCGCGGCGTCCTCGATCTCCTCGTCCGTCGCGTCCGGCTTCGCGAAGCGAAGGTTCTCGCGCACGGACTCGTGGAAGAGGTACGTCTCCTGCGACACGACGCCGACGAGATCCGTGAGCGCCCTGAAGCTCAGGTCACGGATGTCGACGCCGTCGATCGTGATGCTGCCGCGTGTGACGTCGTACAGACGCGCGGCGAGGTACCCGAGCGTCGTCTTGCCGGAGCCCGTCTCGCCGACGAGCGCAGTGGTCGTCCCGGCTTTGACCGCGAACGACACGTCCTGCAGTGTCCACTCGTCGCCGTAGCGAAACCAGACGTGGTCGAAGACGACGTCGCCCGCGTGGCCGACGGCGCGTGCATCGGGCTTCTCCTCGATGTCGACCGGCTGGTCGAGGTACTCGAAGATCCGGTCGAAGAGCGCGAGCGACGTCTGCACGTCGAGACCGACGCCGAGCAGCGAGCCGACCGGGAAGAAGAGCCGCGTTTGCAGCGTCGTGAACGACACGAGCAGCGGGATCGAGACGGCATGCGAACCGCTCGCGAGCAGCAGCCCGCCGAACCAGTACACCGCCGCCGGCATGACCGCGAAGCTCGTCTGGATCGACGCCATCACCCAGCGGCCGGCCATCCGCTGGCGCACCTCGAGCTCGGCGAGCCGGAGCGAGTCGGACTCGAAGCGGTCGGCGAGCTCGTCGCCGCGCCCCATGGTCTTCCCGAGCAGGATCCCCGACACGGAAAGCGACTCCTGCACGAGGCTCGAGATGTCCGCGAGCGTCTCCTGCGTCGTCTTCGCGATCCGGCGCCGCTCGTTGCCGACGCGGCGCGTCAGCAGCACGAAGAACGGGATCAGCGCGAATGCGAAGACCGCAAGCTTCCAGCTGAGCAGGATCATGCCGATCATCGTTGCGACGACCGTGGTGACGTTCGACGCGATCGACGTCGCCGTGGTCGTCACGACGTTCTGCACGCCGCCGATGTCGTTCGAGATCCGCGACTGCACCTCGCCTGTGCGCGTGCGCGTGAAGAACGCGAGCGACAGGCGCTGCAGGTGCCGGAATACCGCCGCGCGCAGGTCGTGCATCACGCGCTGGCCGACCTGATTCGAGAGCAGCGTCTGGATCACACCGAGCGCGCCCGTCACGATCGCGATTGCGATCATCGCGCCGGCACTGACGGAGAGCGCCGTCGTGTCGTTCCGGCCGATCGCCTCCAGGACGCGCTTGAGCAGGAATGCCGGCAGAACGCCGAGGCCTGCGGAGATGACGATCAGCAGCAGGACGCCGGACAGCCGGAGCTTGTACGGCGCGAAGAGGGGCCTGATCCGCCGCAGGTTCGCGCGCCGGATCGCAGGGTCGGCCGAGCGCTCTGGCGCGCCGTCGGCGGAGTGGAAGAACATGCCCATGTGTCCCAGGGTACGCCGCCGAGTGCGCGCTACGCACCTGCCGCCCTTTGTTGGGCATCACGCGGCGATGGCAGCCCTCGCCCGCGCGGCGCGAACCGAACGCGTGAGCGTCTCGATGTCGTAGGCGCCGTAGTGACGCCGGCCGTTGATGAAGAACGTCGGCGTCCCCGAGACTCCGCTCAGGTCGGCTCCGTCGACGTCCTCCGCGATGCGGCCGGCTCCGACGTGGTGCGCGAGGTCGTCCGTGAACCGCTCGACGTCGAGCCCGAGCTGCTCGGCGCGCGCGACGAAATCTTCCTCCGTCAACGCCGACTGGTCCGACAGCAGCAGGTCGTACATCTCCCAGAACGCGCCCTGCTCGGCCGCCGCCTCGGCCGCCTCTGCAGCCGATTGCGTGTGCGGGTGGACGTCGTTCAACGGGAGGTGGCGCCACACGTAGCGAACGTCGCCGAAGTCGCGCAGGAGCTCGCGGATGACAGGCTCCGCGCGACCGCAGTGCGGACACTCGAAGTCCCCGTACTCCACGAGCGTCACCGGCGCGTCAGTCGGACCGCGGATGTGATCGCGTTCCGGATCCACCGGCACCGCGAGATCGACGATCGACTCGGACGAGCCGAGCAGAGCGCGGATCCGCCGCTGCCACGGCAGCCGCGCGGTCGCGCGGAACGTCGCCGCCGAGAGGATCGCGGCGGCGAGCGCGGCGCCGAGCACTCCCGCCTTCGCCTGGGCCAGCTGCGCGCCGTGAAACGCGAGGTCGGCGATGAGCAGCGAGACGGTGAAGCCGACTCCCGCGATCGCACCCCCGCCGGCGAGAGCCGCCCATCCGACCGGCGGCCGCACGCGCCCGCGGCTCAGCCTCGTCACGAGCCATGACCCACCGACGACGCCCACCGGCTTCCCGACGACGTAGCCGATGAGGATTCCAAGCGTGATCGGAGACGTGAACGCGCGGCGGAGAAAGCCCGCGTCGATCGCGATCCCCGCATTTGCGAGCGCGAACAGCGGCACGATCACGTAGCTCGTCCACGGATGGAACTTCTGCTGCAGCCGCTCGTTCGGCGAGATCGCAGTCGCGACCCCGGCCTGCGCACTGCGGGCGAGCTCCGGCGTCGGCTGCTCGCGAAACAGTCGGAACAGGTCGCTCGCGCGCTCGAGGTCGCTTCGCGCCGCCGGCGCCGCGTACGTCAGCAGTCCCATCGCGAGGCCGACGACGATCGGATCGACGCCGGATCGTGAGAGCGCCATCCAGGTCGCGACCCCGAGCACGGCGTAGACGGCACCGACACGGATCCGCGACTGCCTGGCGAGGATGATCACCGCGAAGATCGCAATTGCCTCGACGAGCGCGGTATCGTCGACGTGCGTCGCGTACACGGTCGCGATCACGACGAGCGCGATCACGTCGTCTACGACCGAGAATGTGAGGACGAAGGCGCGAAGGCGAAACGGCAAACCGGTGCCGACGAGCGCAAGCAGGCCGAGCGCGAACGCCGTATCGGTCGACATCGCTGCGCCCCAACCGTGCGCCGACGAGCGGCCTGCGTTGAACGCGAGGAAGATTCCAACCGGGACCAGCATCCCGCCGATCCCCGCGGCCAGCGGTATCTGCACGCGCCGCCGGTCGCGCAGCTCACCGAGGTCGAACTCGCGCCGCGCCTCGAGACCCGTCACAAAGAAGAAGAACGTCATCAGGCCCGCGTTGATCCAGTAGCCGAGGCTGTGCGAGAGCCCCCGGTCGCCGATGCGGAACGAGAGCGTCGTCTTCTGCCATACGTGGACGTAGGAGCCCATGTCCGCGTTCGCCCAGACGAGCGCCGCGACGACGCCCGCGAGGAGGACCGCCGCGCTGCCCGTTTCCGTCCGCAGGAACGTGCGGAGCGGCGTCTCGAGGTTTCGGACCCAGGCGGTCCGGCCCGAGTACGCGGACTGCGCCTCGGAGGGGCCGGCGGCGGCTGCCACTTACCCCTTGGCCAGGGAGAAGGCGACCTCGTCCACGTAGCACCAGCTCCAGTCCTCGCCGGGCTGGGCCGAGCGCACGATCGGATGGTTGTCCTCGCGGAAATGCGCCGTCGCGTGCCGGTTCGGCGACGAGTCGCAGCAGCCGATCTTTCCGCACGTCATGCACATGCGCAGGTGCACCCACCGGCCGCCGGTCTTGAGGCATTCCTCGCAGCCGGCGATGCTCTCCGGTAGCTCGGTCATCTCGATCTTGTCGAGGTGGCTGCAGATCGAAGCCATCTACTTCTCCTCTCGTCTCTTGGAGAACAGCTCAGAGAGCAACACCGAGCTCAGCCAAGCGGCTGAAGACGAGCGAGGCGACCATCGACCCCTCGCCGACCGCCGCGGCGACGCGTTTCGTCGAGCCGTGACGCACGTCTCCTGCGGCGAAGACGCCGACGCGGCTCGTCTCGAGTGGAAGCGGATCGCGATCCAGTGGCCAGCAGTCAGGCAGCTTTCCGTCTCGGAGCAGGTCCTGTCCCGTCAGGATGTAGCCAGCACGATCGGTCAGGACGTGCTCGCGCGAGCACCAGTCCGTGTGCGGCCGGCCGCCGATGCAGAGGAAGACGCCGTCGACAGCGCGGGTCTCGCTCTTGCCGGACGAGTCGGCGAACGTCGCGGCCGCGACCGAGTCGCCGTTCGGGTGCACCGCCGTCAGCTGCGTCTCGAGATGCACGTCGATCAACGGGTGCTCTCTGATCCGATCGATCAGGTACTTCGACATCGACTTCTCGAGCCTGTCGCCGCGCACGAGCATCGTCACGCGCGCCGTCGCATTCCCGAAGTTGAGGACGGCCTGTCCGGCCGAGTTGCCGGCGCCGACGATGACGACGCCCTGCCCCGCGCACTGCGCCGCCTCGCTGCGTCCGGCTCCGTAGTAGACCCCGTGGCCGAGGAGCTCGTCGATGCCCTCGACGTCGAGACGCCGCCACTCCATTCCCGGCGCGGCGAGGACGACCGACGCGGTCACCTCCGAGCCGTCGTCGAGGATCAGCTCGACGGGCTGATCGTGGTCTTTCATCCTGCTGCCTTTCACGCCGCGCAGGAGCACGAGCTCCGCGCCGAAGCGTTCCGCCTGTCGACCCGCAAGCCGCGCGAGCTCAGCGCCACCGATCCCGTCGGGGAAACCGAAGAAGTTCTCGATCATCGCCGTGTACGACGCCTGGCCGCCCGGTACATCACGGTCGGCAACCATCGTCGACAGGCCGTCGGAAGCCGCGTACACCGCGGCGGCGAGGCCCGCCGGTCCCGCCCCGATGACGACGAAGTCGTAGTGGGTGCGCTTCGGCGGTTGCAACCCGCCCCACGCGACGGCGATCTTCTCGACGCTCGCTTCCATGTAGACGTCGTCGCCGTCGACGAGCACCGGCAGCGTCGCATCGCGCAGGCCGAGCTGCTCGAGGAACTGCTCCGCCTCGGGCGACCCCGCCTCGCGCCACTCGTAGGGCTGCGCAGTGCGCGTGAGGAAGTCGCGAAGCCGGTAGTCCTCCGCGTCCATCCGCCGTCCCACGACTTGCACCGTCGGCCGTACCGGACTCATGTGTCGATACTAGTGCGGGAGAAGTCAAAGGCCACGGCGAGTTCCCCGGGCGCACACGCCGTCGAGCTGACGTACCGACTCAGGATCGTTCGTCGAGCTCGCGCCGCCAGTCCGGCCCGGCGATCAGGCGCGTTCCCCGGCCGTGCGTCGTGAAGCTGGACGTCCAGCGGATGGCGACGAGGAGCCGGTTCTGGAAGCCGATGAGGTACCAGATGTGGACGAGGAGCCAGGTGAGCCAGGCGATCGATCCGCTCAGCTTCAACCCCTTGATGTCCGCCACCGCCGCGCGCCTGCCGATCGTTGCGAGGTTGCCCTTGTCGCGATAACGAAACGCCGGCGTCGCTCGCGAGCGCAGCCGATCGCGGATCGCCTTCGCGACGTAGCGTCCCTGTTGCATTGCGACGGGCGCGACTCCGGGGAAGACGATCGGCTCACCGGTCGCGCTCCGCACGCGGACCATGTCGCCGAGCGCGAAGACCTCTGAGCGCCCCGGCAGCGTGAGGTCGGGCTCGACCGTCACGCGTCCAGC
This sequence comes from Actinomycetota bacterium, assembly GCA_005884945.1. Lineage (GTDB taxonomy): Bacteria > Actinomycetota > Thermoleophilia > Gaiellales > Gaiellaceae > 3-1-20CM-4-69-9. The sequence continues at coordinate 8,565 of VAYM01000127.1, read as the reverse complement.
CGGGTCGACCTCGGCACCGGTCAGCTCGCCGAGCTGTGTCGCAAGGCTCGAGGCGGTGACACCTGCCGCCCAGATCACGGTCCGGCTGGCGATGTGCTGCGAGCTGCCGCTGCCGTCGGCGACCGTCACTCCCCCAGCTTCGACGCCGACCACCGTCCGGCCTGTCAGCACGGTCACGCCGAGCCGCTCGAGCGAGCGGGCAGCCTTCGCCGACAGCGACGGAGGAAACGTCGTGAGCACGCGATCCGCAGCTTCGACGAGCAGGATCCGAGCCGTGCGCGGATCGATCGTGCGGAAGTCGCGGCGCAGCGTGTCGCGTGCAAGCTCGCCGATCTGGCCGGCCATCTCCACGCCGGTCGGGCCTGCGCCGACGACGACGAACGTGAGCCACGGCTCGCGGCGCGCGTTGTTGGATTCGAGCTCAGCGGCCTCGAACGCGGCGAGCAGCCGGTTGCGCACGGAGATCGCGCTCTCGAGCGACTTCACCTCCGCCGCCTCCGCACGCCACTCGTCATGACCGAAGTACGAATACTGCGAACCGCCGCCGACGACGAGCGTGTCGTACGCGATCGTCGCGGGTCCCCCGGCCGCAACGACCGGAGCGAGCAGCACCTGGCGCGCATCGAGCTCGAAGCCGACGACCTCGGCCATCAGGACTCGGACGTTCCGGTTTCGCTTGAAGATCGCGCGCAGCGGATACGCGATCTCGCCCGGCGACAGTGCGCCGGTCGCGACCTGGTAGGTGAGCGGCTGGAACAGGTGGAAGTTCCGGCGGTCGACCAGCGTCACCTCGACCGGAGCGCGTCGGAGCTTCAGGACCGCCTGAAGCCCGCCGAACCCCCCGCCGATCACGACCACCCGGTGCGCCTGCATCGCTGAAGTTTGCTGTGCGACGGACCGCTATGCGGCCAGCTTGAGCGGAGCCGTTCAGAACGGTGGCTGTCGATCGACGCATACGACAGCTCCCACTGACGTCGCACGATCTCGCGACGTGCTCGGCAATGAAGGCGGCTGGTGTCCTCCGTGCGGAGAACCGAACTACGAGACCGCGGCGCCGACGATCAGCGGCCGGACGAACTTCGGCGCTTCCGGCATGGTCGTTCGCTCGAGTCGGGAGACCGTGAAGCCCTCGGCTTCGATGGAAGCGAGGGTCGGCCGGTTGCAGTCGCAGTCGACCATGAGGCGGTTCAGCCAGTTGATGCGGTCCTGGTAGCGAGCGAGGTCCGGATCGTCGGCGCGCACGTGCTCGAGGAAGAGCAGGCGTCCGCCGGGACGCAGGACGCGTCGCGCCTCGCGGAGCGCGCGTGCCTGGTCGTCGACGCCGCAGAGTACAAGCGTCGACACGACGGTGTCGAAGCTGTCGTCCTCGAACGGCAGGTCCTCGGCCGGTGCGCGTAGCACCTTCGCCAGTGGCGCTTCTTCCCGCGCCTTGCGCTGCAGCCTGCGGAGCATCGGCGGCTCGGGCTCCGTCAGGACGAGCGACTCGAGGTCGTCGGCGTAGTGAGGGAGGTTCGCTCCGGTCCCCCCGCCGATCTCGAGGACGCGACCGCTCGCGTCTGCGAGCAGGCCCTCCCGCAGCGCACGGAGTCCCGCTTCCTCGGTCTTCCGCGACATGCGGTCGTACATGGCTGCAAAGACTCTCGTTCGTAGGCTCATGCGGCGAGAGTAAGGCGAACCGCGATCGTGCACTCGCCGCCGCAGCGCGGCCTCACGTCGCCGGCGTGATGTTCAGGTTCATCCGGAAGAGGTTGTCGGGATCGAACCGCGCCTTCAACTTGGCGAGCCGCTCGTAGTTCACGCCGTAGCCGGCCTTGACGAGCTGCTCTTTCTCCTCGCCGAGTCCCGCGAAGTTGAGGTACAGACCGCCTGTCGAGTGCCTGCCCATCGCGTCCCAGAACTCCCGTCCCCACTCGATCGCCCCGTCGGTCAGCGCAGGATCGTCCCAGCTCGCCTCGCCTGTCACGAGGAACTGCGCGTCGCGTCCGCCGTACGCGGTCTCCGTCTCGCCGACTCGGCTCATGGCGCCGCCGTTGTGCCAGACGATGATGTCCGTCAGCGGCGACGGCCGTCGAGTCGCGAAGTCGACGATGTCATCGATCGCATCGTCGGAGAGCTCCGCGAGCGTGCGGGACTTCCAGTAGTAGAAGGCGCCTTTCGGGAAGAGCGCGTCGAAGGGAGCCGCCGTGGAGCGTCAGTCCGGCGACACCGGTCGTCGAGACGACGCCGGCCGGGACGGCGAGCCCGAAGAGCTGCGTCTCTCGATCCATGTCTCCCAACGTCGCGCCTCCCTGGACGCGCACCGTCCCCGACTCCCGATCGACGTGGACCCCTCGCATCCGTGACAGGTCGATCACGAGGCCGCCGTCGTTGACGGCGTTGCCGGCGACGTTGTGACCGCCTCCCAGGATCGACAGGAGCAGCCCGTGCTCGCGGGCGAAGTCGACCGCGTCGACGACGTCCGCGGCGCCGCTGCACTGCGCGATCAGCGCCGGCCGTCGGTCGATGAGTCCGTTCCAGATCTTGCGGGCGTCTTCGTAGGCGGCGTCGTCCGGTCCGAGAACGGGCCCCCGCATCTGCGCAGCGAACGCCTAAGTGCTTCGTTGTCTACGCGTGGTTCCGTTGTGGTCGAAGCCGTCATGCCTGCCTTCTCCTTCCGTTCGAGATCCCGAGGGAACGATCGATCCTCATGCAGGCACGGTCTCGGCTGCAATGGCCCCGTTACGGTCTCGCCCTAGGACCGTCAGCGCGGCGAGCGGGAAGAGGATCACCGAGAGCAGCCCCGCCGCGACGACGGCGGCGGCGTTCGCAGCCGAGATCAGCCCCATGTCTTGACCGATTCGACTCGCGACGACGAGAAAGCCGACAGAGGTCGCCTGCAGGAACGCGCCCGCGGCTGTCTCGCGGCCGCTGGCGAGCGAGCGGTAGAGCAACGCCGGTAGACCGCGCACGGCGAGCAAAATCGCCAGGAACAACGGAACGCGTGCGAGCGTCGACCCATGCGCGAAGAGCGCGCCTGCGTCGTAGCGGATGCCGCTCGTGACGAAGAAGAACGGGATGAACACCCCGAAGCCGGCGGCGTCGAGCTTCTGCCGGAACTGCGGGTGAGTCATCGCCTGGTCGCGGTCGACGAATCTCAGCGTCGCTCCGGCGAGAAAAGCGCCGAGGATCGCTTCGAGGCCGAATTTCGACGCAAGGACGACGAAGACCGCCAGCAAGACGAATGCCCCGCGCACTCGAATCTGTGCCGTCGTGTCCTGCAGGCGCACGAGCGTCTCCATCACGCGCATCGAGCGCTCGAGTCGGGCCACCGTGAAGACGACCACGAGGCAGAGGAGGGCGAAGAGGCCGAGTAGCACAACCCTGGCGCCGACGCTGTTCGACTCGCCGGAGAACAGGAGCGTGAGGAGCACGATCGTCCCGACCTCGGCGATCGAGGACCCCGCGATCACGAGCTGACCAAACGAGGACTCGACCTGCCCGGCGTCGCGAAGCACCGCAATGACGATGCCGAGGCCGGTGGCCGAGAACATGATCGCGATGAGCAGAGGCGAGCGGACGAGGCCGACCGCGTCCAGGCCGAGCCCGATCACCAACCCGATCGCGATCGAAAGCCCGAAGCCCAGACCGGTGACCTGCAGCAGCTTCCCGCGGAAGCGTTCGTAGTCCACTTCGAGACCTGCGATCAAGAGCAGGAACGAGAGCCCGATCAGCGACATGACCTGCACGGGCTCGTCGGCGTTCGCCCACCCGAGCACCGACGGGCCGATCAGGATCCCGAGGCCGATCTCGACGACGATGCTGGGAAGCGGAAGCTGCGGCACGAGACCAAGGAGGAGCGGTGCCACGAAAGCGGTCGCGGCGACGATCGCGAGGCTCGTGAAGGACGTGTTCACGACCGATTGTCTCGCGACGAACGAAGACTGTTACGCGCCGTAGTGCGGTCGCCCGCGTACAGGCCCCAGAGTCGCGGACGCGACCGATGAGTTTCGTTCCGCCCGGCGGTCCAAGAGACAAATCCCGAGAGGAGGATCAGATGTCGAAGGTCGCATCCAAGCTGAACCTCACGAAGGTCGGGCGCGTCTGCGTCACCGTCGCCGACACCGATCGCGCGATCGACTTCTACGTGGGCAAGCTGGGCTTCGAGAAGGTCGTCGACGTCCCGATGGGCGATGCCGGGCGCTGGGTCGAGGTCGCCCTGCCCGGTGCCGAGACGACGATCGCTCTCGCGCCGCCTCCGCCTGACCAGCAGGCCGGCGGCGGACAGACCGGGATCTGTCTCGACACGTCGGATGTCGATGCGGACCAAGCCGAGCTGAAGGCGGCCGGCATCGACGTCGACGAGGAAGTGAGCCGGTGGGGCGGGCCCGTGCCGCCGATGTTCTGGCTGCGCGACCCGGACGGCAACTCGCTCATCGTCGTCCAGCCGTCGAGCTGAATCGAGCACGCTTGCGCGACCGGCGCCCGGCGCCGGTCGCGCCGAGCACTCGGCGGGGCCTTCGCGACCACGCCGTCAGAGTGGAGGATCTTGATCGTCGGGGCTACAGCTAGGCGGACCGCGCCGTGCGGCCGTGACGGGTCGCCTCCCGCTGCCGCTTTGCCAGCGCCCGCTTCCAGCGCCGGTCGGGCATCGCGGGCGACTTCTCCGCCGCCTCGTCCATTCGCGCGTCGACGCCGTCGAGCAGCTGCTTCGGGTCGCCGAGAAGCTCCGCAGGGAGGACGAGCGCCTTCTCGATCTCGCGTCTGATGGCAGACCAGCGCTCCGCCGCGACCCGGTGCTGCTCTGACCGCGCTCCGAAGCGAAGGAACGTCTGGACGCTCGCCAGCACGGCGGCGACGACGCTGAGCGCTCCAGCCGCGACGCGGATGCCGACGTTGACGTGGTGCGAAAGCGTCGCGAAGGTTGCGGTGCCGACGATCGCGGACAGAGCTACCACCGGGATGCCGAGAAAGACGTTCCAGCGCGAGAGATACTCGGCGGTCTGGAAGTGCACTTCGGCCGCAGCAGCAGCGCGACGCTCCCAGTCGCGAAGCCGGTCGAGGACGGCCTCCGACCAGGGAGATACCGGATCGACGGCGGTGTCCGACATCCCTCGGTACTCCGAGGTTGCGCCAATCGACAGCCGTTGTCAAGAGAGCCGGGCGGCGGGAGACGCCCGATGCCTTTCCCCTCTCGTTGGGAGCGAGGGCTAACCCCAGCCGCTCTTGCTGGTGGATGTCCCGGCGTTCGTCGTGCCTGGGCTCGAGCTCGTCGTGCCGTTTCCCGCCGGCTGGTTGCTCTTGCTGCCGGTGCTCCCGCCGCAGGCGGTGGCAAGCGCCGCGACGAGGGCGAGCACGACACTCAGTGTCGCGAGCGAGTAGATCAGTCGAGAGTGGATTCTCCTGCGCATGGTCTCTATTACGCTGTTCGTGTCGGAGCGGTTTGTCCGGACGCAATCCGCCGCAACCCACCTCCGCGTACTTCGATTCGTGAGCCTGCTTGCCCTCGCAGCGCGTGTGTCTGGAGCGTTGTTGGTGCTCGCCGCAGGGGCGATGCACCTCTGGTTGTACTTCGACTACTTCCACCGAGTGCACGTGATCGGTGTCCTGTTCGTGGTGAACGCGGCGGTTGCGATCGTGATCGGCGTCACGCTCTTGCTGTCCCCACATCCATTTGCGGCGGCTGCGGGGATCGCCTATGCGGTGGCGACACTCGGCAGTTTCGTCCTGAGCGTCTACCGCGGACTCTTCGGCTACGTCGAGCGCTTGAACGGCCCATGGCAGGCGGCGGCGGGCGGCGTTGAGCTCGCCGCCATTGCCGTTCTCTTGCCGCTGCTTGTTGCAAGCATGCGATCCCGCATGAAGGTCCGAGGACTGCAAGCCGGCACTTGACCACGGCCAGCGGCTCAGCAACGACACGGCGTACGTTGCCGCCGGCACTCTTCCTCGGCGCGGCGATCGCCTCGATCGGCGGCCCATTGGCGCTCGTCTCGCTCTACGTTCCCGGCGCGGCGGGAGGCGCCGTTTCCTCTTTGGGCTTGACCGTTGCGTTGGCCGTCGTCGTGTTTCTCGTGCCGCTTGCCATCTGGCTCGCCTACTCGGAACGGATCGCCTCGGCGGGCGGGCTCAGCGCCTTCGTCGAAGCGGCAACCGGAAGGACGGCGGCGCGCCTCCACGCATTCGTCTGGACCGTCAGCTACTTCCTCTACCTGCCCTATACGGTCACGTACGTCGTCTACGACGTGCTGGCCGTCGTCTTTCCCGGGCTCACTCCGTACCGCGCGTCGCTCGAGCTGCTCGTTCCCGCGGCAATCGTCCTGTTGGTGCTCGCGCCGCTCTCAGCCGTCCTAGTCGTGCTCTCGGCCGTTGCCGTCGTCCAGCTCGCCCTCGTCGTCGTCATCGGCGCCCTCGCACTCGACAAGACCAGCGGTACCGGCTCGACGTTCACAGACCACGCGGGGGCGGCGACGACGGGACGCGGCGTCGCGGGCGTTGCGTTGCTCTTCGTCTGTTTGAGCCTGCCGTTGTTCTTCGGTGCGGAGGTGCGAGGGACGAGCCAGGCGATCCGACGCGGACTAGCGGCCGCCTATGCGCTCGTCGCATCCGTGCTGCTCTTCGCGTCAGTACCCCTCGCATCGGTGCCTCCAGCCCTCCGCAACGCAGACCTGCCCGGAGTCGCGATCGCGCAGGCCTACTCGGGACGCTCGCTGGCCGTCACCGTCGGCCTCGCGAGCGCCGCCAGCGTCGCCGCATTGATCGTGCTCGAGTACCTCGCGCTTGGTCGGCTCGCGCACTGGCTCCTCGGAACCGCCATCCGGCCGACACTCGCCGCGATCGGCGTTCCCTTCATCGCCGCCGACGCCTTCAGCTTGATCGATCCCGACGGGTTCTACGACGACCTGCTGCGCCCGTCCTTGATCGCGCTGTTCCTCTCGCAGCTCATCGTCTTCGCCGTCTTTCCGCTCTTCCGGCTACGGGCGAGCCCACGACGCATTCCGGTCGCCGTCGCCCTCGCCGCCGTCGCCTGCGCACTGATGGGATACGGCCTCTACACGACGATCACCGGCGCCGTCGGCACCTGACCCCGACCGACTCTTCCTCCTCGTCTGGGCCGCCTCGTCACCACTGGCATCTGCGCTCGGTCGCGAGAGCCGGTTTCCGTGAGCCAGAGGATTACTTGCCGGCGATGTTGACGACCGCTCCAACCGCTGCCAGCAGCAAGAGGCCAATCAGCAAGGCGACGATGAAGAGTCGTCTCTTCACAATCGTCCGTCGCTGAAGCCAAAGCGTGGACCACCGGCGGGCGTAGTCAGCATCTCCCACAAGACGGCCGGGCGCGCTGTTTCCTTCCACCGACACCTACGAGCTTCGACAGCCGGTGGAGGAGGATGGCAAGGCTCGTCAGCCCGCTTGACGGCTCGGCCCGCGACTCGCTATCCGCCTCAGGCGAGCTCCCAGGGAGCCGTCAAGGCTCTCGTCGGATCGAACTTCTTCGCCGCTGCCATCCTGTACCTCCAGAGGGCCGATGGCCTTTGCGTTCCAGAGATCGACATGCAAGCGGTCGATCTCCTCGATCAGCAAGACGATTGCCTTCCCTGTCGCCCGAATCTCGTCGTTCGCGTCTTTCGAGAGACCGTCGCCCCAACTGCGCAATTGCTCGATCTTGTCCTCGTCCAGGCGACCGCTCAGGAATCTCTCCCCCTCTCGATCATCGAACGATCACACTTTTCGGCTGCTGGGTCTACGGCCTACGCGACCGATCTCAGAGAGCGCTCTCGTCGAGGCCGAGCGCCTCGAGGCCCGGGGTTAAACCGGGATAGTCATGGACGCGGACGACGCGGCCGTCGTGCACGGTCACGATCGCCCAGTAGCGTCCGATCGTGAACGTTCGTCGAGACTGCAGTGGGCGGTCGTCGTCGCGGTCTTTCTCGACGCCCGCGGCGCGGAAGGCGACGAGGACGTCCTCACCCTTGCCGATACAGCGCTCCAGCTCGATGCGATAGCCGTCCGCATGACGCGCGGTCAGCATCGTCTGTACTTCTTCTAGGTCTGCCGGCGGCTGCTCCGGTGCGACGCCGAACCACTCGATGTCCGGATCCAACAGCTCCGCGACCGTGCCGAGATCCCCCGCGATGAACGCCCGATAGCCGTGCAGGATCGTGTCCACGCTCTCCCGACTGCTCACGAGGCCCAGCGTACTGCCTGGACGCTCAAGCACACCACTCAGTGGCCGTGCGCGCGACCACGTCACGTACGCGCTCCAACGACGCGAGGTCGACCCACTCGACCTCGGCGTGCGCGCCCTCTCCCGCGGGCCCGTACAGGACAGTCGGGATTCCTGCGCCGGCGATCAGAGCCGCGTCTGTCCAAAACGGGGCGCCGACGAGATCTTGCGTGCCGGCGAGGCGCGCGACAAGCTCGACGAATGGGTGCCCAACGGGCGCTTCGTAGGGTTCGCGGCTCGCGATCACACGCACCGCCGCATCGCCGGCCAGCTGCCGCAGCTCGCGCTCGACATCGGCGGTCGTCTCGCCCGGGATCGTGCGCCGCTCAGCCGTCAGCAGACACCGGGCCGGGAAGCTCGAAAGC
>VAYM01000187.1 GCA_005884945.1 Actinomycetota bacterium | reverse complement strand
TAGTTTCGGACGTGACCGACGTGCAGTGTGCCCGACGGGTACGGCAGCATCTCGAGCACGTAGTACTTGCGGTCGGGCGGAGCGCCTGGACCCGGGTCTGCCGTCGCGAAGGCGCGCTCGTCCGCCCAGATTCTCTGCCATTTCTCCTCGATCGCCTGTGGCTCGTATCGCTCCATCACGTCTCCGCCGACAAAAAAGCCTCTCGTTTCGAGAGGCCAACGGGAGCCGGCGCGGCCTTCGCCGCGTGGACTCCCTGCGCTACAGAAGCAGCTCCTTCATTGCCCTGACTGTAGCAAGCGGTTAGCGTCGGGTCATCCGAGCGAGGAGGAGAGATGGCCGGCTACACGGCGAAGAACTTGAAGGAGATCGAAAACCAGGGCGTGAAGTTCGGGCTCGACGAGAGCGACATCGAGCTCCGGATGGCGAAGGATCCGCTCGAGTGCAGCGCCTGTGGGCTCTCCTACCTCAGGCTCGGCCCTGGCTACCGACCGCCGTTCGGACACACGCACAAGACGCAAGAGGAGATCTACATCCTCGTCAACGGGAGCGCACGGATGAAGCTCGACGACGAGCTCGTCGAGATGACGCCGTTGACGGCGGTTCGAGTATCGCCGGAAACGATGCGCGGCTACGAGGCAGGCCCCGCGGGGGCCGAGCTGATCGTGATCGGCACCCCGCGAACAGGCGGCGGTGATGCAGACACAGTCGCGGGCTGGTGGGCAGACTGAACAGCCGGGCCCCGCGTGTTCGACGCGGAGCGCCTGTTCTAGGTACACGCGCGCGCGACCCCCACCCTCAGAAGGGTGGGGAGAAACTGCCCGCCACCCTCGAGATCGACGATACCGGTCGGCGGCGCACCTGTCTGTGCCGAATTCGTGTCGATTCCGGCTCGACGGTGGGGCCATTCTCCGCACGCGCACCGCAGTCACACTGTCCGGCGTGCTGGATCTCTTTCCCGATACCGCAGCGGTCGAGGACGGGGAGCTCGTCCTCGGTGGGATCGCAGCGTCGACGCTCGCTCGCGACTTCGGAACGCCTCTCGTCGTCTACTGCCGGCGCACCATCCTCGGGCAAGTGCGGGAGTACCAGCGCGTCGTACCGGAGGGGCTCGTCCTCTACGGCACGAAGGCGTTTCCGAACGTCGCGTTGCTCCGGCTGTTCGCGGGCGAAGGCCTGGGTGCGGACGTGTCGACGCTGGGCGAGCTCCGGTTCGCGCGCTCGGCCGGCATGCCGGCGGAGCGCATCGTCTTCCACGGGAACAACAAGTCCGACGACGAACTGCGCGCGGCCGCCGAAGCCGAGGCGACCATCGTTCTCGATGCGCCCGACGAGGCCGAGCGTGCGCACGCCGCGGGCGTTACCCGGGCACTGATCCGGCTCACCCCCGGCGTCGAAGCGCACACGCACCAGTCGATCCAGACCGCGCACTCCGAGTCGAAGTTCGGTCTCGACCCCGACCAGGCGCTCGCGACGATCAGAGATGCCCGAGAGCTCGTCGACCTCGCGGGCGTCCACGTGCACATCGGCTCGCAGCTCGCACGTGCTGACGAGAGCATCGCGGCCGTCGACCGCCTGCTCGAGTTCTGCGAACGTGTGCGGGACGAGCACGGCTGGCTCCCGCGGATCGTCGACATCGGCGGCGGTCTCGCGATTCGCCACTCGCGCGACGAGAACGCTCCGTCGGTCGCCGCCTTCGCCGGTGCGCTCGTCGGCCGCTTCCGCGCCGGGTGGACCGAGCCGGTGTGGTTCTACCTCGAGCCCGGCCGGTCGCTCATCGGGCGCGCCGGCGTCACGCTCTATCGGGTCGGCGCGACGAAGAGGAGCGGAGGCGTCGAGTACGTCGCGTTCGACGGCGGCATGTCGGACAATCCGCGCCCACAGCTCTACGGCGCGCGGTACGAGGCGCTGCTCGCGAACCGCGCGGACGAGCCTGCGACCGGTGTCTTCCGCATCGCCGGCAAGCACTGCGAGTCGGGCGACGTCCTGATCGACGGCGCGCGCCTCCCCGCCCCGCGCCGCGACGATCTGCTCGCCGTTCCCGCGACCGGCGCATACACACTCGCGATGGCCTCCACGTACAACGGCGTGCCGCGGCCCGCCGCTGTCCTCGTCGCGGACGGCGCCGCGCAGTTGATCCGCCGCCGTGAGACGATCGACGAGCTGCTCTCGTTCGAGCCGGACGTCTAGCGCTTTCGCAGCGCGTCGAGGTTCGCGGTCGCGACGATCCCTTTCACCCGGCGTGCCAGCTTCGCGTCCAGCGTCACGAAGGCGTCTGCCTGCAGCTGCGTGAGCGCGACGTACTCCGCGTCGTAGGTCTCGGCCCAACCGAGCTGCTCGGCGATCTCCCACGCGCGCCGCCGCAGCACGGCGTCGCCGAGGAGGCGAATCGGCATCGCGCCGATGCGCCGGAGCCGTTCGCGCGCGACGTCGGGCGCGAGCTCACCGCGGTGCACGGCCTCGTGCAGCGCCGACAGCGTCTGCGACCGCAGGAGCGTCGGTGCGAGCAGCTCGTGCTTGGCCGTAACCTCGATCTCCTCGCCCGCCAGGTGGAGGACGACGCCGGAATCGACGACGAACCTCGTCATCCGACGCTCACCGCCCCGGCGAGACCGGGCCGAACCAATCGCGGCGGCGCCTTCAATCCCGCCTCGCGCACAGGCGGATTGAGCGGCTCGCCAAGCGGTGGCGCCCCGAACGCGCGCGCGCGACGCTCGTCGGACGCATCGCCGTACAAGGTCGTGCGCTGCCGCGGCAGGCGGCCGTTCTCGAGGATCAGCTCCTCCATTCGCTCGGGCGGCATCTCCTGCCCGTGCCTAGCACCGGCCGAGCGCGAGATCGACTCGTTCATCAGCGTCCCTCCGAGATCGTTCACGCCCGCACGCAACGCCGCCGCGACGCCCTCCGGCCCGATCTTCACCCACGAAGCCTGGATGTTCGTGATCCACGGATGGAGCGCGAGACGCGCCACCGCGTGCACGAGCAGCGTCTCCGACCATGTCGGCCCGGAACGCGCACGGCCCTGCAGCCACATCGGCGCCTCCATGTGCACGAACGGAAGCGGGACGAACTCTGTGAAGCCTCCGCTCGCCTGTTGCTGCTCCCGCGCCCGCAGTAGATGTCGCACCCAGTGGCGCGGCGACTCGACGTGGCCGAACATCATCGTCACGTTCGACCGGAGGCCGACGGCGTGCGCCGTCTCGTGCACCGCGAGCCACTGCGCCGTCGTCACCTTGTCCGGACAGATGACGCGCCGAACCTCGTCGTCGAGGATCTCGGCGGCCGTTCCCGGCAGCGACCCGAGCCCCGCGTCGCGCAGGCGCGCGAGGTAGACCTCGAGCGGAAGACCGAGCGTCGCGGCGCCCTGCCAGATCTCGAGCGCCGAGAACGCGTGCACGTGCAGCTCGGGGACCTCGGACTTGATCGCGCGAACGACAGACTCGTAGTACTCACCGGTGAACGCCGGGTGGATTCCACCTTGCAGACAAACCTCGGTCGCGCCTCGCGCCCACGCCTCGCGCACGCGACGCACGATCTCCGCATGCGGAACGAGGTACGGGGCGCCGCGCAGATTCGCCGCGAGCTTTCCTTTCGAGAACGCGCAGAACCCGCAGCGGAAGTAACAGACGTTCGTGTACTGGATGTTGCGCGTGACGACGTACGAGACCTCGTCGCCGCAGACGTCGCGGCGAAGGGCGTCGGCAGCGGCGAAGATGCGGTCGCGCTCCGGGCCGCGCGCGGCGAACAGTCGGACGAGCTCGTCCTCTCCCAGCTCGTCGCGCGAATCGACGGGAAGCGCGGCCCGCGGCACGAACGGAACCCCTTCCACCTCGCCGGGCGACCAGCCGTCCTCGCGCGCAAGGCCGGACGCGTCAGAGGCACGCAACACCGTCGGCATGACCTGAGCATCGATCCAGGCATCGTCGATCCACTCGGGATAGACCGGAAGACGTTGCGCAAGCTGTAGCCCGCGCGATTCAGTCGCCGCCCGCAGCCGCTCGAGGTCGGGCCACGGCGCTTCCGGATTCACGTGGTCGATCGTCACCGGCGACACGCCGCCCCAGTCGTCGATGCCGGCGTCGAGCAGCCGTGGAAACTCGTCGTACGACAGGTTCGGCGGGGCTTGGACGTGTGCGCGCGCGCCGAGCACGATGCGGGCGGCTGCGATCGTCCAGAGCAACTCCTCGAGCGGCGGCTCGTCGGCACCGGCCATCCGCGTTTCCGGCTTCGCGCGGAAGTTCTGGACGATCACCTCCTGCACGTGCCCGTATTGATCGCCGAGCTCGCGAATCGCCAGCAGCGCATCGAGCCGTTCGGCACGCGTCTCGCCGATGCCGATCAGGGTCCCCGTCGTGAAGGGAACACGCGCCTCGCCCGCCGCGCGCAGCGTCTGCAGCCGAGCGGTGGGCAGCTTGTCGGGGGAGCCGAAGTGCGGTCCGCCGCGCGCCGACAGCCGTTCCGACGTCGTTTCGACCATCAATCCCATCGACGCGCTCACCGGGCGCAGCGCGCGGATGTCGTCCACCGTCATGACGCCCGGGTTGAGGTGCGGGAGCAGACCGGTCTCGTCGAGCACCGCGTCGGCGGCGCGGCCCAGGTACTCCAACGTCGTCGCGCAGCCGAGCGCCGCGAGCTCCTCGCGCGCGACGCGGTAACGAAGCTCCGGCTTGTCGCCGAGCGTGAACAGCGCCTCGCGGCAACCGCGCGCAGCGCCTGCCCGTGCAACCGCGACCACCTCGCCGATCGACATGTACGCGCGCTCGCCGCGGCGCGGCGGCCGCGCGAACGTGCAGTAGTGGCAGACGTCGCGGCAGAGCTTCGTCAGCGGAATGAAGACCTTGGGCGAGTAGGTGACCCGCGACCCGTGACCCTCGGCGCGGAGTCGCCGCGCTTCTGCGCACAACTCGTCGACGGGCGCGTCGAGCAGGGCGGCGGCGTCCACCCCGCGAGCTTACGTTGCCGAACCTAGCCTGGGCGGACCGAGACGAGCTTCCCGAACGGATGCCAGGCGCGGTTGTTCCAGCGCTGCAGGCGGACCTGTGTGATCGGGAACCGGAACGACGGCGTCGTCTTGATCGTGATCCCGGGCAGCACGAACGGATTGCCCTTCTCGTTCAGATGCGTCGCCGCGCGCATGACGTTCTGCCGCGTGACGTTCTTCCCGGCCTTCTTCAGCGTGTCGACCATCGTGTACGCCGCGGCCATCCCGGCGACGAGATACCCGTCCTTGTAGTCGATCGACTTCTGGTCGCTGCCGTACTTCTTCCAGATCGACTGGAACAGCTTGATCCCCTTGTCGTTCGCGAAGATCGGCGTCGCCGGGTCCTTGCCGAAGACGATGGAGATCGAGCCGTTCGCGGCCTTTTGCGGAACCGCGATCATCAGGGCCGATGCAGAGGAGACGTCGTTGACGAACACCTGCGGGTGCCAGTTCACTCGGTTGAGGCCGTTGTACGCCTGCAGTGAGAACTTTCCGAACGCGAAGATGCACAGGACGTTCGCCTTCGAAGCCTTCAGCTGAGCGATCTGCGGCTGCACGTCGGTGGACGTCGGGTCGTAGCCCACCTTCGCGACGACCGAGCCGACCTTCGCGCCGAGCCCGGCGCGAAGCCCGCCGAGCAGATCGCGCCCGTAGTCGTCGTTCTGGTAGAGGACGGCAATCTTCGCGCGCTTGACGTGGGCGACGATGTACCGCCCGTAGACCTTGCCTTCCTCGGAGTACGGCGGGATGTAGCCAATCGTCCACGGGTACTGCGTGTAGTCGCGGCCGAAGGTCGTCGCGCCGGAGCTGACGAAGAGCTGCGGGACGCCTTGCTGGTTCAGGAACTTGCGGATCGCGAGGTTGTTGTTCGTCCCGAGGGTGCTGAACATCGCGAACACCTGGTCTTGCTGGACGAGCCGGATCGTGTTGTTGACCGCGCGCGCGGGGTCGTAGGGCGCGACGTTCCCGCCCGCAGCCGCCTCGCCGCTGAGCGGCACGCTCGACCCGAGACGGATCTCCGTCGACGTCACACCGGGCGTCGCCGTCGGACGGGCCCCTGCTGCTCCCACGACGACGACCGCAGCGACCCCGCACGCAAGAACGACACGCTTCCGCATTCCCCGCACTAGGACCGAGTGTACAACCGACTTGTTAGAGGTCGGAGAACGCGTCGTAAGAACCCGCCGACGCCGGTCGGCAGCACAAGCATCACGAGGATCAACACGGCGCCGAAGACGACGCTCGAGATCCCCTGCTGCTTCGGGTCGACCGACAGACCCGGGAGATGGTTCGCCCATCGCGCGACCGCGTCCGCGTGGTTGTCGAGATAGAAGACGAGCGCGGCGCCGCCGATCGCGCCCGCGAGCGAACCGAGCCCGCCGGCGACGAGCCCGACGACGAGATACACCGACAAAAGGATCGGGAACGAATCCGGTGTCACCAAGAACGACGCGATCCCGAACAGCGATCCCGCGACGCCCGCGTAGAACGCCGAGATCCCGAACGCCGACGTCTTGTAGAGCGCGACGTTCACGCCCGACGACACGGCGGCGACCTCGCTGTCGCGCAGCGCCTGCAGCGTCCGGCCCATCCGCCCGCGCAGGAGGGCCCACGCGGCGGCGAGCAGCACGAGCGCGATGACCCACGTGAGGTAGTAGAGCCAGTGGTTCGGCGTCGTGTGAATCCCGAACTCCGATTTGTACAAGCCGGTGCTCTTTCCCGAGCTGCCGCCGAGGAAGTGCCCGTACTTCTTCGGCAGCTGCGGGAAAGCGACGGCGATCCCGAACGTCACGAGCGCGAGGTACATCCCGGAGATGCGGAGTGCAGGCAGGCCGACGAGCAGTCCGGCGATCCCCGCGACGACCCCGGCGATCGGGATCGTCCAGACGTCGCGCAGCCCGTGGTCGGCAATCAGCACCGCCGACGTGTAGCCGCCGATCGCCATGAATGCGCCATGCCCGAGCGAGATCTGGCCGCTGTAGCCGGTGAGGACGTTCAGGCCGATGAGCGCGATGAAGTACATCCCGACCTGCGCAAGCTCGCGCGAGTGGAAGTCGGAGACGACGTGTGGCACGTACGCGACCACGCCGACGAGGACGAGGAACGCGAGCGCTTCGAGGCCGAGCTTGCGCCGCATCAGACCCGTCGCGTCTCCACGGTGCCGAAGAGCCCGCCGGGGCGGAAGAGCAGGAGGACGAGGATCAGCAGGAGCGCGACCGGCAGCTGCAGCGTCGAGCCGATGTAGCCGATGTAGCGGCCGAGTAGAACGAGCGTCACGCCGAGCAGCAGTCCGCCGACGATCGCGCCCACCGGACTGTCGAGTCCGCCGAGGACCGCGGCGGCGAACGCATACAGGAGGATCGCCTGCATCATGTTCGGGCCGAGGAACTGCAGCGGCGCGACCATCATCCCCGCGACGGCGCCGACGACCGCCGCGAGCCCCCACCCGAACGCAAGCATCCAGCTCACCCGCACGCCCACCAGCCGCGACGACGCGGGGTTGAGCGCGGATGCACGCAGCGCGAGACCGAGCTTGGATCCCGATGTACTGGATGCTGATGTGCGCGCCGGCGACCTTGATCGTGCGACTCGAGAAGCCGCCGTTGAACGGGCGGTCGCCGCCGCCCCAGATCACGTACATGAGCCCGTTCAGCAGCAGCGCGAGACCGAGCGTCACGATGACCGTCGCAAGGGGCGGCGCGTTCTCGAACGGTCGGATGACGGTGCGCTCGACGACGACGCCGCCGGCGAACGAGATCGCGAGCACGAGCGGAAACGCGGCCCAGAACGCCAAGCCGTGGTTCATCAGCGACCACGCGATGAACGTCGAGAACGTCGCCATCTCTCCCTGCGCGAAGTTGACGGCGTTCGACGAGCGGTAGATCAGGACGATCGCGAGCGCGAGGCTCGCGTACACCGCACCGTTCGCAAGGCCGCTGACGATCTGCTCGGCGAACTCGGACCAGGTGAAGACGGCGAGCATCAGTACCCGAGGTAGGAGCGGCGTACCGACTCGTTTGCGCGGAGCTCGTCGCTCGGTCCCTCGACGACGACGCGGCCGACCTCGAGCACGTACGCGCGCGCCGCCGACGCGAGCGCGATGTTCGCGTTCTGCTCGACGACGAGGACCGCCATCCCGTCCTCGCGGTTCAGCTTCTCGAGCGCGTCGAAGATCTCCTTGACGACGAGCGGCGCCAGCCCGAGCGAGGGCTCGTCGAGGAGGAACAGGCGCGGCCGCGCCATCAGCGCGCGCCCGAGCGCGAGCATCTGCTGCTCGCCGCCGGAGAGCGTCCCCGCCTGCTGGTCGCGTCGTTCCTCGAGCCGCGGGAAGTACTCGAACACGCGCTTCGCGGCGTCGCGCGGAGAGCCCCGCCGGGTGTACGCGCCGAGGCGCAGGTTCTCCCAGACGGTCAGCCCCGTGAACGTGCCGCGGCCTTCGGGCGCGTGCGCGATCCCGGCGCGTGCGGCGCCTTCCGGAGTCCGGAGCTTCTTGTCCGCGAAGCGGATCTCCCCCGAGCGTCGTACCGTCCCCGACACCGCGCGGAGCGTCGTCGTCTTGCCCGCGCCGTTCGCGCCGAGGAGCGCGACGACCTCGCCCTCCCCCACCTCCAAGGAGACGCCGTGCAACGCGGTCACCGGCCCATAGCGCGCCTCGACGTCGCGAAGCTCGAGCAGCGCCGTCACGCCGCCGTCCCGAGATACGCCTCGATCACGGCCGGATTCTTCTGGACCTCGGCCGGCGTCCCCTCGGCGATCTTGCGTCCGAAGTCGAGGACGTGCACGCGGTCCGCGACGCTCATCACGAGGCCCATGTGATGTTCGACCAGCAGCACCGTGACCTCGAAGTCCGTGCGCAGCTGGCCTAGCAGCGTCGCGAGGTCCTGCACCTCCTCGTGGCTCAGTCCTCCCGCCGGCTCGTCGAGCAGCACGACGCGCGGTGACGATGCAAGCGCACGGGCGAGCTCGACTCGCTTCTGCGTCCCGTAGGAGAGGCTCGCGACCGGGCGGTTCCGAAGTGAAGCAAGGCCGAGGTAGTAGATCGCGTCGTCGACCGTGTGCTCGCCCTGACGTGCGTGCGCGCCGACCTGCACGTTCTCGAACACCGTCAGGCCGCGGAAGAGCTCGACGTTCTGGAACGTTCGCGCGACCCCGCGTTTCACGACGGCGCCGGGACGCGTGCGCAACAGGCTCTCCCCGTCGAGGCGGACGTCGCCGCTGTCCGGCGTGTAGATGCGCGTGATGACGTTGAAGGCCGTCGTCTTCCCCGCGCCGTTCGGCCCGATCAGGCCGACGATCTCGCCGGCGCCGACGTCGAAGGAGACCCTGTCGAGCGCGACGATGCCGCCGAAGCGTTTCGTGACGCTGTCGACTTCAAGGAGAGCCACGGCCGGGGAGTAACTTAAACCTGTGCATCCGACGGCAGCGAAAGTGGCCGAGCGGCTACGCGAGCGCGGGCTCGAGATCGAGGTGCTCGAGCTCTCGGATTCCACGCGCACCGCGGCCGAGGCGGCTGCGGCGGTCGACGCCGACGTCGGACAGATCGTCAAGTCGCTCGTCTTCGTGCGCGACGGCGGCGATCCGTTCCTCATCCTCTGCGCGGGCGACCGCCGGGTCGACACGGCGCTCTTCGGAGACGCGCGCGCGGCGCGGGCCGACGAGGTACGCGCGGCGACCGGCTTTGCCATCGGCGGCGTCCCCCCGATCGGGCATGACAAGCCGTTGCCGACGGTCGTGGACGAGTCGCTGCGTCGCTTCGACACGGTCTGGTGCGCGGCCGGGACTCCGCACGCCGTGTTCGCCGTAGCGACAGAGACCTTGATCGCTGCAATTTCGGACGCAGACGTGCGCCCCGTGGACTGAGATGCTCGGCCTCGTGCTCGCCGCGGCGCTCGCACTGCCGAGTCCGGCGGATCTCCCGACCGTGCCGCGCCTGATCCAGGCGGCGGAGCCGATCTACTGCGCCGGGGAGCACGGGCGGAGCTTCGCGCTGACGTTCGACGACGGCCCGAGCCCGTACACGCTCTCGCTCGTCCGCGTCCTGCGGCGGGCGCATGCACGCGCGACGTTCTTCGAGGTGGGCAGCCGAGTCGGGATCTGGACCGCGGGGGCGCGTGCATCGAGCCGGATCGGCGAGCTAGGCAACCACACCTGGAGCCACGCGCGGCTTCCGGGCCTGTCGCCGATCGACGCGTGGCACGAGCTCTGGTGGACGCAGCGGACGATCGGCCGGACCGTCGGGTCGGTGCCGCGCCTCTTCCGGCCGCCCTACGACGAGGCCGAGCCGGCCGACGAGCTGCTCGGCCGTCAGCTCGGCCTGCTCGACGTCCGCTGGAGCGTCGACGGCGGCGACGCCCGGCCGGGCGCGAATCCGGCCGCGACGATCCACACGGTCGTCCCGCGGCTGCGACCCGGCGCGATCGTCCTGCTCCACGACCTGCACCCGTGGACGCCGGCCGTCGCGCGCTTGGTGCTGCGCGCGGCCCGCCGGAAGGGGTTGCGCGCCGTCGCGGTGTCGACCCTGCTCGCCCGCCAGCCCCCGTCGGCTCTGCAGCTTGCTTCCGCGGGCGCCGAGCGGTGCCCGATTCGCTGAGAGGGCGTGCAGGTTTCCGCACGTGCGCGGGTCTGCTCTTACCGAGGGGGCGCCCCTCGGGTTGCCGACCTGCTAGGAGTCGTCAGCTGCGGTCGCGCCCCCTCATCTCCCCCCTCGGCCGCGTCGAATCCCCCGTTTCGAAGCGGCCTGCGCGCGTCAGCCACTGAGCGCGGCGGGCTCGGTCACCGGCGCCCGACAGGCAAACCGCTCGCACACGTAGACCGCCGGCCGGCCGTCGACGTAGCCCTTGCCCTCGAGCAGCGGCACGTCGTCCGACGGCCCGAACGCCACGACGGCGTTCGGCTCGTACGGCGCGAGCGCGGCACGCGCCACCTCACTGTCTGGCGGACCGATGACTGCGAGCTCGCGCGGCGGCGAGAAGTGGAAGTCGAGCGCGCAGAGGAGGTGGCCGAACGCGGACGGAGCCTGCGGCAGCATCGGCGCAGCGAGTCGGAAGACCGACACGGCCCGCTTTTCCAGCTCGTCGTCGCCGTAGACGCGTGCGAGCCGGAGCAACACGTACGCGAGCATCGAGTTCCCCGACGGCGTCGGATGGTCGTCGAGCTCCTTCTTCCGGTTGACGAGCTGCTCGCCGTCCGCGGGGGTGTGGAAGAAGCCCCCACGTTCGTCGTCCGCGAAGAGATCGATCGCGAGCTTCGCGAGCCGGCGCGACTCATTGAGCCACCGGAGCTCTCCGGTCGCGACGTGCAGTTCGTAGAGGCCGTTCGCGACGTCGGCGTAGTCCTCGAGGAAGCCGTTCGTGTGCGCGCGGCCGTCGCGCCACGTCCGGAAGAGCCGGCCACCTTCTGTCGACAGCGGGCCGAGCAGGAACCCGGCGAGCTCGCGCGCCGCGTCGACGAGGTCGTCGCGTTCGAGCCGACGCCCAGCTTCTGAGAATGCTGCGAGCGCAAGACCGTTCCAGGACGAGATCGCCTTGTCGTCGCGCAACGGTTTCGGACGTTGTTCGCGCAGCTCGAGCAGACGAGCGCGCAGGTCGGGGTCGAGCTCGCCGCGGACGATGAAGCGGCCGTGCTCGAACGGGCGCAGCAGCTCGCGCGGAACCGGATCGTCCTCCCTCCACGTGAACGTCAGCCCCTCGACGCCGTCGGTGTCGGCGTCCTGCGCCGACGCGAGGCCGCCTCCGGGCAGCCGCAGCTCGCGCAGCATGTAGTCGAGCGTCTCCTGGGCGACCTCGCGGTACCGATCCTTCCCGAGCACGAGCCAGCCGTGGAGGTACGCCGGAACGAGCAGCGCGTTGTCGTAGAGCATCTTCTCGAAGTGCGGGACGAGCCACTCGCGGTCGACGGAGTAGCGATGGAACCCGCCGCCGACGAGGTCGTACATGCCGCCGAGCGCCATCGAGTCGAGCGTCTTCTCGACCAGCTCGTGCTCGCCACGCCGGAGAAGAAACTCGAGCGTCGGCGCGGGCGGGAATTTCGGCGCGCCGCCGAACCCGCCCCACACCGGGTCGAACTGCGAGCGCAATCCACGCACTGCCGAGCTGAGGAGCCCCGTCGTCAATGGGTCTGCGGACGGCCGCGTCTGCGCGCCGCGCCGGAGCTGCTCCGTCAACGCTCCCGCCTGCGCGCCGATCTCGGCTCGCCGGTCGCGCCATGCCTCCGCGACCGCGTTCAGCACCTGGCGGAAGCTCGGCAGGCCGTGTCGCGCCTCGGGCGGGAAGTACGTCCCGCCGAAGAACGGCTCGCGTTCGGGCGTGAGGAAGACGGTCATCGGCCAGCCGCCGCTGCCGGTGAGCCCGACGACGGCGTCCATGTAAACAGCGTCGACGTCCGGACGCTCCTCGCGGTCGACCTTGATCGCGACGAAGTGCTCGTTCATCAGCGTCGCGGTCGCCTCGTCCTCGAACGACTCGTGCTCCATCACATGGCACCAGTGACAGGCGGAGTATCCGATCGAGAGGAGGATCGGCTTGTCCTCGTCGCGCGCGCGGGCGAACGCCTCCTCGCCCCACGCGTACCAATCCACAGGATTGTCGGCGTGCTGGAGGAGATAGGGGCTGGTCTCGCCCGCGAGGCGGTTCACGCACATACTCTGCCCCGCGAGCGCGCTTCCAAGCGGGACACCTTCACGCGCGCGCGCGTGAATCCTTACGGGCCCTGACTCGGCGGTACGCCTCGACGCCGACCGTGATCAGCCCGGCGATTCCGAACGCGAGCAGGACGGCGTAGATCGGCTGGTTGCGGAACGTCCGCCCGCCGAGGTAGCCGAGGAGCACGGCGTACGCCGACCAGAGGATCGCGGCGAGCGCGATGTACGGCACGAAGTCGCGGACCCACGGCAGCTTCACGAGTCCGGCGGTGAACGTCGTGAACGTGCGTCCGCCCGGGATGAACCGTGCGATGACGAGCACGTAGCTGCCGCGCGTCTCGAGGAAATGTCGCGCGCGCTCGATCCTCGAACGTGCCTTCTCGCCGGTGAAGAACCGCCGTTGTACGGGCCCTCCGAGCCAGCGGCCGACCGCGTAGGACGTGTTGTCGCCGAGGAACGCGCCGAGCGCGGCGCACAGGAGCACGAGGTCGAGCGACAGCTTTCCGCGCGCGGCCTGGATCCCGCAGACGATCGCGGCGGTCTCGCTCGGCAGTGCGGGGAACACGGCGTCCCCGAGCGCGATCGCGAACAGCAATGGGTAGGTCCACCCGGAGCCGGTGAGGAGGTTGACGAGGTTGTTGAGGATCGCGAGCAGTTCAGCGTTCCTTCCGGAGCTCCGTCATGCAGTCCAGCGATGCCGGCCGGTCGAGCCATGCCCACGCGGCATACGGGTCGCCGACGTGCGTGTGCGTCCGCTCTCGCTCGATCGCCCAGAGCTCCTGCTGCAGGGACTGCATCAGCCGCAGATTGGCGGCCGACTCATAGGGTCGGGACACGGCCGGCACCGCCGGAGACCGTAGCCGCAGTCCGCGGCCGGAACGCGATCAACCACAGCGCCAGCGCGCCGACGAGGATCGCGAGCCACCCCCAGTTGACCTTCGGCTCGAGGACGTCGGGCAGGAAGTGCCTCGTCCAGCCGCGCTTCACGACCTGCTCGAGCCAGAAGTCGTTCGCGATGTTCCCGAGCCCGTACGCAATGAGCAGCGCGCAGAAGAAACCGGACGCCGCGTGCAGCCGCGTCGAACGAACGGCACCGAGCAGACGGGACAGGAGGAGGCCGGTGATCACGAGGAGCGTTCCCTCGAGGCCGTGATGGTCGCCGTAGTGGACGGCCGGGTGAAGGAAGTACGGCCCCGGCTGGTAGCGAAGCTCGTGCGTCTGGAAGATCTGTCCGAGGACGGGCACGTGCGTGAAGTCCAGGCCGAGCTCCGCCGCGACCCATGGGAGCGCGACGACGAGCAGCGCGACGCCGACGGCGATCCGGACGCGGTCGCCGCGCACGCGCTCCGGACGAAGCGCCGGCGTCGTCAACGTCACGCCGGCCGCGACGGCGACACCGGCGGCGGGAATCGCGTTCCACCACGTCGCGTCGAGGTACGACTCGCTGAGCACGCTCGGCGAGAACACCGGGATCCAGAGCAAGGCCGCCGCGGCCGCCGCGATCCGCTGCTCGACGCTCATCCGGTCGGCGAGCACGACGAGCATCGCCATCGCGGCGATGCCGATCGGAAAGTTGACGTAGACAAGCGCCCGGCTCAGACCGCCGTCGACGAAGCCGCGCCCGGTGACGTTGTAGAGATCCTCGGGCGCGTGTCGCGAGTATGTGACGACGATCGCAACGACGACGGCCGCGAACATCCCCCAGACGACGACCACGGTGTGCGTCCGCCGCATCGATTCATGATCGCACCGGCGAGTTGTCGTGCCCAGGCGGGTGCGCGTACAGTCGCACCGATGTCGGACACGCGCGACCTTCTGCACCGAACGGCGGATCTCGCGGCGGACTTCCTCGACTCGCTTGACGACAGGCCCGTGTTCCCGCGTGCGACGCCCGACGAGCTGCGGGCGCGGATCGACGTGCCGCTGTCAGACGACCCCCTGGATCCGGCCCTCGTCGTCGAGGAGCTCGCTGCCGCGTCCGATCCCGGCCTGGTCGCGATGCCGAGCGGTCGGTACTTCGGGTTCGTGATCGGAGGCGGCCTGCCCGCGGCGCTCGCGGCCGACTGGCTGACGTCCGCCTGGGACCAGAACGCGGGCCTCTACGTCGGCGGGCCGTCCGCCTCGATCGTCGAGGACGTCGCGCGCGGCTGGCTCTGCGAGCTGCTGGCGCTGCCGGCCGACGCATCGATCGGATTCGTGACCGGCACGCAGATGGCGCACGTGACGGGCCTCGCGGCCGCGCGGTTCGAGATGCTCCGGCGCGCGGGCTGGGACGTCGGGCGTGACGGCCTCGGAGGCGCGCCGCGTCTCCGCGTGCTCGTCGGGGCTCAGCGTCACGTCACGGTGGATCGCGCGCTGCGATTGCTCGGGCTCGGATCGCCGACGATCGTCGCTGCGGACGCCCAGGGGGCGCTCGTGCCAGAGGCGCTCCGCGATGCACTCGCGGCGGCCGACGCGCCGACGATCGTGTGCGCGCAGGTCGGCGAGGTGAACACTGGCGCGATCGATCCGCTGCCGGAGGTCGCGGACGCAGCCTCAAGTGCAGGCGCCTGGCTGCACGTCGACGGCGCGTTCGGGCTCTGGGCGGCGGCGAGCCCGCAGCTCCGCGAGCTCCTCCGCGGAGTCGAGCGCGCCGACTCGTGGACGACGGACGCGCACAAGTGGCTGAACGTCCCCTACGACTCCGGGCTCGTGTTCTGCGCGCACCCCGAGGCGCACCGCGCAGCGATGGCGATCACGGCGTCGTACCTGATCCAGGAAGACGGGGCGCAGGCGGTTCGCGACCAGATGGACTGGGGGCCCGAGTTCTCGCGGCGTGCCCGCGGATTCGCCGTCTATGCGGCGCTTCGTTCGCTCGGCCGCTCCGGGGTCGCCGAGCTCGTCGAGCGCTGTTGCGCGTGTGCGCGGCAGTTCGCCGACGGGCTCGCGGAGGTCGACGGCGCCGAGCTGCTCAACGACGTCGTCCTCAACCAGGTGCTCTTCCGCTTCGAGACGGACGAGCGAACCGATGCCGTCCTCCAGCGCGTGCAGGCGGACGGCGCCGTCTGGATGAGCGGAACAAGTTGGGACGGTCGCCGGGCGATCCGCGTGTCGGTGAGCAACTGGCAAACGGGCGAGGATGAAGTACGGCTCGCGCTCGACACCTTCGCGTCAGCCGCTGCTCACGAAGCGGCCCACGCGCCGGCGCGGTAGACGTAGCCCTCGAGTCGCCGCCCGAGCACGCCTTCGAGCCAGACGGACGTCTCGACGAGCGCGTCGAGGTCGATTCCGGTGTCGATCCCCTCGCCGTCGAGCAGATAGACGAGATCCTCCGTCGCGATGTTTCCGGTCGCGCGCGGCGCGTACGGGCAGCCCCCGAGCCCACCGCACGATGCGTCCAGCAATGTCGCGCCCGCGTCCAACGCTGCCAGCGCGTTCGCATAGCCGGTATTCCGCGTGTTGTGGAGGTGCGCGCCCCGTGCGCCCGTTCGCTCGACGAGGGAGCGAACCTGCGACGGAGTCGCGACGCCGATCGTGTCGGCGAGGACGATCTCGGCGCGATCGGCGAACCGCTCGACGATCGCGGCGACGACGCCCGGATCGACGCGACCTTCGAACGGACAGCCGAACGCAACGCTGATCGTGAACGTGACCGGCAGCTCGCTCCGTTGGAGAACCGAGTCCGCAGCATCCTGTGCTTCGGCGAGCGAACGGTTCCCGTTGCGCTGGTTGAATGTCTCCGTCGCGGCGAGCGTGTAGTCGACGCGGTCGAGGCCGGAGGCCACGAGCCGCTCGTAGCCGCGCTCGTTGCGGTCGAGGCCGGAGGCCACGAGCCGCTCGTAGCCGCGCTCGTTGAGCGCGAGGCCGGAGTACTCCGTGTCGGCGCGCCGCTCGATCGCCGCGACAACCTCCTCTGCGCCGGCCATCTGCGGAACGGCTTCGGCGCGGACGAAGCTCGCCGCCTCGACGCGCGGCACACCCGCCGCCGCGAGCCGGTTGACGAGCAGAGCCCGCGTCACCGGCTCGAGCGTCTCCGCCTCGTTCTGCAAGCCGTCGCGAGGAGAGACGTCGCAGATCGTCACGCGCATGCGTCTCAGTTTGCCGCGAGGCGCTCGAGCACCGCGCATGCGCGCTCGACGACGCGTCGCGCCGCATCGACGTCGCCGGTCGCGAATCCATCCGCGCGGTTGTCGTAGACCTCGACGAGCCCCCAGAGATCCTCGCCGCAGACCATGGGCAGCATCAGCAGCGAGTCGAAGCCGAGCTCGCGCAGCAGCTCGACCTCGTGGACGTCGGCGGCGGGATCGGACACCGCGACGGTCATCGGCCTTCGATCCTCGAGCACCTCACGCGTCGCCGGGTAGTCGGAGATGAGATACCCGTGCCCGGACTGCACGGACTGCGCGTTGCTGTGCTCGGCGAGCTCGACGAGCAGGTCGCCGATCGCGCGCGAGATCGCGCAGGCGCTCGCGTTCAACGCTTCGACCAGCAGCCGTGCCGCCGCCCGGAGGAGCGCGGAGACGGACTCCTCACGATCGAGCGCCAGCAGCCGCGCCTCGTTGTCCGCGGGCGCGTCGCTCACCGGCGCTCGGTCCAAGGGCCACACCTTCCGGACTGACCCTTTTCATGGTGCGGATCGCATACGCGCATTGCGAAAACCTAAACGTAGGCCGGCGTGAACTACTTCACGGTCGTCGGGATGTTCTTGATCTTCCCGGCGATGATCTCCGCTTTGATCCTGTTCACCTGCGCGACCTCCGACTGCGGGACGGCCGGGTTGATCTTGCCGACGCCGACGCCGTTGTCCTTCAGGCCGTAGACGACGTTGCCGCCGTGGAACGTCCCGTTCACGACCGACTGGATCGCCTTGTACACGGCGACGTCCACGCGCTTCGTCGCGCTCGTCAGCACGTGCTTCGGGTCGAGGAACGACTGGTCGGAATCGACGCCGATCGCCCACACGTTCTTCTCCGCCGCAGCGCGGATGACGCCGATGCCGCACCCGCCCGCGACCTGGAACACGACGCCGGCACCCTCCGAGATCTGGTTGAGCGCGAGCGCCTTGCAGAGGTCCTGCCGCGTGAAGTCCTGTGAGTACGCGTTCAGCACCTTGATGCCGGGATCCGCCGCCTTCGCGCCCGCCTGATAGCCG
>VAYM01000196.1 GCA_005884945.1 Actinomycetota bacterium | reverse complement strand
CACTTCTGGGGACGTCGCCACTTCGAGACGCGGGACGAGTCGCGCAACGTGTGGTGGCTGTCCTGGCTGTCGTTCGGCGAGTCCTGGCACAACAACCATCACGCGTTTCCGTCGTCGGCCTTCCACGGCCTGCGGCGGTTCGAACTCGATCCCGGCGGCTGGGTGATCCGCGGGCTCGAGCGGTGCGGTCTCGCGTGGCGCGTCGTCAGGATCCCGCCCGCGCGGCAGCAGGCGAAGCTCGCGGACGCCTAAGACGGGAAGGGAAGGAGCTTTCGCCCCTTCCCTTCTTGCGCCGTCGCTTCTCCTAGCGCCTGCTTGGCGTAGTCGCCAGCAGCGTCTCCGGGGAAATCTCGCGGAGAATGAACTCGTCGTAGCCGAAGAGCGTCGCCGCGACCGAAGAGATCAGGCGCGCACCGTCGAGCGGCGTCAGATGCTCCTTCTCGACGGCCACCTGGATCTCCTTGACAAGCCGCTGGCCGACCTGCCACTTCGGCTCGATCGTGCGCCCAAAGTCCGCCGGCTTCATCGAAGCGAACTGTTGGACGAGTGATGGTGTCACCGTTCCCGCCATGAAAAATCCCCCCTCAGGGTCGGATAACGGTCCGACCGCAAAGTACCAGCGGTGGTCTCGGCGGAAAGCCAGACTCTCGCTGTTTGCGCGAGTTTGATTTCCCTGCAAAATGCGCCAAAAACGATCTGCGGTTCTTCGGGGCCGAGACGGGGGAACACCGTGCCGGGGATGGGCCGGACGCACGCGGAGCGGATGGCGAGTAGTGACGGGTACTTCTCGCCTGAGAGCGTCATCCGGCGCCTCGGGAACACGCCGATCACGCCGTTCCTCGGCGGCGGCCCCGCCGTCTTGCTCCAGGTCGCTCATCCGCTCGTGGCTGCCGGCGTCGTCCGCCACTCGGACTTTCGCAACGACCTCTGGAGCAGGCTCGCCCGCACGCTGCGCGCGCTCTACCTGATCGCCTACGGGACGAAGGCGGAGGCGGACCGCGCCGGCGAGGCCGTGCAGGCCGTGCACGCCTACGTCCGCGGCGAGACGGACACGCAGCTCGGACGGTTCCCGTCCGGAACGCGCTACTCGGCTTCCGACCCTGAGTTGATGCTCTGGGTCCACGCGACGCTCGTCGAGGCGTCGCTCGCCGCGTACGAGCGCTTCGTCGCCGCGCTCTCGGACGACGAGCGGGAGCGCTACTACCACGAGATGGCACAGGTCGCGCGCATCTTCGGGACGCCCGCGTCCGTGATCCCGCGCACATTGGCCGACTTCCGCGAGTACTTCGACGCGCAGATCGACGGGACGACGATCGCCGTGACCGAGCCGGCCCGCGACGTCGCCGCAGTGATTCTCGAGGCGCGCCTGCCCGCGCCGTTGCGCGTGCTCGTTCCCGCGCACCGGCTGGCGACGGCGGGGCTGCTGCCGCCGCGGCTGCGCGAGGAATACGGGCTTCGTTGGACTCCGTTGCACGAGGTCGCGCTCCCCGTTGCCGCACGCTCCGTCAGGATTGCTACGGCACCGGTTCTCGTCGCGGCTTCTCGGCTCGCGCCGGTGCCGGCGCTCGCGGCCTAAAAAGGTCAGACCGGAAGGTCTGACCCTTGGAC
>VAYM01000126.1 GCA_005884945.1 Actinomycetota bacterium | reverse complement strand
TCGGAGCGCGCACCGCTCGTCTTGCTGTTCGAGGATCTCCACTGGGGAGACGAGGGGCTGCTCGACTTCATCGAGCACGTCGCCGACTGGAGCCGTGACGCGGCCCTGCTCCTTCTCTGCACCGCACGGCCGGAGCTGAAGGAACGTCGGTCGACCTGGGGCGGCTACGCGAACGCGCTGACGATGACGCTGCCGCCGCTCACGCGCGACGAGACGACGGAGCTTCTGTCGCTGCTGTTGAGTGAGTCCGCGGTTCCGGAGCAGCTGCGCGACACGCTGCTCGCGCACGCGGACGGGAACCCCCTGTACGCCGAAGAGTTCGTGCGCATGCTCGCCGATCGCGGGCTGCTCGTCCGCGAGCCGCAAGGTTGGACGCTGCGCGAGAACGAGCTGCCGCCGCCCGACTCGGTGCAGGGAATCATCGCTTCGCGTCTCGACGCTCTTGCTCCCGAGGAGAAGGCCCTCGTGCAGGCCGCGGCCGTCGTCGGCCGGACGTTCTGGCCCGGTGCGCTCGCCGACGTCATCTCGACCGAGCGGGAGGAAGTCGTACGAATCCTCCAGGGCCTCGACCGGCGCGAGCTGTTTCGGCCGCAACGAGCGTCCGCCGTCGACGGCGAGCCCGAGCTCGCGTTTCGCCACGCGCTCGTGCGCGAGATCGCCTACGGACAGATTCCGCGTGCGCGCCGCGCGCAGATGCACCTGCTCGCCGCACGCTGGGTCGACTCGCTCGCACGTCCGGACGATCACGCGGAAACGGCCGCACGCCACTACCTCGCCGCGCTCGAGTATGCGCGGACGGTCGACGGCGACGTCGCTTCGTTCGCCGAGCCGGCGCGGACGGCGCTGACGCGCGCCGGGCAGCACGCGCTCGCATTGAACGCGTACGCGGCCTCCGCGCGATTCTTCGGCGGCGCGCTCGAGCTGTCGCCGGACGACGACGAGCGGCCCGAGCTCCTCTTCTGCTACGGCAAGGCGCTGTCGCGCAGCTCGACTCCCAACGAGGACGTCCTCGCACAGGCGCGCGACTCGATGCTGCTCGCGGGAAACGCCGAGCGCGCGGCGGAGTGCGACGTCATCCTCGGCGAGCTGCTCTGGCGACGGGGTCGACGCGGGCAGGCGCTCGCGGCGTTGGACGAAGCGGTGGCGATGGTCGCCGAGCGACCGCCCTCGTACTCGAAGGCGTACGCGCTGACGACACTCGCCGGCTTCCGGATCCGGGCCGACGAGCCAGAGCCGGCGCTCGAAGCGGCGCGTGCGGCGATGGCGATCGCCGAGGAGCTCGGGCTCGACGACCTGCGAGCGGACGCGCTCAACAGAATCGGCGTGGCACGCGCGACGACCGGCGACCGCGGCGGTCTCGGCGATCTCGAGCGAAGCATCGAGATCGCCGAGGAGGCGAACTCGCCCGAGAGCATCCGCGGCTACTTCAACCTCGGCAGCATCGTCGCCAACCTCGGCGACCTCGCGCGCGCGGCCGACCTGCACGCGCAGGGCCAGCGACTCGCGGAACGGTTCGGCGACGCTGCGTGGGCGGAGTACTTCGACGCGGAGCGCGTGTACCAGCACTACTGGTCGGCCGACTGGGACGCGGCTCTTGCGCTCGCGGAGCAGCTGATCGCGCGGGCCGAGCGCGGAGCGTCGCGGCGCCCGGAGCTCGACGGGTGCCTCGTCCGCGGCTGGATCGCGCTCGCCCGCGGAGACCTCGACCAGGCGAGCGCGGACGCCGACCGCGCGCGCACCTTCAGCCGCCACGCCGGCGACCCGCAGAACCTGTACCCGGCGCTCGCCTTCGCCGCGCGAACGCTGATCGCGACCGACCGGGAAGAGGAAGCGGCCGCGTGTGTCGACGAGCTCCTCCAGCTTCTGCGCGCGCAGCCGTCCTTCCCGTCGTTCTGGGCGATCGACGTCGCGATCGTGCTCGCCGCGCTCGGCCGCGGGGAGGAGCTTGCGACCGCTGCGGAGCGCGCGCCGACGACGCGCTGGCTCGACGCCGCGATCGCCTACGTCGCGGACGAGTTCGAGCGCGCCGCCGATCTGTGCGCGCAGATCGGCGCGCTGCCGG
This sequence comes from Actinomycetota bacterium, assembly GCA_005884945.1. Lineage (GTDB taxonomy): Bacteria > Actinomycetota > Thermoleophilia > Gaiellales > Gaiellaceae > 3-1-20CM-4-69-9. The sequence goes on along the minus strand of VAYM01000126.1, from coordinate 34,551 downwards.
AAGATGCGTACATCCGCGTCGACGCCGCACGTGCAGGGTATGCCGACGGGCGCCGAGCGCGGGCCGAGGAGCACCTCGACCGCGCGCTCGAGCTTTTCCGCCGAGTCGGCGCCGCGTCATACGCACGACGCGCGGAGGCTGTTGTTCCGCTCAGCGCCGCGGTCGAGCGCTAGCCGCCGTCCTTCTCGGCCTCCCGCTCGTGAGCATTCACGAGCTGGACGACGTCTCGTGCCTCGAGCTTGTCGAGGAACGCCTTCGCGTTCGGTCCTTCGACGCGCACGCGCGCGACGTCCTTGCCCGCCTCCCAGCTGATCGCGCGCACGCTCACCCCCTCGGGCGTCAGAGCCATGATCTGCTCGCGAACGGCGAGCGGCTTGCCGTTGCAGGCTTCGAGTATCCGGGGGGACGACGTTTCGATGATCCCATCCCAGTGCGGCATTGCTACTCCTTTTCAGTCGGGCCAGGGATACAGCACGAGGTGCACCGTCAGGATCGTGAGCCCGGCGAGGATCACGACCGCGGCCAACGGCCGCCTCAGCTCCAGGTTGTACGCGGTGCGCGCAACGCCGGGAAACGGCACGAAGCTCTTCCCGAAGTACGCGAGCACCTCCGGGACGATCACGGCGACCGCGAACAGGCCCCAGACGATGTAGCCGACCTCCAGCTTCGTCATCTCGCCTCCTAGTCGTCGAGCCGGCGGTACGGCCACGGGTAGAAGATGATCCGCGTCCCGAGCAGGACGATCCCGCCGAGCACGATGAGCTTCACCCAATGGTGCTCGTGCTCGAGGTGGCCTGTCGTGCCCGAGATCGTCGGGACGGGGAAGTCGCTCCAGAACGCGGCGATCGCCTCGGTCACGAGAATCGCCGCCGCCAGCGAGCCCCAGAAGACGTAGCCCCACTTCTCACGGCCCGTCAGCGGCGCCTCGGGTCGCGCGGTTTGAGCCGGTAAGGGCCGGACCGGAACAACCGGCGGCTCTGCGCCCGCCGGCGGTGCCTGCGTGTCACGGACGAGCAGGTCTTTGACGGCCATCACACCTCCTCTGTCAGCACCACGACATTACGGAAGATCGCCGGCTTTCTCCACGTCTCGCGACCGAGGGTGGGAACGCGAAGGAGGGAGACGGGGACATGAAGGTGGACCGGAAAGCTTGGGGGCGCGTTGCGAGGGCAGCGGCGCTCGTGTGCACGTTGGGGGCGGCGCTCGTGTTCGGAGTCTCGTCGGGCACGGCGGGGTTCGGGGCGGCGCTGTCGCCGGCGGTGGTGGTGGGTTCGCCGAGCGCGGATCTCGGCGTGTCGATGTTGGACTCGTCCGACCCGGCCGTGATCGGGACGGGCTTCGAGTACACGATCACGGTCACGAACGACGGACCGGACGCGGCGACGGGGGCCGTTCTGCACTACGGGCTCTCCGGCGGGCTCGGGCTCAAGGGCGTCTCCGGCGCGCGCTGCGACGGAACGACGTGCCTGCTCGGCGATCTCGCGAGCGGCGCGAAGGCGCAGCTCGTGCTCTACGTGTACGGGACGACGACGGGGCTGGTGCTCGCCGACGCGTCCGTGGCGTCGCAAACGGCCGACTCGAATCCCGACAACGACAACGCGAACGAGTCGACGACGATCGTCGATCGTGCGACGCCGCGCGCAACGCTGAACGTCGTCTCGCATGTCGTGGACGACAACGGCGGGACCGCGAAGGCGGGCGACTTCGACTTCGTGGTCGACGGCGTGAACGCAGATCCCTCGTCCTTCCCGGGCAACGAGGACGGCACGTCGGTCTCGCTCGACGCAGCCGACTACAAGGTGTCGCTCGAAGACGGACCGTCTGGATACGACGTGAGCTACTCGGACGACTGCTCCGGGTCCATGGCTGCGGGCGACCAGAAGACGTGCACCGTCACGCTCGACGACCAGCGCGCGCACCTGAGGGTGATCGAGCAGGTCGACAACGCGAACGGCGGCGACGCCGGCCCGTCCGACTTCTCGCTTGCCGTCAAGGGCGGGACGCCCGACCCGGCCGAGTTCAGCGGGGACGGCGAAGGGACGGACGTGAGCCTCGACGCGGGCGACTACGCCGTGAGTCAGGAGACGGCGTACGGCTACCGCACGTCGCTGTCCGCCGGGTGCGAGGGCACGGTCGTGCCGGGCGAGCAGAGGACCTGCACGGTGACGAACGTTCACCTCGCACCCGTGACCCTCGAGCTCTCCGCGAATGCGCCGCAGGTCGCGGCCGGCGCGAGCACGGGCTACACCGTGACGCTGAAGAACACGAATCCGACCCCTGCAACGGTCTCGTACGTGCGCGTGCTGCTCCCGATCGGTTTCTCGTACCGGTCGGGCTCGACGAAGGGGACGATCACGAGCGATCCGTCGATCGAGCAAGGCGAAGGGCTGTCTCTCGCCTGGAACGATCCGGTTCAGCTCGCGGGCGGCGAGAGCAAGTCGTTCCACTTCGGCGTCCGCGTCCCGGCGACGCTCGGCGCCTACGACGCGAGCGCTTCCGGCGGCGTCGACGCGCCCGACACGCTCGACTCGACGAGCAACCCGCAGATCATGGTCGTCGACCCGCCGCCGGTGCCGTCCACGAGCGGCTCGGGGCCGACTGCGCCGCCGCCGAGCAATCCGCCCCAGCAGGGCGCGCCGCCGATTACACAGGGAGCGCCGCCGGTCGCACCGCCGCTCTTCCAGCAGGACGCCGACGCGACGCCGGTCTCCGGCAACGTCCTCGTGCGGCTTCCGGGTACGACGAGCTTCGTCCCGCTCACGAGCGCCGAGCAGGTCGGCTTCGGAACGGAGTTCGACACGACGGACGGTCGCGTCACGCTCACGACGGTCGACTCGGACGGCACCGTGTACCACGCGGACTTCTACGAAGGCACGTTCCTGCTCGCGAAGCAGCTTCCGAACGGCGTCAGCCTCCTGCAGCTGACGCGGGGCGACTTCAAGTCGTGCACGGTCGCCAAGCGGACGTTCTCGAGCGTCGACACGACGCCGAAGAAGGCGAAGAGGAAGGCGAAGCGCTCGAAGAAGGTCGTGCGCCACCTGTGGGGCAGCGGCAAGGGCAAGTTCCGCACGAAAGGCCGCTTCATCGCAGCGACCGTTCACGGCACCACGTGGCTGACGGAGGATCGCTGCGACGGCACGCGTGCGTACGTCCAGGAAGGCGTGGTCGACGTTCGTGACCTCGTGAAGCACAAGACGATCCAGCTCGGAGCCGGACAGAGCTACGTCGCGAGGCCGGGGCATTGAGGACGCGCGACAGGCGCCGGTTCAGGGCGATCCTGTTCCTCGGCGTGGGACTGGCGGCGAGCGCGCTCGCGCTCGCCGCCGCCCGCGTGCACGTCCTGCAGGGGCAGGAGCTCGACTCCGTCGACCTGCGGTTCGCCATCCGTGGCAAGCAGGCGCCCTCGCGGCACGTCGTTCTCGTCGCCGTCGACGACAAGACGCTCGCCGACATGCGGATGCGGTGGCCGTTCCCCCGGTCGCTGCACGCGCGGTTGATCGACCGGCTCCGTCGTGACGGCGCGAAGGTGATCGCGTTCGACGTCTTGTTCACGGAGCCGTCCGCCGACCCGAGCGAGGACGACGCGCTCATCCGAAGCGTCGCTCGCGCCCGCAACGTCGTGCTGTCGGCGATCCTCGCGAAGGACGGACGGACGAACGTCTTCGGCGGCGCGGACCTGCGCAGCCTCCACACACGTGCGGGGATGACGCTCTTTCCCGCAGACCCCGGCGGCGTCGTCCGTCGGCTCCCGTTCGAGATCGGCGGCGTCCGCGGGTTCGCGATCGCCGCGGCCGAAAGCTTCCGGGGTCATCAGCTTCACCGGTCTGCAGTCGGCGGGGGCACGGCGTGGATCGACTACGCGGGGCCGGAGGCGACGATTCCCACCGTCTCGTACTCCGACGCGCTGCGCGGCAAGGTCGACCCTGCGTTCTTCCGCGGCAAGATCGTCGTCGTCGGCCAGACGGAGCTCGCGCTCCACGACGTGCATCCGACGTCGACGACGCCGACGATGTCCGGTCCGGAGATCCAGGCGAACGCGATCGCGACGGCGCTCGACGGCTTTCCGTTGCAGCCGGCCTCCTGGTGGTGGAACGCCGTGTTCGTCCTCGGGCTCGGACTGCTGCCGGCGCTCGTCGGGATGCGCCTGCGGCCGCTGCCGACGATCGCCGCCGCGCTCGGGGGTGGTGCCGTGTTCGCGGTCGGCGCGCAGGCGCTCTTCGACCGCGGCCGGATCGTGGAGGTCGTCTATCCGCTCGGCGCGCTCGCACTGTCGTCCGTCGGCGCGCTCGGCGCGCACTACCTGATCGAGGCGTTCGAGCGTCAGCGGACGCGCGACATCTTCTCGCGCTTCGTTCCCGAGCAGGTCGTGAACCAGGTGCTGACGAAGACGGACGCGCACCTGCGCCTCGGGGGCGTCCGCGTCACCGGCACGTGCATGTTCACGGATCTGCGCGACTCGACGAAGTTCGCGGAGTCGTTGCCGCCGGAGCAGGTCGTCGAGATCGTGAACCGCTACCTCGGCGAGCTGACGGAGGCGATCCTCGGACACGGCGGAACGCTCATCTCGTATCTCGGCGACGGTTTCATGGCGATCTTCGGAGCGCCGATCGAGCAGCACGACCACGCCGATCGCGCGCTCGCCGCGGCGCGCGAGATCCTCGAGGAGCGACTGCCGCGCTTCAACGCGTGGTTCCGCGAGAGCGGCTACGGCGAAGGGTTCCGCATGGGCATCGGCATCAACACGGGCGTCTTCCTCGCCGGGAACGTCGGCTCCGAAAGACGGCTCGAGTACACGGCGATGGGTGACACCGTCAACACCGCGTCGCGGCTGGAGGGCCTGACGAAAGGCTCCGGCTTCTCGGCGTTCATCGCGGAGTCGACGTGCGGCGCGCTCGTGCGGCCCGCAAACGATCTGGTCTTCGCCGGCGAGCAGGAGGTCCGGGGCCGCGAGGCGACGATCAAGGTGTGGTCGCTGCCGGCGGGACGGCTCGCCCACACCGCAGAGACCGCCGATGCCCGCTTCGAGGCGGCGCCCGCTCCGGCCTAAGGCGACGGGCGCGCGGACCGCGTCTGCCGGAGCAGCCACTCCGTTCGCAGCTCGCGCGCGCGGCGGTCGAGCTCCGTCTGCAGCGACGTGAGCTCGATGAGCTCCGGCCGCAGGATCTCGACTCGGCGCAGCTCCGAGGCGATCTCGGTCAGCGAGCTCGCGGCGTCGCCCGTCAGATCACGTAGACGCCGCTCGCTGCCGCGAATCTGCGCCTCGAGCGCACGGATTCCCGCATCCGCCTCCTCCGACCGCGAGCGCAGCTTCGCTTCGGTCGAGAGCCGGTCGGTCAGCACGTCCCTGAGCCGGGCTGCGAGTGCGGAATACAGCGGATCGGGCAACGGCGAACGGGACTCTAAACCCAATGAGCGCGCACAGGCCCGAGATGGCTTAGGCTCGCAACGAGACGACCGAATGGAGGTTGACCGATGGCCTGGAACCTGAAGGGGAGCTACGTCGAAACATGCTCGTGCGACCTCATCTGTCCGTGCAATGCGACCTTCGATCACGGCGCGACATACGACTACTGCCGTGTGACGCTCGTCTTCGACATTCGCGAAGGCGAAGTCGAGGGGACGGACATCGGTGGGCTCAAGGTCGTGGTCGTCGCCGATACGCCGAAGGTGATGACGGACGGGAACTGGCGCATGGGAATGTTCATCGACGAGCGCGCGACGGACGAACAGGCCGACAAGCTCGCGCAGGTGTTCGGCGGACAGCTCGGCGGTCCGATGGGCGCGCTCGTGCCGCTGGTCGGCGAGGTCCTCGGCGTCGAGCGGGCGGCGATCGAGGTGCAGGACGACGGCGTGAACCACCGCGTCCGCGTCGGCGATGCGATCGACTTCGAGATCAAGGACATCGTCCCCTTCGGCGTCGAGACCGGCGAGCCCGTCCGGTTCCAAGGCATGTTCCATCCGGTTGCCTCGGATCTGACGATTGCCGAGGCGACGCGCTCCCGGATCAGCGCATTCGGGATCGAGTACGAAGGCAAGACGGGTCTCTCGACGTCAGACTTCTCCTGGGCTGCCTGACCCGCGGCGTCCCGAGTAAGGCGCCGTGAGGGCGGCGCCGCCGTTCATCGCCTACGACGCGCCGTCGACCGCGGACATCGCGCGCGCTGCCGGCCTCGCCGCCTCGGACGTGATCCGCTTCGACGGGAACACGTCGCCGGGTGTGCCGCCGTTCGTTGGCGCGGAAGCGCTCGCCGGCTCGCTCGCGGAGATCAACACGTACCCGCACGGCGGCTATCCCGGGCTCGCGGAGGCGATCGCGCGCTACGCGGGCGTCGCGCCCGAGAACGTCGTCCTCGGCGCCGGTGCGGACGACGTCATCCTCCTCGTCACGCGCTCGTTCGCCGGCCCGGGGAATCAGGTCGCGATCGCGAACGACCCGACGTACGCGCTCTTCCACAACGCGGTCGGGATCGCGGGCGCCGAGGTGGGCGACGACGATCCGGTCCTGACGATCTGCTGCCGACCGAACAATCCGACCGGCGAGCTGGGCGAGCTGCCGGACGCGAGGCCGCTCCTCGTCGACGAGGCGTATTTCGAATACTCCGGCGTCTCCGCCGTCGACCTGATCGAGCACGGCGTGATCGTCGTTCGCACGTTCTCGAAGGCGTTCGGGCTCGCGGGCGCGCGCGTCGGCTATGCCCTTGCCGGTCGCGAGGTGGCGGCCGAGCTCAACAGCCGTCAAGGGCCCGCGCCGGTGTCGACGCTCTCGGTCGCGCTCGTCCTCGCGGGTCTCGAGTCGCCGCCCGACGTCCGGCCGATCCTCGAGGAACGCGAGCGTCTCGCCGCGGAGCTGCGCGTGCTCGGCCTCGACGCGCTCCCTTCAGAGGCCAACTTCGTCGCCGTCCCGCTCGCCGATCCGCTCGACGTCTCCAATCGACTGTCTCTTCGCGGCCTCCCCGTTCGTCCTTATCGTGACGGCATCCGGATCACCGTCCGCGGCCGTCACGACGATGCCATCCTGCTCAGCGCCCTGAGCGAACTCTAGGAGGTTTCGTTGGCGGTCTCCGCACCCGATCCCCGGCGCTGGTTCGTCCTCGCAGTCGTCGGCGCGGCGTTCTTCATGACGATCCTCGACGTCTCGATCGTCAACGTCGCACTCCCGACGATCGCAGCGAAGCTCCACTTCTCGCGCGAAAACATCCAGTGGGTCGTGACGGCATACGCACTGTCGTTCGGCGGCTTCCTTCTCCTCGGGGGCCGTTCCGCGGATCTCCTCGGACGGCGACGCGTGTTCATGGTCGGAGTCGCCCTCTTCTCCGCCGCCTCGCTCGTGTGCGGCCTTGCGCACAGCGAAGGTGTGCTGATCGCGGCGCGCGCGGTGCAGGGACTCGGCGGGGCCGTGATCTCGCCGGCAGCGCTGTCGATCGTCTCGACGACGTTCGAGGAGGGCGCGGACCGGAACAAGGCGCTCGGCATCTGGGGTGCGCTCGGGGGTAGCGGTGCCGCGGTCGGCGTCTTGCTCGGCGGCGTGCTGACGAAGTACCTCGGCTGGGAGTGGATCTTCTTCGTGAACGTCCCGGTCGGGGCGCTCGTCCTTGCGCTGACCCCGCGGATCATCCGCGAGAGCCGGGTCGAGATGGAGGAGCACCATTACGACCCGTTCGGTGCGATCACGGTCACGGGCGGACTAGCCCTGCTCGTGTACGCAATCTCCCGTGCGCCCTTCGTCGGCTGGGGGACGCCGCGGACGATACTGCTGCTCTTCGCATCGGTCGCGCTCCTGCTCGCGTTCCTCGTCATCGAACGCGTCCAGCGCCAGCCCCTGATGCCGTTCCGGATCTTTCGCATCCGGACGGTCGCGGGAGCCAACGTCGTCGCCTTCCTGCTGGGAGGCGTGGTGTTCTCGAACTTCTTCGTCCTGACGCTCTACGTGCAGGGGGTCCTGGGCTATTCGGCGCTGAAGGCCGGACTGACGTTTCTCGCGACGGCCGGAACGGCGGTCGTGTCCGCCGGCGTCGCTCAGGCGCTCGTGACGCGCGTCGGCGTCAAACCGATTCTCGCGCTCGGTCTTTTGCTGATGACCGTCGGAATGGTCTGGTACACGCAGATCCCGGTCGACGGGAAGTTCGGTCCGGATCTCCTGCCGGGCTACCTCTTCGTCGGCGTGGGGATCGCGTTTTCGTTCGTGCCGGTGACGATCGCGGCGCTCGCGGGAGTCGGCCACGACGAAGCCGGCCTGGGCTCGGGCCTGATCAACACCACGCAGCAGATCGGCGGAGCGATCGGCGTGGCGTTGGCGTCGACGGTCTTCACGAGCCACATCGGGAGCGGCCGTCCGACGCCGAAGACGTTCACCGACGGCTACGCGCTGTCGTTCTGGGTCATGGTCGCGTTCGGGGTCGCCGCGATTCTCGCGACGCTTGCGTTCATTCGGCGCGAGGAGATCGAAGAGGCGCCCGAGCCGTCGCCTATCCCCGGTTGAGCTCGGCCGCGGAGAACTAAACCTCGGCGGCCAGCGCCTCGTCCACGGAGTCGTGGACGGAGAAGTGTCGGTCGAGCCCCGAGATCTGTAGCGCGCGCTTCGTCTCGAGCCCCGGCGCCGCGAGCAGGAACGCCTTGCGGTTCGGCAACTTCGTCCGGCCCTCGATCAGGACGCCGAGCGCGGTCGAGTCCATGAACTCGACCTCGCTGAGATCGACGACGACGCGGGACGGCCCGCCGTTGCACGCCGCGAACAGCGCCTCGCGCACGGCATCGGCGTTGTAGAGGTCGAGCTCCCCGCCCAACCGGATCACCTGTGCGTCCCCGCTCTCCTCGATGCCGATGACTGGGGGCTTACGCAAGCTGCCGCCGTGGTCCACGTGCTCCTCTCTCGCGTGTTGTCTTGGGCGCCTCAGGCGGGGTCCGAGCACTCGGGCGCGCTGTGCGATTGAACCATCGGCGGTAGGGGCCGTGCAACAGCGGTTGACGGGCCTCGGCCGCAGCCGCGATTGTTCCGCCGTGGATGTCGCCACGGTCGCACGACGGGCCCGGACCGAGAACTTCCCGGTGGCCTCGCTGCTGTTCCCGCGCCGGCTGCGGCCGCACCTGCGGGCCGTCTACGGCTTCGCACGCCTCGTCGACATCCTCGGCGACGAGGTCGAGGGCGATCGGCTCGCGGCGCTGGACGAGCTCGAGCGGGAGCTCGACGCGTGTTACTCGGGCCGACCGGAATGGCCTGTGATGCGTGTTCTGCAGCCGACGATCCGCGAGTTCGACCTGCCGCGCGAGCCGTTCGCCCGGCTGATCGAGGCGAACCGGATGGACCAGCGCATCTCCGAATACGAGACATGGGCGGATCTCCGCTTCTACTGCGTCCACTCCGCGGATCCGGTCGGGAGGCTGGTCCTCGGGCTCCTGCGCCGTGCGGACGACGCGGGGCTCGTCGCCGCGAGCGACGAGGTGTGCACCGGCCTACAGCTCGTGAACTTCCTCCAGGACGTTCCGCGCGACCTCGAGCTCGGGCGGATCTACATGCCGGCCGAGGACCGACGACTGTTCGACGTGGAGAGGCTCGACGTGCCCGGCCCGCAGTTGCGAGCGCTGCTCGAGTTCGAGGCGGCCCGCGCACGTGGCCTGCTCGCGTCCGGGCAGGATCTGCAGGAACGGATCGGCGGTCGTGTAGGTCGTGCGGTGAGCCTGTTCGCGCGCGGCGGGCTCGCGGCGCTCGAGGCGCTGGAGCACGCCGACTGGGACGTGTTCACGCAACGGCCACGGCCGTCGCGCGTCCGACTGGCGCTCGCAGCGGTGCGATGACGGTCGACGCGGCCTACGGCGAAGTCCAGCGGCTGACGCGCAAGCGCGCGCGGAACTTCGCGTACGGGATCATGGTGCTGCCGCGTGAGAAGCGGCGCGCGATCGCAGCCATCTACGCGTACGCGCGCCGGGTCGACGACATCGCCGACGGCGACCTCCCCGCCGCCGAGAAGCGCGCGCAGCTCGAGTCGCTCGGCGCTGCGCTGAACGTCGACGATCACCAGGACGCGATGCTTGTGGCCCTCGCCGACGCGCGGTCGCGCTTTCCGATCCCCGTCGAGTCGTTGCGCGCCCTCGTCGACGGCGGTCTCCAGGATCTCGAGCAGCACCGCTACGCGACCTTCGACGATCTCCACGCGTATTGCTGCAAGGTCGCAGGTGCGGTCGGTGTCGCGTGCGTCGCGGTGTACGGGTCGGACGACGTCGAGCACGCGCAGACGCTCGGCGTGGCGCTGCAGATGATCAACATCATCCGCGACGTGCGCGAGGACTGGGAGCTCGGGCGCGTTTATCTCCCGCAGGACGAGCTCGGCTCGTACGCCGTCACCGAGGACGACATCGCAGCGGGACGCGTGAACGACGCGTGGCGCGCGCTGATGACCTTCCAGGCGCAGCGTGCACGTGCGTACCTCCGTGACGGGCTCGAGCTGCTCGGATCGCTCGATTCGCGCAGCGCGCTCTGCGTATCCACGTTTGCGGGGTTGTACCGTGCGACGCTCGAGCGGATCGAGGCTGCGGGCTTCGACGTCTTCGACGGGCCGCCGCATCTCTCGGCGTTCACGAAGCTGCGCATCGTCGGCGAGGGCCTGCGCCGGTGAAGGCGGTCGTCGTCGGAGGCGGCCTCGCAGGTTGCGCGGCCGCGCTCGACCTCGTGGACGCGGGTCACGAGGTGACGTTGTTCGAAGCGAGGCCGACGCTCGGCGGCGCGGTGCAGACGCTGCCGGAGCGCGAGGGAGATCCGTCCCCGCCGCCCGACAACGGCCAGCACATCGCGCTCGGCTGCTTCACGGAGTACCTGCGGTTTCTCGACCGGATCGGCGCGGGCGGCTCGTACGAGCGGCGTCCGCTCGCGCTGTCCGTGATCGGAGCAGGCGGCGTCGCCGCCGAGATCAAGCCGCGTATGCGGGCGCTCCTGGGTTACCGACACCTGTCACTGCGTGACCGGCTGGGCATTCCCCTCGTCACGGCGCGTCTCCGAAACGCCGAGCCGCGGCCCGGAGAGACGTTCGGCGTGCTGTTGCGTCGCCACGGCGCGTCCGATTCGGCAGTCGAGCTCTTCTGGGACGTATTCATCCGTCCGGCGCTGAACCTGCGGACGGACGAGGCGGACGCAGCCGTCGGTCTCTTCACGGTCCGGACCGCGCTGCTCGGTCGGCGCTCCGATTCCGACGTCGTGCTTCCGTCTCGGCCGCTCGGCGCGATGCACGGCGAGGCTGCTGCGCGTACGCTGGCGGGCGCGGGCGCCGTCGTGCGCGTCGGCGAGCGCGTCGACGACCTCGACGACGTCGATGCAGACACAATCGTGGTCGCGCTGCCGCCGCGAGAGTCGGCCCGCCTGCTCGGCGAGGATGCGCCGCAGCTCGAGGACTCCCCGATCGTGAGCGTCCACCTCCTCTTCGACCGGGAGCTGCTCGACCGGCCGCTCGCCGCGCTGCTCGGGACCGACGCGCACTGGGTCTTCGACCGCGGTGCACTGACGCGGAACCCGCCGGCGCGCGGACAGTATTTGACCGTGGTCTCGAGCGGCGTCCCCGAGCTGATGGAGCTGCGCGGGCGAGAGCTCGTCGAGCGGGTCGCGTCCGCCGTGACCTCGCGCCTCGGGCCTGCGGACGTTGTCTGGTCTCGCGTCTCGCGCGAGCCGTACGCGACGGTCGCGCTTCGTCCCGGGACCGCCTCCCTGCGACCGGGCGCGCGCACGGGGCGTCCGAACGTCGTGCGCGCAGGCGCGTGGACGGACACCGGCTGGCCGGCGACGATGGAGAGCGCGGTCCGGTCAGGCCGCACCGCTGCGCGTCTGTTGTCCGATGTGATAACTCAGGTGGCTGCGTGACCGTCGTCCAGGAGCTCACGGCTCTCGATCGCACGCTCGAGCGAGGCGTCCACCGGCTGTTGTCGATGCAGCATCCCGACGGCTGGTGGAAGGGCGAGCTCGAGTCCAACGTGACGATGACGGCGCAGCATCTCTTCTGGCACCACGTGCTCGGGCTGCGCACGCGGGAGCTCGACCGCAAGATCGCGAACGAGCTGCTCGCGCGACAGCGCGACGACGGGACGTGGGCGATCTGGTTCGAAGGCCCCGGCGACCTCGACACGACGATCGAGGCCTATGTTGCGCTCGAGCTCGCGGGCGTCGACCCGGGACCGCTCGCCCGCGACTTCATCCGGCGCAGTGGCGGTATCCCTCGCGCGCGCATCTTCACCAAGTGCTTCCTCGCGCTCCTCGGACAGTGGCCATGGCAGCGAATCGTCCCGATCCCGCCCGAGGTCGTGCTGCTGCCGGCCTCGGGGCCGGTCTCCGTGTACGACTTCGCCTGCTGGGCGCGCGGCACGTTCGTTCCGCTCGCCGTGACCGCTGCGCTTCGTCCCGTCCGTGGAGCGGACATCGACCTGCGCGCGATCGGCGCTCGGCCCGGCGAGTCGCGGCCGGCGCCCCGGCCGTGGGGCCGGCGCCGCGAGGCGATCGCATTCGGCGAGCGTTGGGTGCGGGCGCGCCAGGAGGCCGACGGCTCGTGGGGCGGGATCCAGCCCCCGTGGGTGTGGGCGATCCTGATGCTCGCCTCACTCGGGCACGGCTTCGAAGACGAGACGCTGCGGCGGGCCGTCGAGGGTTGGGAGGGATTCACGATCGACGAGGGCGATCGGCTGCGCCCCGAGGCGTGCCAGTCGCCGGTGTGGGACACGGCGCTCGCTGTGCTCGCACTCCGCGCCGCGGGTGTGAGCGCCGAGCATCCCCAGTTGCAAGCGGCAGGGCGTTGGTTATTGGCCGAGGAGGTCCGCGACCCTCGCGGCGACTGGGCGATCCGGCTGCCCGAGCTCGAGCCGGGCGGCTGGGCGTTCGAGTTCGAGAACGACCTCTACCCCGACGTCGACGACACCGTGGTCGTCGCGCTGGCGCTGCGTGAGCTCGGGATCGGCGACGAGGCGGTTCGGCGGGGCTTCGCCTGGACGGTCGGGATGCAGTCACGCGACGGCGGGTGGGGCGCGTTCGACGTCGACAACGACGCGATGTGGCTCTACCGCATCCCCTTCTGCGACTTCGGCAAGGTCACGGACGAGCCGAGCGCCGACGTGACGGCGCACGCGCTCGAGGCGCTCGGGCCGGAAGGCGGCTACGACGCGGCGGTCGCGGCCGGCCTCGAGTGGCTGCTCGCCGAGCAGGAGCCCGACGGCTCCTGGTTCGGCCGCTGGGGCGTCAATCACCTCTACGGGACGGGGGCGGCGCTCCCGGCCCTCGAGGCGTGCGGTTTACCGAGCGACCATCCGGCCTATCGCTCGGCTGTGAGGTGGCTCGACTCCGTCCAGCAGCCCAGCGGCGCGTTCGGCGAGGATATCCGGTCGTACTTCGACCCCTCCTCACGGGGCCGCGGCGCCCCGACACCCTCGCAGACGGCGTGGGCGCTGCTCGCGTATGTCGCCGCCGGAGAGCACGAGCGCTTGTCCACGCGGCGGGCCGCCGACTATCTTTCTCGGATCCAGCGCCCGGACGGCGACTGGGACGAGCAGCACTTCACTGGCACAGGTTTTCCGCTCGACTTCATGATTCGCTACCACCTGTACCGGCTGGCCTTCCCGCTCCTGGCACTGGGGCGACTACGAGAAAGGCTCAACGCATGAAGTTCCCGCTCCGCAGCACGGTTCAGATCGGACGCTACGTCGCCCAGCAGCAGCGCAAAGGGGAGCGGTACCCGCTCGTGCTCATGCTCGAGCCCACGCTCGCCTGCAACATCGCGTGCATCGGCTGCGGAAAGATCCGCGAGTACGAATCGAACAAGGCGCGCCTGACCGTCGAGGAGTGCGTCGACGCCGCCGTGCAGTGTCCCGCGCCGGTCGTGTCGATCTGCGGCGGCGAGCCGCTCGTCTTCAAAGGCATCGAGGACGTCGTCGCCGGGATGCTCGAGCTCCGCAAGAACATCGAGCTCTGCACGAACGCGCTGCGCCTGGAGCAATTCCTCGAGGTGTTCGAGCCGAGCCCGCGGCTGACGTTCGTCGTCCACCTCGACGGCATGCGCGAGATCCACGACTACATCTGCGACTACCCCGGCCTGTGGGACCTCGCGGTCGACGCGATCAAGAAGGCCCGCGCGGCAGGCTTCCGCGTCACGACGAACACGACCATCTTCAAGGAGACCTCCGTCGACGACGTGATCGAGATGATGGGTTTCCTCACGAACGACGTGGGCATCGACGGGATGCTGATCGCTCCGGGTTATCAGTACTCGCAGATCGACCCCGCGCTCACGATGACGCGGGCAGAGCACGAAGAGAAGTTCCGCATCATCCGCAAGGTCGCACGCCAGCGCGGCTACCGGTGGCTGGCGAGCCCCATCTACCAGGACTTCCTCACGGGCGTCCGCAAGCTTCCCTGTGCGCCGTGGGGGTCGATCACGCGGAACCCGTACGGCTGGAAGGGCCCGTGCTACCTGCTGACGGACGGGATCTTCCCGACGTACGACGCGCTCCTCGAGGGGATCGAGTGGGAGGAGTACGGCCCCGGGAACGATCCCCGCTGCGAGCACTGCGCGATTCACTCCGGCTTCGAGCCCTCGGCCGCCTACGAGGCTGCGTCGTCCCTCAAGGAAGGCGCCAGGAGCATGGCGTGGACGTTGACGGGCTGACCTTCGCCTGCGCGATGACCGTCGAGGAGCGCGTGGCGCGGCGCCTCGGCCCGGCGGTGCGTGTCGGCCTCGGCGTCGCGAACGGCGTTCCGGAGAGTGACCGGCTCGTCTCGTTCGGGATCGCCGGTGCGCTTCGAGGCGATCTGCCCGTCGGCACGGTGATCGACGCGACGCGCGTCGTCGACGAGCAGGGCGCGGTCCTGTGGGAGGGCGGTCCGCTCGGCGTCTCGCGCGCACGGACGGGAACGATCCTCGGCGCGGGACGGATCGTCGACGACCCGTCCGAACGGGTGCGGTTGCACGAGCAGACCGGCGCGGACGCGGTCGACATGGAGTCCGGCACGCTTGCGCGCTCAGGCCGACTTGCCGGTTGCATTCGCTCGATCAGCGACACGCCGACGAGCAAGCTCGCGGGTCTCGCAGAGGCGGTCACCATTTCCGGCGAGCCGAACGTCCTCGGTTTCGTCCGCGGGTTCGTCCGCGCGCCGCGCGAGACCGTCCGTGCGCTCGGTAACGCGAGGCGCGCGCTCAAGAGCCTGGAGGCCGTGACATGAGCAGGCGGGTGCTTCTCGCCGCGCCCCGTTCCTTCTGTGCAGGCGTGGACCGCGCGATCGAGATCGTGGAGCGGCTGCTCGCCGAGCACGGCCCGCCGATCTACGTGCGGCATCAGATCGTCCACAACGACCACGTCGTTCGGCGGCTCGAGCGGATGGGCGCGGTCTTCGTCGACTCGGAGGACGAAGTTCCGGCCGGCGAGATCTGCGTCCTCTCCGCGCACGGCGTCGCGCCGGCCGTCCGCGAGAACTGCGAGCGCCGCGGCCTCCGCGTCGTCGACGCCGTGTGCCCGCTCGTCTCGAAGGTGCACGCGGAGGCGCGCCGGTACGCGGACAGCGGCAACCTCGTCGCGCTCGTCGGACACGCCGACCACGTCGAGGTCATCGGGACACGCGGCGAGCGCCCCGACGACACGGTCGTGATCGAGTCGCCGGAAGACGCGGAGCGGCTCGACTCCGGCGGGCGTCCCGTCGCCGTCGTCACGCAGACGACGCTGTCGCTCGACGACGTACGGGCGACGGTCGAGGCGCTCGAGCAGAGGTTCGGTAGTCTCCGCCGGCCCGCCGCGGATGACATCTGTTACGCGACTCAGAACCGCCAGGACGCTGTCAAGCGCCTGGCCGAGGACGCGACCCTGATCCTCGTGATCGGGTCGCAGACCAGCTCGAACGCACAGCGTCTCGTCGAGGTTGCCCGCAACGCGGGCGCAGCGGCGGAGCTCATCGGCGGCGAGGACGAGCTGGACGTCGCCCTGCTCGACGGCCACACGACAATCGGGCTCACCGCCGGCGCCTCGACGCCCGAGGAGCTCGTCGAAGCAACGCTGACCCGGCTTGCGGAGCTCGGCTGGGGCGAGCTCGAAGAGGTCACGGTTGCCCGCGAGGACGTGCACTTCCGTCTCCCGCGGGAGGTGACGGCATGACGTCGGTGCAGATCCCGATCTCGATCGCCGCGGCGCTGCCGAACCTCACGGTCCTCGACATCACGAACGACGTGCGGCACGAGGTTGCGCGCGCGGGCGGGAGCGGAATCGCGTACGTGTCGCCGAACGGTGACCCGTCCGTCGTTCGGGTGCAGGAGCGAGAGACCGGGTTCTTCTCGGATCTCGAGTGCCTGCTGGAGCGCCTCGTGCCGCTCGAGGCGGACGAGCGGACGCACCTGCTGTCGTTCCTGCTGGGGCCGCGGACCGAGCAGATTCCCTACAAGGAAGGCGTGCTCTGCCTCGGCCGCTGGCAGCGGATCCTCCTCGTGGGGTTCGAGGATCGCTGTGCCGACGAATGGACACTGACTCTCGTCGGCTAGCTGCCGTTTGACCAGCCTGCGCGGCGGACGCCACACTGTGCAAATGGAACGGGCCCGGCGGCACCAGACGTTTCTCGCCCGGCTCGCGCTCGCACTCCTCGTCCTGGTCGCCGAGCTCGTCGGCCGCTCGCTGACGCACCGCGTCAACATCGGGCGCCACGTCGAGGCGCCGTCGTACTCCGGCGCCGAGTACTACCCGTTCCTGCTCGTGGCCGTAAAGGTCGGTGTCGCGCTCCTGCTCGCGCGCATCGCGTGGCGGTTCGTCAAGGCGCGGTCGGTCGCGTCCGGCGCGCAGCGTCTGTTGCGGGCGCACGGACGGTCGGCCGAGCGCGTGCCGCGCATGCGCGCCGTCCTCTCGCCGCGCCTCTGGCTTTGCTGCTTCCTCGGAACGTCGCTCATCTACCTCCTGCAGACGGACGCGGAGCGCGTGTCGACGACGGGACAATGGCCGCTGTTCGCGGCCTGGTTGCACTCGTCGGCGCTGCCCGTGTTCGCCGTGCTCTCGGTGGTCGTCGCCGTCGTCTACGGCGCGGTCGCGCGGTGGCTCGCGGACTACGAGCACTACGCACGCGCCGTCGCGGAACGCGCGTCCCGGCTCGGCGTCTACGAGCCGGCGACGAAGCGACCGAAGCCCTGCGTGGACACTCCGCCGCGTGGCCGCTTCGGCGTCGCGTTCGAAGTTCGGCCGCCTCCCGTAGTCGCGTAGCGGCCTGCGGACACGACGTCCGTAGGCCGGGGATCCACTCGACCACGGGAGGACGTCATGAACGCAGAACTCGTCAGCGAACTCGAGGTACCGCGGCAGCGCATCCGGTCGGCTCGCGCGATCTCCGCGATCGGACCTCTCACGGTGCTCGCCGCGACCGTGTGGGCGGTCGCACAGCCATATCGCCTGACCCTGCTGCACCCGCACGGCCAGAGCTTCTGGTGGCTCGTCGTCGAGCCGCCGCTGCTCGTGCTCGCCGTGGGCCTGCTCTTCCACTTCGTCGTCGTGCCGGGCGTCCTCGAGGACCTCGAGGAGTGACCTTCGATGCAGCCGCCCTCTGAGCACGTCCACTGGCTGTTCGCGACCGGCTTCCTGATTCTCGGCCTCTGCCTGCTCGGGGAGGCAATCGTCGGCACGGAGGTCTGGCGACGGCGCGCCTGGCGCGCGTACATCTGGCCGGGCGTGCTGTTCGGCCTGGGCGTGTTCATGTGGCCGGTGATGACGTTCTTCACCAATTCGACGATCCACATGCTCGCGCACGGCTCGTGGGCCGAGGTGCTGATGCACGCGGGAGCGACGGAGCTCGCACTCGTGGATCCGGCACCGCGTTGCTCGTGCACGAGCAGAACGCGTGGTTCTTCCAGCGTTCCTCGTTCCTGCACCACCTGATGGGCTGGACGCTCGTGATCGCCGCCGTCGTGCCGCTCGCCCGTTGCGTCCGGCCGAGATCGGTCGCTATCGGGTCCGCGTTCGCGCTCACGTTCGTCGTCATCTCGGTGATGCTGTACTGCGACCGCGACGTCGCGCCGGTCTTCGGTCACCTCTCGCCGACGGTGGGAGCGCCGCATCGATGAAGCGCGCGGCGGTCATCGTCGGTCTCGTCGCGCTCGCGTCTCCCTCGTCGGCCTTCGCGCACGCGACGCTCGAGCACACCGGTCCCGGGTTCCGTCAGCGCGTTGAGACCGGCCCCGCGAAGGTCTGGCTGAACTTCGACCAGGCCGTCAAGGCGCTGCCGTCGTCGATCGAGGTCTACTCGTCGCGCGGCGAGGTCGTCTCGCGGCCGGCACGCGACGGAAAGAATCCGACCTACGTCGTCGCGCCGCTGCCGCGCAACGTGCCGACCGACGCGTACACGGTCCGCTGGCACGTCATCTCCGGGGACGGCCACGTGATCTCCGGCGTCTACACGTTCGGAGTCCGCATGGCGGCGCCGCCGCCGACGGAAGCGTACGGCGCGACCGGCCCGACGCGGACGGAGGATGTCGTCCGCTGGCTGTACTTCCTCTCGCTGGCCCTCGTCGTCGGCGGCATCGGATTCCGGCTCGTCGTTGCGCGCGGCCCGCTGCCGCCGCGCGCCGAGCGACGCTTCTACGCGATCACCGGAATCGGTGCGATCGCGACGCTGAACGTCGGCATCCTCGGGTTCGTGCTTCGCGCGGAGGATGCGCTGCAGCTCCCCTTCGGCCGGTTGTTGTACGGAGACCTTTCGCCGATCGCAGGCGGAACGCGCTTCGGGCAGGCGTTCATCGCGATGACGCTCGGCTTCGCGGCGGTGACTGCGCTCCTCTTTCTGAGCTGGCTCACGGACCGAACCGTCTTTCTCTGGCCCGCGCTCGCGCTCGGGCTCGCGTTCGTGTCAGGCCTCTCCCTCTCGGGCCACTCGGCCGCCGACGCCGGATCGTCTTGGAAGTCGGAGCTCGCGGACTGGGTGCACCTCTCGGCGGCGTGTCTCTGGATCGGCGGCCTGGTCCAGCTCGCGCTGGTCGTCCTCCCGCTTGCACCGGACGCGCGCAGGCGGGCGTTCCTCCGCTTCTCCACGCTGGCGACGGTGCTCGTCGCTTTGATCATCGCCGCGGGGACGTACCTCAGCATCCTTCGCCTGCCCCAGCTCCGCGATCTCTGGGCGAGCGGCTACGGGCACGTGCTGCTGATCAAGCTGTCGCTCGTCTCCGTTGCGCTCGCCTGGGGAGGCGTGCATCGGCTCGTCGCAGTCCCGCAGGTCGCGCGCGGCGGCGACGGATTGTTCGCGCGCTTACCGCGGAGCGTTCTCGGGGAGAGTCTCGCCGGCATGGCGGTGCTGCTCGTCGCCGCGGTGCTCGTCGATTCGAAGCCTCCGCCTCAAACGGACGTCTCGCGCAAGGCGAGCACGTTGGCGACGAAGACCTTCGTCTCGCGCAGGACGCCGATCTTGCGCACGGAAGCCGGCCCCTGGTACCAGCCTGCGAGCGCCTTGCGCTCGTCGCCCGCGAATTCACGCAGCAGCTGGCGCAGGTAGAGCACGCCCACGCGGATGTTGCCGGATGCAGTGCGGCGCACCGTGTGTCCGAGGAGGACCGTCTCCACGTAGTTCCACGTCGTCGGCAAGATCTGCATCACGCCCCACGCGCCGGCTGCCGACGTGAGATTCGTCTGGAAGCCGGACTCCATCCACGCGACCGCGCGCACGAGCTTCCTGTCGACGTTGTAGTGCACGGCCCAGTAGTCGAGGAGCGTGCGCACCTGCGCGGCCGGAGTCGTCGCCCGCACGAGCACGGGGCGGACCGCCTGCGGCGACCGTCGCGTGAACGCCGTCAGCGTCCGGTTGCCTGCGATTCCGTCGGCCGCGAGGTGACGAGACCGCTGGAAGTGGCGGAGCGCCCGCTCCGTCTGCGCGTCGAAGAACCCGTCGATCGGAACGAGCTCGCCACGGCGCGCGAGCAGGAACTGGAGGACCGAGACGTCCCAGCCGAACTCGCCGCGGCGCAACGTGCGCGTCCCGAACAGCGGCCGGCCGAGCGGCCCGAACGCGCGTCGTGTCGCGCGGCCGACCCTGCCGTCGACGTGCAGCCCGACGCGCTGCTGGAACCGGCGAACGCCCCGCACCGTCGCCGGCCCGGCGATGCCGTCGATCGGCCCGAGGTACGTGCCGTACGCGCGGAGCGCGACCTGGAGGCCGGCGGCCTGCGGGCTGATCCGCGCGGACGCGGTTGCGGGAGGGAGCCCGACGAGCAGGAAGACGGCCAGGCAGAGAGTCCGCCGCATGGCCGCTGGTTTGCACGACCGCGGCCGCTTTCCTCCCGTTAGCGTTCGCGCGATGTTGTGGGCGATCTCCGGCGGCGCCGGCTTTCTCGGCCTCCAGCTCGCGCGGCGGCTGCTCGCCGACGGGCACTCCGTCCGCACGCTCGACGTCGTGCCGCTCGACGACGCCGAGCTCGAGGCCGCGGTCGACGAGGTCCGGGGCGACGTCCGGGAGGTGCGGGACGTCCGCCGGCTCGTCGACGGCGCCGACATCGTCGTGCACGCCGCCGCGGCGCTTCCGATCCAGGCATCGCGGGCCGCGATTCGCTCGGTCAACGTCGGCGGAACGGAGAACATGCTCGTCGCGGCACGCGACGCCGGCGCGCGGCGTGTCGTGTTCATCTCCTCGACCGCCGTCTACGGCGTGCCCGAGAAGCATCCGATCGAGGAGGACGATCCGCTCGTCGGCGTCGGGTGGTACGGCGAGTCGAAGATCGACGCCGAGGCGCTGTGTCGCGTGTCGGCGGTCGAGACGACGATCGTGCGCCCGAAGACGTTCATCGGGCCGGAGCGGCTCGGCGTCTTCGAGATCCTCTTCGACTGGATCCGCGAGGGCCGGCGGATCTACATCCTCGGCCGGGGCGACAACCGGTACCAACTGCTTGCCGTCGAGGATCTCGTCGACGCGATCGTCCGTGCGGCGACGGTGCCGAAGGCGGGCGGCGAGACGTTCAACGTCGGCGCGACCGCGTTCGGCACCGTCCGCGAGGACCTCGGCGCTCTGATCGCGCATGTGGGCTCGTCGTCGCGGCTCCAACCGGTTCCCGTCAAGCCGGCGGAGGTCGCGCTGCGCGCGCTCGAGCTGATGCGCCTCTCTCCACTCGCCGAGTGGCACTACAAGACGGCACACAAGGATTCGTTCGTCGACGTCTCGAAGGCGCAGCGTATCCTCGACTGGCAACCGCGGTTCTCGAACCGCGAAGCGCTGACGCGGACGTACGACTGGTACCTCGCGAACCGCGGTCGAGCGGCGGCCGGCGTCACGCATCGCGTGCCCTGGAACCAACAGGCGCTCGGCTTGCTGAAGAAGATCTCCTGATGCTCGTCCTCTCACAGTCGGACGTGAGGGAGCTGCTCGACCTCGACCGCCTCGTCGACGCGCTCGCGGACGCGCACGCGGACCTGACCGCCGGCCAGGCGTCGATGCCGCCGCGCATCGCGGCGCTCGTCGAGCAGCGCGAGGGCTTGCTCGGCGTCATGCCCGCGTACCTCCCGTCGGCGGGGCTCGCGTGCAAGCTCGTCACCGTGTTCCCACACAACGAGGATCGCGAGACGCACCAGGCCGTGATCTGCGTCTTCGATCCGGAGAACGGGACGCCCGCGGCGTTGATGGACGGCACGTACGTGACGGCGACGCGGACCGCGGCGGGGTCAGCGCTCGCAACGCGCCTCCTCGCGCGCGAAGACTCACACGTGCTCGCCCTGCTCGGGACGGGCGTGCAGGCACACACGCATGCGCGAGCGCTCCCGCGCGTCCGTCCGATCGAGGAGATCCGCGTCGCTTCACGCGACCGCGCAAAGGCGGAGGCGTTCGCCGCCGAGATCGGCGGTGTCGCGGTCGACTCCTACGAGGACGCGCTGCGCGGAGCGGATGTCGTCGCTGCGACGACGCACGCGCACGAGCCGGTCGTGCGGCGCGAGTGGCTGGCGCCGGGCACGCACGTCAACTCCGTCGGGTTGAACCCGCGCGGACGCGAGGTCGACGCGCGGACCGTTGCCGAAGCGATCCTGGTCGTAGAGTCCCGCGCATCTGCGCTCGCTCCGCCGCCGGCCGGCGCGCCCGAGCTCGTCGGTGTCGATCCGGCGAACGTTCACGCGGAGCTGGGCGAGCTCGTGACCGGTGCGAAACCGGGACGTCGCTCTCCGGAGGAGGTCACCCTGTATAAGTCAGTGGGAGTCGCCGTCCAGGACGTAGCTGCCGCAGCGCTCGTGCTCGCGGCCGCGCGGGAGCGGTCGGTGGGTCGGGAGATCGAGCTGGAGGAAACGACGTGAGTGGCAACGGCAACGACTTCAAGCCCGGCCTCGAAGGCGTCGTGGCCGTCGAGACGGAGATCATGGAGCCCGACCGCGAAGGCGGGATGCTGCGCTACCGCGGAGTGGACGTCGAGCCTCTGATCGGGAAGGTGCCGTACGAGAACGTTTGGGGTCTGCTCGTCGACGACGACATCAACTCAAAGATGCCCGACCCCGAGCCGTACGAGCCCGCCGGGCTGACCGGGAACGCGCCGTCCGACCTCCAAGCCGAGACGGCGCGCATGAGCGGCGTGTGGAATCTCGGCAAGTTGAACGAGATCTCCAATGAGCAGGCGCGCGAGGACCTCGGTCGTATTTCCGCGCAGATGATGTCGATCGTCGCGCGATCCGCCCGGATCGCCGACGCCAAGACGGACGACGTTCCGGACGAAGTGGTCGCTCAGGGCAAGACGGCAGCGGAGAAGTTTCTGCTCCGGTGGCGCGGCGAAGCCGACCCGCGACACGCGAAGGCAATCGAGACGTACTGGATCTGCACGGCGGAGCATGGGCTCAACGCCTCGACCTTCACCGCGCGTGTGACGGCCTCGACCGGCGCCGACTGCGGCGCTGCGTTGTCTGCTGCCGTGGGCGCCCTTTCCGGCCCGCTGCACGGCGGCGCACCAGCGTATGTGAAACCCATGCTCGACGAGGTCGCCGCCACGGGCGATCCTGAGAAGTGGGTCCGCGACACGCTCGAGGCCGGTAGGCGCATCATGGGATTCGGTCACCGTGTTTACCGCGCGGAGGATCCCCGCTCGCGAATACTGAAGCGCACCGCACGTGAGCTCGGATCCCCGCAGATCGAGATCGCAGAGCGCCTCGAGGAGGCCGCGCTCGCCGAGCTCGCGCGCCGCCATCCGGAGCGGCCCCTCAGGACGAACGTCGAGTACTACTCCGCAGTCGTGCTCGACGTCGCAGAGATTCCGCCGCCGCTCGCGCCTGCGATGTTCGCGTGCTCGCGCGTCGCGGGCTGGTCGGCGCACATCCTCGAGCAGAAGCGAACCGGCCGCCTCTTCCGGCCGTCTGCGCGTTACGTCGGTCCGGACGAACGCAGCCTGTCGCTGAACTGAGCACGACACAAATCCGGCACATCCGCGTTACCCACGCGTCTGAAGATTCGCGGTAACGTGACTTCAGGGGATCTCACATCCCCCCGGGGGCGAACGCACTGAGACGGGACATGTACCGAACCGGCGAGTACGCTCCGGCCGTGGAGTTGACGGACTACCGCGACCGGTTCCCGATCCTCCGGGACACGACGTACCTGATCAACCACTCACTCGGCGCAATGCCCGCCGCCGCCGAGGAACGGCTCGCCGAATACGCGCACGCGTGGAAGACGCGCGGCATCCGTGCCTGGGCGGAAGGCTGGTGGGACATGCCGATGACGGTCGGCGATCAGATCGGCCGAATCATCGGCGCGCCGGCCGGCGCGACCGTCATGCACCAGAACGTCGCCATCGCGGAGGCGATCGCGCTCTCGTGCTTTCGGCCGGTCGACCCGCTGCGCAACCGTGTCGTCTACGAGGAGGGCAACTTCCCGTCCGTGCGCTACCTCTACCAGGCGCAGCCGGACCTGGAGGTCGTCGTCGTCGCGAACGACACCGCGATCGTCGACGCGATCGACGAGCGCACGCTGCTCGTGCCCGTGACGCACGTGCTCTTCAAGACCGGCGAGATCCAGGACGTCGAAGCGATCGTCCGTCGTTCGCACGAGGTCGGCGCTCACGTGATCCTCGACGCGTACCAGTCAGCCGGGATCGTCCCGCTCGACGTCGCGGCGCTCAACGTGGACTTCGCCGTCGGTGGCAGCGTGAAGTGGTTGTGCGGCGGGCCTGGCAACGGCTGGTTGTACGTGCGGCCGGACCTCGCCGACGCGCTCGAGCCGACATTCACCGGCTGGCAAGCGCACGCGCGACCGTTCGCGTTCGAGCCCGAGCACGACTACGCGCACGGAGCCGCGCGCTTCCTCGGCGGGACGCCGAACGTTCCGGCGTTGTACGCCGGGACCGCCGGCTACGACGTGATCGAAGAGGTCGGCGTCGATCGCATCCGCGCGAACTCACTCCGGCAGACCCAGCTCCTGATTGATCTGATCGACGCGGCCGGATTCGAGATCGGCAGTCCCCGCGACCCGGAGCGTCGCGGTGGGACAGTGGCGGTCCGCACACCCGAGTTCGAGGCGGTCCACCGCGAGCTCGCAGAGCGGGGGATCCTCTGTGACTTCAGGCCGGACGCCGGAATCCGTCTCGGCCCGCACTTGTACAACACGGACGACGAATTGCGTGACGCTGTTGCCCAGATCGCCGAGATCGTCGAGACGGGAGCGTACGAGCGGCACCTCGGCGCCGCCGCACGCTTCTAACGTCAGCGCTGCGTCGAGCAGAACTTGTCGGCGCCGAGCAGCCTCGCGAAGATCGCATCCATCCGGCTCTCCCACGCGACGTCCGCGGGATTGCCCGCGTTGAAGTCGTGGAGGCCGTCGCCGACCCAGCTCACGTCCGGTGTGACGCCGGGGCCGACGACCGTGATCCGATAGCGCTTCCCTTTCCCAGCGGGACGAAGGTTGTTGGGATATCCGGGAAGCGTCTTGTCGTGCGTCGGCCAGAAGCTGTAACAGAAGGCCCCGCTCGGCTTCCTGAAGACGATCGACGTCTCTCGCTTCCAGCCGCCGCCGTACGCAGAGTCGAACGTGTCGATGTACAGGCTGCGGCCGTAGCGGTCGCTCGGCGCCCCGTTCTTGGCGGTGCCGAAGCCGTGTACCGGCACGCCCTGGTACGTCAAGCGTCCGAACAGGTCGTGCGCCTGTCCCGAGAATGCCCAGTCCCGGTAGACCTCGAGCTGCGCGAGCGGCCCTGTCCAGTGCGAGACGTGCAGTTCCCATTGCCGTTGCGACGCCAGCCAGGACGGATATCCGCGGTGCGGGAGATAGGGCTGCCACGCCTGCAACGCCCAGTACGAGCCGTCGGGCGCCTTGCACGCCGCGACGAACCACGCGAGCGCCGGGCCGTCGTACGGCCTGCATGCGTTGCGGAAGTGCTTCCAGATCAGATGGTGGTGGAATTCCGCCCAGCCGCCGGTCCAGTCGATCTTGAAGCGCACCTGCGGGACCGTCTGGCTCGGCGGCAACGCGTTCTCCGCGCCCCAGACGATCGCGTGCACGGTGCGCCCGCGCGCTCGGTACGTGACCATCGCCAAACCTGATTCGTTCACGGCCAGGCGAACGTGCGAGGCGTTGACGTCCAGCCGGTCCGACGCGTATGCGGCTTCCATCGACCCCAGAATGAAAAGACCGATGGCTACGAACGCGAGGCGCTTCACGGCGGGCGCAGGGTAGCCGACTAGACCAGCAGCTCGAGGAGCCGCTGCGCATATCGCGGCGCCGTCGGTTCCTCCTCGTGCCGGAAGTACGCATAGACGGGCGCGTCGGATGCGGCGATGCGCTCGGCCCATTCCCCCAGCTCCGCGTCGGTGTACGGTGGGTCGCGAAAGCGCAGGTACCGGAACGGCGCGTCGTGCTCGAGGTCGTTGACCCGCACGGCACCGGCCGCTGCGAGTCGAGGCTCGATGCCGTCCCACGTCGGATGCGCGAGGTCGAAGGCGAGACGCAGCTCCGGGTCGAGCGATCCGAGCAGGAGCTCGAGCATCCCCTCGTCGCGCGCGTTGATCAGCTGCACGCGGACAGGCCCGAGGCGATCGCCGAGCAGCCGGACACGGGCGGAGAACTCCGCGACGATGCGCGGCCGATTCCCGGGCAGCTTCGGCGCGAACCGGAATCCTGCGGGTGTCTGCTCGGCCCAACGCCGAAACTGCTCGTCCGCCGGCAGCCGGTAGCCGGTCGTGTTGAGCTCGACGGTCCGGAACCGCTCCGCGTAGTAACGGAGAAACTCGCGCGCGTCGGTGCCGGCCGGATAGAAGTCCGGCTTCCACGACGGATACGACCAGCCGGAGACGCCGACGTAGACGTCAGACAAGATGCGCCAGCGCTCTCTCGATCATCTGCTGGAACGCCTCGTTCCAGGATTCGCCAGCGTCCTTTCGCGTACGTCCGTGAAGGTCGACAGCAAGCAGGAACTGACGCATCAACGGCGGCTGCGCGTCGGGTTCGTCGTGACCGCCTTCGGCGACGTACGCCGCGACGGTAAGGCTGATCCCCCAGTGGTCGGCGATGGCCGCCGGGGTGACGACTAGACTCGGCTGCGGAGTGGCCACGACCGACAGAGTGATAGCTGAGGACGCAATCCGCGTCCTCGACCACGGGTTCGTCCGCCTGGACGGGTCGATGGCGACGGACCTCTCGGTCGTGAACGCGGCACGGGTCAGCTTCGCGCGTCGAAAAGAGCAGATGGACGAGACCGACGAGGGGCTGATCCGCTTCCTGATGCGCGATCGCCACGGGACCCCCTTCGAGCACAACTCGTTCCGGTTTCACATCCGCGCGCCGATCTTCGTCGCTCGCGAATGGTTCCGGCACAGGATCGGCTGCTTGCCTGGGGACACAGTTGTGACGCTCGTCAACGCTGAGGGCCATACCAGCCCTCAGCTTTCGAAGACCCTCGACGAGCTGTGGCACATGTGGTCTATTGGCGAGCGAAACGGCCATGCGCTTTCAGCTGATGTGGCGGCCGATGTGGATCGCCTGGCGTCGTCCGGAGTAGGAATTCGCTCGACCTCGCGCACCGTCGGCGCCGGACGCCGCGCGATCCGGCGACACCTCGCCGGACTCAATCGCGACCGCGACTCACGCTGGCGTGTCCGAAGGATGCGTTTGCGAGTTCTCGACGAAGCAAGCGGCGAGTTTGTGACAGGGAACATCGCGGACATCTTCGACAAGGGAGTTCAACCCGTTTACCAGCTCACCCTTGCTGACGGCAAGCAACTGACGCTGACCACGAACCATCGCGTGCTCACGGACGAAGGCTGGAAGACGATGAGCGACGCCGTAGGCCTCTGCGGAAGAGGGACCGGAGCGCAGATGACCCGTCCCTCTGCGTTGATGGTCAACGGCGTTCCCGTGCACCAAGACAGGACGTGGCTCCGCGCTCGCCGGGAGGCGGGGCGATCAGTAGCCGAGATGGCTGACGAGGCGGGCTGCAGCTATCCCACGATCCGGAAGTGGCTCGCCCGGCACGACCTAGGGTTTTCCCGTGAAGAGCAGTACCGCCCGCGACGGCCTTGGAACGCCGGTAACACCGGCTACTCGATCCGACTGGTTCATGGTCCCCAGCATCTCGACGCGATCCGTCGCGCGCGTTCCGGGAAGCGGAGCAACTTCTGGCGTGGCGGTATCAGTTCCGAGCGGCAGAGCATCGCGCGATGGACCACCGAGCATGCCGCGTCCGTTCACGAGCAGTACGAGTTTACGTGCGCGCGTTGTCGTTCTGTCGGCGGTCGTCTACATGCGCACCACATCGTCCCAGTTTGGCTCGATGCCGGCCGGGCCCGCGAGATTGGGAATCTGATCTCGGTCTGCGAAAAGTGTCATCGAGACATTCACCGAACGAGGGTGGCTGAGCTCGAGTTCGCACGCGAATTCGCGGACTGGGTCGGGTATGCGAAAGAAGCTGTCTCTGCACGAACACGCGGCTGGAAGCTCACCGCGCACGCGGTCGACGTTGTTTCGATCCAATACGTCGGCATGCGCCAGACGTACGACCTTTCTCTCGTCGGTCCCTGGCACAACTTCGTCGCAAATGGCGTGGTTGTTCACAACTCGTTCAACGAGTTCAGCATGCGCTACGCGCGGGCGACGGACGACTTCTACCTCCCGGAGCCCGAGGACGTTCGCTCGCAGGTCGGCAAGCCCGGCGCATACACCTTCGAACCCGTCGACGCGGAGCTTGCGGAACAGGCGCGCGACGAGCTCCGCGAGGTCTACGAGCATGCATACGCGACCTACGAACGGCTGGTCGAAGCCGGTGTCGCGCGCGAGCTCGCCCGCTCCGTCATGCCCGTCGGGGCGTACACGGAGTTCTTCTGGACGGTGAACGCGCGGGCGCTCATGAACTTCGTCTCCCTTCGCGCCGCCGACACCGCGCAACGCGAGATCCGCTACTACGCGCAGGCGGTCGAGCAGTTCTTCGCGGAGAAGATGCCGGTCACGCACGCAGCGTTCGTCGCCGCGGGACGCGTCGCGCCCTAGCTCGTCATGACGACGGGTGCGTCCGACTCGGGCGTCCCGTCGACGTGGCGCGTCACGACCCAGCCGTCGAAGCTTCCCTTTCGCAGCGGGTAGGCCGCACTGAGCCGGAAGGTCGTCTCGGCACCGCCGGGCTTCGTGTTGAACGTGCCGCAGAGGAACACGGGCTTGCCGTGCCTCGAGAGCCAGAGGTCGTAGTAGCCGCTGTTCTTCAGCGAGGCGAGGTTCGTCACCGTCACCTCCATCGGCCAGTTCCCGTCCTGGCCCGGGCTGCCGACGTCGATCACCGCGGCCGCGTTCTGCGTCACCGCGACGCCGTGCATCTTGACCGTGTGCGCGACCTCGAAAGACGAGGACTTCGAGCCGCCGACCTGACCGATCAGGAACCCGACGAGAACGAGCGCCGCCGCAGCCGTCGCGACGTAGAGCCACGAGCGGCCGCGGTCGCGTCGCTTGCGGCGGGAGAGTCCAAGCGGCGCCAACGCCTCTTCCGGCCACGGCACCTGTTCGAGCTCGGGGGAGAGCTCGGGCGGCGGGCCGGCCTGGACGAGGAGGTCGTGGACCCGCTGCAGCCGGTCGCGCTCGGCGGCCGGAACCTCGCCGCCGAGGAGCTCATCGAAGTCGGGGATCTGCGACCTGCTCATCTCAACTCTCCTTCCAGGGCGTCTGCAAGGCGCCCCAGTCCTGCGCGCGTTCGTGTTTTGACCGTTCCGAGTGGGATTCCGAGGAAATCTGCGACCTCGCGCTGCGACAGACCGCCCCAGTACGCGAGCTCGATGACGTCGCGCTCGCTCCGCGGGAGATCTTCGAGCGCACGGTGGACGCGCCACGAGACGAACGACGCCTCCGCCCGATCGTCCGGTCCGAGCTCCAGCGACGGCGTCTCCGGCACCTCCATCGTCGGATCGAACCTGTTACGAGCGCGGTCGACGATCGCGTTTCGCGCCACGGCGTAGAGCCACGGAGCGCCAGGCCCGCGGTCGGGCTTGTACGTGCGGGCAGAGCGCCAGAGGGAGGCGAAGGTCTCCTGCACCGCTTCCTCCGCAGCCATCCGGTCGCCGAGGCGGCGCAACGCAAGGCCGAAAACCGGTCGCGAGTAGCGGCGGTAGAGCAGCTCGAATGCCCCGGCGTCGCCGGCGCCGACCCGCTGGATCAGTTCCCCGTCACTCGGTGCGATCGGCTGCACGCGCCCGGACGCCTCCTCCTGCGGGGCGTCCTGGGCAGCAGCCGCAGGAAAGGCAAGCGTTAGACCCATTTCTTCCTGATCTCTACGCATTTCGGCCGGATCCGGTTTTGGGCACGTCCCTGTCATAGCAGGCGAACACAACCCTTAAAAACCTTTAACGGCGGGAATGTGTCTCATCTGGCACCAGGGCAAAAACGCAGGCGGAGGGGATATGGACACGATGCGCAGGTTGCTACTGGCAGGGGCAGCCGCCCTGGCACTGGTGTTCGCCGGCTCGGCGAGCACGGCGCCGAATGCGACTGTCACGGTCAGGATCACGTCAACGAGGTTCGCGCCGGCGAACGTGACGATCACGGCCGGCGACGCCGTCACCTGTACACGCACACGTTCGCGGCCGCCGGGAAGTTCGGCTACCACGACGCATTGCACCCGACTCTAAAGGGGACCGTGACAGTGAAGGGTGCGCCCGCGGTCGTGACGCTCGCGGCCTCGGCACCGGTCGTGAAGTTCGGCACGCAGGTGACGTTGTCGGGAACGGTCTCGACGAAGAAGGCCGGCGAGACGGTGACGCTCGTTCAGCTACCCACGGGCGAGACGACGAAGCAGGTGCTCGCGACGCTGCAGACGACGACGAACGGCGCTTTCTCGTTCACCGTCACACCGCAGATCACGACGCTGTACCAGGCACAGATCAAGACGTCCGAGAGCTCCGTGACGGTTCAGGTGGCGCCGATGGTGAAGCTGCCGGCGCCGTCACGCAGCGGGTACTTCCACTTCTATGTCACTGCGGCGACGTCGTTCGCGGGACGTCACGTGTTCCTGCAGCGCTTCACGCTCGCGCACACGTGGGTGAACATCAGCAACCTCATGCTCGGTTCGAGGTCGGGACGGCTCATCTCGCTCAGGTTCGTGCGGAGCCTCATCCCGCGGGGCCGCTGGTCGATCCGGGTCTTCGTCCCGCAGGATCAGGTCGGCTCGGGCTATCTCGAGACGGCGAGCGGCTCGCAGCCGGTCGTCCGCCGCCGCTAGGTTCGGATCAACTGTCGGCGGTCGTCAGCGGCCGCCGGCAGCTTCGTCACAGCGCTGCTGCACGGCGTCGAGGAGCGGCGTGTCGGAATCCATCAACGGCGAGTCCTGGTTGGCCGTCGACTTGACCGCGAGGCCCGTGCCGTCATGGATCAGCCACGTCCAGCCCGAGCCGAACCGCTTCACGCCGGCATCGTTCACCTGTGACTTCAGCTCGTCGAGGCTGCCGAACGTCGACTCGATCGCGGCGCCGAGCGATCCCGACGGCTCGCCGCCCCCGTTTGGGCTCATGATCTCCCAGAACAGGGAGTGATTCACGTGGCCGCCGGCGTTGTTGCGGACGGCCGTGCGCTTGTCGTCGGGAAGCGTGTCGAGTCCCGCGAGGACCGACTCGACCGGGCGGTCGGCCCACTCGGTGCCCTCCAGCGCCTTGTTGGCGTTGTCGACGTACGCTTGGTGGTGCTTGTCATGGTGCAAGTGCATCGTCTGCTCGTCGATGTGCGGCTCGAGCGCGTCGTAGTCGTAGGGCAGCGGTGGGACCTCGAAGGACATCGGTCGCTCCTTTCTGTGTGACCGCGCGAGGATATGCTCCGCGCGCCGACCACGTCGAGGGAGGAACAGGTGTCGACGCTCGCGTTCCAGTTCGAGGAGATCACCGCGCGGGAGCTGAAGCCGGAGCTCTACGAGCTCGACGGGATCTCACGGGCCGCGGTCGAGGCCCACTACAAGCTCTACGAGGGATATGTCAACAAGCGGAACGAGATTCTTGCGAAGCTGGACGGGATCGATCTTGCGAGCGCGAACCAGGTCTACTCCGACATCCGTGCCCTGAAGGTCGAGCTCTCGTTCGCGATCGGCGGGATCAAGAACCACGAGATCTATTTCGAGCACCTGGGCGGTGGAGGCGGCGACCCGGACGGCCTCATCGGCGAGTTGATTCGGCGCGACTTCGGCGCTGCCGCCGACTGGCGGGCCGATCTGAAGGCCACGGGCATGGCCGCGCGCGGGTGGGCGTGGACCGCGTACGACTGGGACGAAGGCCGGCTCTTCAACTATCTCGGCGATGCTCAGAACACGTTCCCGATCTGGAACGCGACGCCGCTGATCGCACTCGACGTCTACGAGCACGCGTACTTCCTCGACTACCAGACTGACCGCGCGTCGTACATCAACGCGTTCTTCGACAACCTCGACTGGCGCGTGGTGGACGACTGGGTGTCGAAGTACCAGATCCCCAGGTAGGGGAACGTGGGTTACGCGCTCGCGATCGTCGCCGGGTACCTCGCCGGGTCGATCCCGACCGGCTACTGGCTCGTCGCGGCGTTCAAGCGTGTCGACATCCGTAAGCTCGGCAGCGGCAACCTCGGTGGGACGAACGTCTGGCGTGTCTTCGGCTGGCGGCTCGGTCTACCGGTCGTCGTCGTGGACACGGCGAAGGGTTTCGTGCCGGCGCTCGTCGCGACGATGACGCTCTCGCATCTCGCGGGAGTGCTCGCCGGCGCGGCGGCGATGCTCGGTCACTGGCGGCCGTTGTTCCTGCGCTGGCAGCGCGGCGGGAAGATGGTGGCGACGTGCGGCGGCGCGTTCCTCGGCGTCGCGCCGATCGTCGGCGGGATCGGGGCCGGCATCTGGATCGCGTGCTTCGTCGCGCTTCGCTACGCGTCGGTGGCGTCGATGCTCGCCGCGTGTTCTCTGTCCGTCGTCGCGGTACTGATCGGCGAGCCGTGGCCGGTGATCGTCTTCGCCGCAGGAGCGGCCATCGCGGTGGTCCTCTTGCATCGAGCGAACATCGCGCGCCTGCGGGCGGGGACCGAGAACCGCTTCCGGTTCCGCCGCCCAGCGAGCGCGTAGCCACTCTTGAATAACACGCGCGCGCGCCCCCGCCCTGGGTGGGGGTTGCTGCCCACCACCCAACACAACATCGACGATACCTGCGACGGTCGTACACGTCTGTGCCGGATGTGTGTCAAATGCTTCGCGGCCGGGCGAACGACCTGTGGCTGCGGCTTGCCGGAGCGCGCCGGACTCAGCCTGCGAGCCACTCGCGCAGCTCTGTGTGCCGGGGCTCCCCGACACCGCGCGCAAGCTCGCTGCGCATCTCGCCGACCGTACCGAATCTTTCCGCGAGCACCTCGTGGTTGTGGATCGTCTCGAAGTTCACCTGGCGCGCGAGGAGGAAGTCCCCGTCCGAAAGCGTGTCGTAACGCTCGAGCGCCGACTTGAGCGCGATCCGGACCGAGTCCTCGACGAAGCGTGGCTGCAGATGCGCGTGCTCGACGACGAACAGCTCGTCGGGCCGCTTGAGCAGCTCGTAGATCGGAGAGCTCATCGATCCCTCGACGATCGTCACCAGCTCCTCGGCGTTGACGCGCGCGTCGGTACCGACGTACAGCGTGCCTCGGCCGCGCTGGTTGTGGGTCGCAAGCGGGACGAGCTCGAGGATCCGGTCGACGTCCAGCTCGTCGAAGCCCGCGTCGGCCAGTCGCTCCGCGGCCCGCCCGCGCACGAGGCCCTGGGCGCAGGGGCACGCATTGATTCCGGTCGCCTCGACGCCGACGAGTCGCCGCAGTCCTGCATCCGAAGCGGCCGCGATGCCGATCAGGGCGACCATCTCCTGCGTCGCCAGGCCGGTGACCGGCGTTCGCCGCTGAACGGGATAGTGCGCGCGGAGGTGCACCTCCGCGCGGCCGGCGCCCTGACGATCCACGATGTGGCGTGCGATGTGCTCGGCGAGCTCCTCGACGAGAAACGCCTCGCCGATCACGACCTCCTCGATCGCCTCCTCGAACAGCTCGGGGAAGCGCGACATGTGGACGCCCTTCTGCGTGCGGTCGAGGTCGACCGCGCAGTCGATCTCCGCCGCGATCAGCTTCTCGGTCCCGCCCCAGCGCAGCCGGATCGCCTTCTGAACGCCGCGAACGCCGGCCCGCGAGAGCCCGATCCGAACCTCCGGAATGGAGGCCTGCACATCGTCGAGAAGTTCACGTGAGTCGGTCATGCCGACAGGTTAGTGTCATCGCCCTCGTGGAGCCGACCGAAAAATCCTTCCCTCGCCTCGTCTCGCTCGCCGCGCACGACCTGCGGACACCGCTGGCGACGATCCACGGCTTCGCTCAGACGATCGTCCGCATGGGCGACCTCGACGAGCAGAAGCAGCGCTACATGGAGATGATCGACGCCGCCTCGCGACAGCTCGCCGAACTCCTCGACGAGCTCGGCCTTGCGGCGCGAATCGAGGGCGGCCGCTACGAGCCGAATCTCCAGCCGGTCGACAGCCTCGAGCTGGCACACGGCGCGGCCGAGGAGCTGGGGGAGGACCGCGTGCGTGTCAGCGGCGCCGGAGCGACCGTTCACGTCGACGTGGATGCAACGCGCCGCGGCGTGTCGGCCCTCGTCCAGGCTGCGCTCCGCCACGGCGGCCTTGACGAGGTGGAGTGCAAGGCCGAAGGTGCGGCGCTGACGATTTGCCCGGTGACCGCTTCCTCGGGGCCGGTTCTGCTCGGCGACGACCTCCGCGATCTCGGCGCAGCAGTCGCAGTCCTGCTCGTGGACGCACTCGGTGGTTCCGTCGCCATGAACGGCGATGCCGTCGTCGTGCGCCTCCCGGAGTGACGCGCGCCGCTCAGGTGAGTCTGCGCCGCTGGCTACGGCGCCAGCTCGCACAGCCGCTGCCGATGCGGGAGCGTCTCGAGGCGGCCGTGGAGCACGACGATCCCGGCGAGGTGCGGCGCCTCCTCGCGGACGTCCCGTTCACGCAAGAGCAGCGGCGCCACGTCGAGGGCTTG
Organism: Actinomycetota bacterium; assembly: GCA_005884945.1. GTDB lineage: Bacteria > Actinomycetota > Thermoleophilia > Gaiellales > Gaiellaceae > 3-1-20CM-4-69-9. The sequence goes on along the minus strand of VAYM01000126.1, from coordinate 155 downwards.
CTCGACGCGTGGGAGGAGGAGCGCACCTAGTCCTCGGCGCCGTGCTCCCGAAGTAGCTGCTCCACGCGCGTGTCGCCGTTCTGCCGCGCGGCGTCGATTGCACGGAAGCCGCCGCGCTGGCGGAGGTTCGGGTCCGCGCCGTGAGCGAGGACGAG
>VAYM01000125.1 GCA_005884945.1 Actinomycetota bacterium | reverse complement strand
CGACTGCCAGGTGCTGTACGGGTAGCACAAGATGCCGGGAATGACCAGCGCAGGCGGCATCCCGGCGGTGCACGGCGTCACCTCCCACCGGTTCCCCGAATCGGTCAGATCCTCGTATCGCCACTGGCCCGCCGGACACGCGCTGGTCGCCGGTGGATTCAGATGTCCGTGGATTGCGAAGTCGGGCCCATTCGGCTCTTGAACGAATTTCCCATCTCCGTTTGCGTCGACGAGTAGCGTGACGCGCGGACTGCCGCCGTCGCACGAGCGACCGACGAAGAGGTACTTCAACTCGATCATGTCGGTGAGTTGGTCGATCTGGACGTGATCACCCAGCTTCCGATAGGCGCCGGCGACGGCCGTCGGGTCGGTCGTGTCGAACGAGATGACCTCGTTGTAAGGGTTCTGTGGATCGGTGTCGTCCTTGGCCGTGCCGAACAGCTTGTACTTGCTGCCGGGCGGCATCTTGCTCGGGTCGCTCGCCGTCGCCTGGTAATCGGTGCCGGTCGGGTCGTCGAGCGTGGCGAACATCGATGGGCTGAGTGTTGCAAGCGGCCCCAGCGGCGGGGCGCTTCCCGTCGGGTCGGCCGACGCCTGGGTCGAAAGCAAGGGCAGCGCGAGCAGCATGGCGCCCAGCGCACCCAGCACGGACAATCTCTTCTTCATGTCGTCTCCCTCGAGTCGTGCCCACGAAGGGCTGCACCGTTCCGAAATACGAATGGAGGGATCGCCGCAGGGACGGCGCCCTCGCGCTAAGGCCCCGTTTCTCTGGCCCACCTCCCCTTCCGCAGTGACTCGACGTCATGCGAACGGGTGACAAGCGACAACCGATACGCCCGAGCCGGCCGACTCCGCGCGAAAGATCCGCAAATTGCGATCAGCGAAGAGGCGATGCTTTGCAGCGGGCCGTTTGGAAAAGAGGTACATCGACTCGTCGATCCACGCCTACAGGGACTCCGGCGACGGCGCCGTTCGCATCGGCTCAAACGGTGCGCATGACGAGGTACACGTGGAATCCGATGAATCCGACCCAGCACGGCGACGGCATCGGCCTCATCGCATGTGCCGGCTACAGCGAGCCGTGCGCGCACCGACCCCTTCATCGGCGACTATTCGGACTCGCGATCTCGAACGCGAATATCTAGAGCTACGTCGTCTCGGCGCACCATCCGTCGGACGTGAAAGCAGGCGAGGGCGGGCCGGTCTGCTACCAGCAGCGGGTGTTGGCGACGGTGCCGCGCTCGGACTTGGGCTCCCTACCAGCTCGGCATGAGACGGGAAGGCCCCTCTGTAGCGGCCCTTCCTCTCCCTAAACTTCAGGCATGGAACGGAAGCTGGCGACCGTCCTCTTCGTCGACCTCGTCGACCACACCGACCTGGTCACGGGGGCTGACCCCGAGGTCGTCCGGCGGCGCGTGACGTCCTACTTCGAAGGCGTCTCCCGCTGCATCGAGACCCACGGCGGCACGGTGGAGAAATTCGCCGGCGACGCAGTCATGGCCGCCTTCGGCATCCCGCAGGCCCACGAGGACGACGCCGAACGAGCGGTCCGCGCGGCGCTCGCGATCATCGACCGGGTGCACCAGGTGGAGCTCGAGGCGCGGATCGGCGTCGAATCCGGCGAGGTCGTCGTCGACGAGGCCGAATCGACGTTCGCGACCGGCCCCGCCGTCAACATGGCCGCGCGGCTGCAGCAGGCTGCGCGCCCCGGCGAGATCCTGATCGGCGAGGCCGCGCATCGGCTCACGCGCTCGACGATCGAGACGGAGTCGGCCGGCCCGCTCGAGCTGCGCGGCTTCCGGGAGCCCGTCGCCGCGTTCCGCCCGGTGTGCGTCAGCGACGGTCGTCAGAGCGTCGGCACGATCGCGGCACCGTTCGTCGGCCGTGACGCGGAGCTCGACCTCCTGCACAACACGCTCGAGCGGACGATCCGCGACAAGCGTCCGCACGTCTTCACGGTCTACGGCGATCCGGGCGTCGGGAAGAGCCGTCTCGTGCGGGAGTTCCTGGCCGGCGCGGAGGCTGTGACGATCCTGTCCGGGCGCGCGCTTCCCTACGGCGAAGGCGTGACGTACTGGCCGCTCGCGGAGATGGTCAAGTCGGCAGCGGGAATCAGCGACGACGATCCGATCGAGACCGCGCGGGAGAAGCTGCTCGAGTGCTGTGGCGAGGAAGCGATCGCCGAGCTGCTCGGCCTCGCCTCCGGCGTGCTCGAATCCGTCGAGGACGAGCGCGGTCAACCCGAGATCGCGTGGGCCGCGCGCGAGTTCGTCGACGAGCTCGCGGACGTGCAGCCGCTGATCCTCGTGTTCGAGGACATCCACTGGGCGGAGGAGCCGCTGCTCGAGCTGATCGACCACCTGGCGCAATGGGTGCGCGAGCGCGCCCTCCTCATCGTCTGCCTCGCACGGCCGGAGCTGCTCGACGTGCGCCCGGGTTGGGGCGGAGGTCGGGTCCGCTCGACGGCGATCGAGCTCGAGCCGCTGCCGCGCGAAGAGAGCGAGCAGCTCGCCGACGCGCTCCTGCGGGACGAAGAGCTTCCCGCGCCGGTGCTCGCGCATCTGCTCGACATCTCCGAAGGCAATCCGCTGTTCGTCGAGGAGACGGTGCGGATGGTGCTGGAGAGCGGCGACGGCACCCACGACCGGATCCCGGACACGCTGCAGGCGCTGATCGCCGCCCGCATCGACCGATTGCCGGGCAGCTCGAAGATCCTGTTGCAGCGGGCGTCGGTGCTCGGTCGCGTCTTCGCGCACAGCGCGCTCGCCGCGCTTTCGCCGGACTTCGGCGACGACCTCGAGGACGCGCTCGACGACCTGCTCGTGCGCGATCTCCTCACGCGCGAGCTGCACTCCGGCTTCTCGGGCGAGGTCGCGTACCGCTTCAAGCACGTCCTCATCCGCGAGGTTGCGTACTCCGCGCTGTCGAAGTCGTCGCGTGCGGAGTACCACCAGAACTTTGCGGAGTGGCTGAGCGAGCGTGCCGACAAGGAGCTGCTCGAGATCCGCGCGTACCACCTCGACCAGGCGACGCACCTGCTCGAGGAGCTCGACGGCCGCCCGCCGCTCGAGCTCGCGCGGACGACGGCGCACGTGCTCGAGATCGCCGGGAAGCGGGCCCTCAGCCGCGAGTCGAGCCAGTCCGCGCGCAAGCTCCTCCTTCGCGCCGTCGAGCTCGAGCCGACGCTCGAGCGCCGCTACAACGCCGCGCGGGCCGCGTGGAAGCTCGGCGACTTCGCCGCGGTCGCGCACGAGATGTCGAAGGTGGCGGAGGCGGCCGAGCAAGACGGGAACAACCGCATTCGCGGACGCGCGCTCACGGCACTTGCAGAGGCGACGATCTCGCGTGAAGGCGACGTCCGCCGCGCGACCGAGTACGCGGACCGCGCGCTCGCGGTGTTCGACGAGGACGATCTCGTCGGGCGGTTCGGCGCGCTCGACATCCGCTCGCTGACCGCCTGCTACGCCGGCCGTCTCGGCCTCGCGGAGGACTACGAGACGCAGGCGCTCGAGGCGGCACAGAAAGCCGAGCGCAAGGATCTCGAGAGCAAGGCCGCGCTCGAGCTCGCGAACATCCATCTCATCAGGCTCGAAGAGGACAAGGCGGAGCCGCTGATCGCACACGCGTGCGAGCTCGCGGACGCGAGCGGATCGATCATCGCCCGCGCCGAGGCGGCGCGTGCGCGCGGCGAGCTGCACGAGGTGCGCAACGAGTACGAGGAGGCCGAGGACCACCTCGCCAAGGCACTCGACCTGTTCACCGAAGCGGGCTCGAAGTGGGGGATCGCGCACGCTTCGAAAGTGCTCGGGCGGATCGCGATGCGGACCGGCGACGCGCATCGCGCGGAGAAGCTGTTCCGCGAGTCGATCCGCCTGCTTGCGCCGATGCAGGAGCGTGGGACGCTGTGCGAGAGCCAGCGGCTGCTGGCGCAGCTGCTCCTCGCCGAGGGCCGGGTCGACGAGGCGGAGAAGTACGCGCTCGCCGCGCGCGAGACCGTCAGCGCGGAGGACGTGACGTCACGCGCGACCACGCGCCTCGCGCTCGCGGAGGTGCGCGCAGCGCAGGGCCGTGACGACGAGGCGGAGACGCTCTTCCGCGAGGCGATCGCGATTGTCGCAGGCACCGAGCATTGCCGCATCGACCTCGAGGTGCTGCCGTCCTACGCTCGGTTCTTGCGCGAGCGGGACCGGCTCGACGAGGCGGCCGAGCTCGAAGCGCGGCTGGCGGAGCTCCCGACTCCCAGCGCGGCGTAGATCGCCTGGCTCGACTCGACGTCCGGCGCCTCGCTGATCACCGTCGCCGGCCGGTCGAACCGCGCGAGCGCTTCGCCGAGCGGCTCCGCGCGCAGCGTTCCCTCTCCGTAGGGAAGGTGCTTCGTCTCGTTCCGGTTCGCGTACGCGATGTCTGAGAAGTGAATGTGGAACGGCGCGTCGGGCTCGATGATCGCGTCCGCGGCCTCGAGCGCGTCGGCGAAGAGCTCCACGTTCGTGAACGCCCCGTCGCTCGTCGCATGCATGTGGGCGAAGTCGAGCACGGGGCGGACCCAGTCGAGGCGGGACGAGATCGCGAGCACGTCGTCGATCGTGCCGAGCTCGCGCACGCGTCCCATCACCTCGATGCCGAACGTGACGCCGCGGTCCTTCTTCTCCAGCCGCGCGCGGAGCTCGCCGAGCTGCTCGACCACGGAGTCGATTGCGCCCTCGCGCGTACGCCCGAGCAGGTAGCCGGGGTGGAAGACGACGAGCTCGGCTCCGGCGGCCTTGGCGACGCCGGCGGAGTGGTCGAGCATCCCGACGGACATGTTGAGCTTCTTGCCGCGCTCGGCGTGTCCCATGAACCCGGCGATCGGCGCGTGGACGGAGAGCACGATCCCGGCGTCGCGCGCGAGTCCGCCGAAGCGTTCGGCCCACGGATAGTCCATCCAGAACCTGCCCTCGAAATCGATCTCGCAGGCGCTGTAGCCGAGCTCTTGGAGGATCGCGATTGCCTGCTCGGGGCTCTCGCGCGACGGCACGCGCGCGGGTCCGAAGTGGAGCTGTCCCATCGAGCCGATGGTAAGGGTCAGACCAAGGGTCCCTCGACCGGGCGATGCCGTTCCGGGGGTCCGTCCGATGCTTTGCCTACCCTCGTCGCATGGCCAACTCGCCGTCACGGATCGATTTGCTCGAGCTCGACATCGACCTCCGCCTCGCCGATCTCTGGCGGGAGGCGGCGGACATCACCGACTGGAACCTCGAGGTCGTCGCCGCCTTCATGCGGGCCGCCTACGGCAAGGGCTACTGCGACGCGCTCACCGAGGACTCGCCGGGATCCCTGTGCCATGACCATGGGTACCGGATCCCAGGCCGGCGGCGGGCGCGGGCAGCAGAGGCGTAGCGGAGTTCCTCGACGCCGCCGCGCGCTCGGCGGTGAAGCCCGGCAGCCGTAGGACGAAGCTCGACCCGTGCGGGGACGTCTCGACCGTGCACCGTCCGCCGTGAGCCTTCGCGATCGCATCGACGATCGTCAGGCCGAGCCCCACGCCTCCGTCCGTCCGCGTGCGCGCGACATCGGCGCGGCCGAACCGTTCCCAGATCCGGTCGAGCGCGTCGGCAGGAATGCCGGGACCCTCGTCGGCGACCAGGATCACGACGTCGCCGCCGTCGGCCGATGAACGGACCTCGATCGCATCGGTCCGCTCGGTGTGCTTCACGGCGTTCTCCAGCAGCGCGTCGAGCGCGATCCTGAGCGCCTCCGCATCGACGACGAGCGTCCCCCTTGCGAGCGAGCCGAGCTGCCACACCCGCGGCGCCACCTCCGACCACCGCATGAACACGTCCTCGAGGAACGTCTCCACGTCGATCCGCTCGCGCGTCACGGCGTCCGGCTCTCCCGCCTTGGCGAGCAGGAGCAGGCGTTCCAGGATGTGCTCCATCCGCTGCAGCTCGTCCAGCGCGACATCGAGCTCCGAGGTCGAGCGTCCGGGCGCGCGTCGATAGAGCTCGAGATGCCCGCGCGCGATCGTGACGGGGGTCCTGAGCTCGTGCGACGCGTCCTGCAGGAACCGCTCCTGCTGCAGCAGCATCTCCTGCCGACGCGCCGCCTCCTCCGTTGCCACTCGAAGCGCCTCGCGCCGGCGGTGTGCATGCCACACCATCGCGAGGAACATCGCGGACATCAGCGGCACCTCGGAGATCTCGTCCCACGGCTGCGTCCCGACCGTCGCGTCGTGGACGATGCCGATGCCCGTCGCGAGAACGACGATCCCGAGGATCACGGACGTCGCGTTCGCGCTGATGACCCGGAAGCCGTAGAGCAGCGTCAGGCTCACCCAGATGAAGTGGAACGGGATCGTCTCCCACCGCGGCAACGCGGTCATGACGAAGAAGTTCACGACTGCGAAGACGGCCCAGGCCGTCTCGAGCCACCTACGGCGCAGAAACCCGATAACCCGCATGGCGGACCGTCTCGATCGGAGCGTGCGCGCCGAGCTTCTTGCGCAGGCGGCGGATACAGACGTCGACGACGTTGGAACACGGATCGAAGTGGTAGCCCCACACCTCCGACAGGAGGCGTTCGCGGCTCACGATCTCGCCGGCATGCTCGACGAGGTACCGGAGCAACTGGAACTCCCGCGCCGATAGGTCGGTGATCTTCTCGCCGAGGTGCGCGCGCCTGGCGGCGAGGTCGAGCGCGAGCCCACCCGCATGCACGACGTTCTTCTCGTTCGGCGTCCCGTTCCGCTTCAGCTGGACGCGCACGCGCGCGAGCAGCTCCTCGAACGAGAACGGCTTCGGGAGGTAGTCCGTCGCCCCAAGCTCGAAGCCGCGGAGCTTCGTCGGGAGATCCGAGCGCGCCGACAGGACGAGCACCGGCAGCTCGGGCCGGAACTCGTGCAACGCGCGTAGCACGCTGAGGCCGTCGAGCGCCGGCAGCAACAGGTCGAGGATGACGAGGTCGTACCTCTCCTCGAGCGCGCGGTGCAACCCTGCACGGCCGTCGACGCTCTCGTCGACCAGCAGTCCTTCGGCTGTGAGGCCACGCGCGACGAACGCGCGAATCCTAGGCTCGTCCTCGATCAGCAAGACGCGCACTGCGCGGAGACCCTAACGCTTCGTGACGCCGAGATGACCGGCAGATGACGATTCGGTCATCCTGGGTTCAGCAACCCGTCGAGGCGTGTATATCGACGGCCGACCTTGGCGAGGGGCAGATGAGCACAGCGGCAAGGCTTGCACTCGTCGCTGCGGGAATCGCGGCGGGCGCCGCGCTGATCGCCTACTACATCGCGTCGTACCTCACGCAAACGCCTCCGGTCGTCGCCGCGACCGGGAACATGCCGAGCGCGAGCCTGACGCTGCAGACGGTCGCGTCGCTCGGCTTCAAGCCGCACCCGGACTGGGTCTCCTATCTCGCGAAGAACCCGGCCGGCAAGTGGGTGCACAGCACCGTCCTGCGCGTGCCCGCGCACTCGACGATCAACGTCACGATCTACCAGTTCGACACTGCGACAGGGCTGCGCAACCCGTTCTGGGGAGAGCCGCGCGGAATCGCCAACGCGACGATGACGGTGGACGGAAAGCCGCTCAAGGTGCTCGACCCCGACCTCGCGTCGCACACGTTCGCGATCCCGGACCTCGGCGTGAGCGTTCCCCTCAAGGGCGTCGCCGACGACGCGAAGAACCAGTGCAGCGTCGCTCCGTGCACCCTCGCCGAGGCGCACACGACGGTGAAGTTCTCGTTCAAGACCGACAAGCCGGGCAAGTTCCGTTGGCAGTGCTTCGTGCCGTGCGCGGCCGGCTTCCCGCTCGGTTTCGGCGGCCCGATGCAGAGCCTCGGGTACATGGACGGTTATCTCGAGGTCGTCGGATGACGACTGCTGCAAGCGCGCAGATCCCGCGTCACGGCATTCGCATCGTCTTGATCTGGCTCGTCCTGACGGCGATCGCCGCGCCGCTGATCGTGTTCGTCCTCGGGCCGCACCTGCCGCCCGGGAACATGACTTCGGAGGCCGGGTCGCAGCGCGACGCCAACGTCCTGCTGACGGCGCTCCTCGTTCCGATCGCGCTCCTCGTGGTCACGTTCTTCGTGTACTCGTTCGTCGTCTTCCGGAACCGGACGGGCGGCATCGTCGACGGTCCGCCTCTGTTCGGAGATGCGGGAGTGCAGCTCCTCTGGATCGTCCTCACGGGCGCGATCGTGCTCGCGCTCGCCGTGTGGGGGAGCTACACGCTCATCGTCAGCTCCCACGGCGCCGGAGGCGGCCAGGGCCCGAGCCCGGTCGACCAGCCGAAGGGCCATGAGCACGCGTTGCCCGTGCAGGTGATCGCGCAGCAGTGGGAGTGGACGTTCCGCTACCCGACGTACGGCGGGTTCGAGTCCCGCGACCTCGCGATCCCCGACAACACGCTCGTCGCCTTCCACGTGACGTCGCTCGACATCACGCACTCGTTCTGGGCGTACGAGCTCGGAGTGAAGGCGGACGCGGTGCCGGGGGTGGACGACATCGCCTACGTCAACGCTCGTCACACCGGCTTCTTCCAGATTCGCTGCGCGGAGCTCTGCGGCCTCTGGCATGCGCACATGGCGAAGAAGGGGCGCGTGCTCTCGCTCCCGGCCTTCCAGGCTTGGATCAAGGCGGCGAAGCAAAAGAACGCGGTGGTCCAGAAGTACCTGGCGCCGTACAGCGACGTGTACTTCCCCGCACCGCTGAGGCGAGCGGGCTAGTGGAGGAGGTCGAGTGAGCGCGACGGCGATACCGGTTGTTCGGCGGCCCGTCTGGAGGCGGCTGATCGGCTTCAACATGCTTACCGGCCTCGTGCTCGGGATCGCCGGCTGGTTCCTGGGCGCGTGGGTCGGCGGCCAGATCGCTGTGGGCCACGACTACCTGCTGGGGACGGACCAGAACGACGTCGGCGCCTTCGTGGGCTACCTGTTCGCCGTGATCGGCTGGCTCGTGGGGCTCGGATTCGCGAACTATCCGATCGGGCGGCTGCTCGGCCGTCCGCCGACGCTACGGCATCACGAGCTGGGCGGCTGGACGCGCTACTTCCGCCTCTGCACGGACCACAAGGTCGTCGGCATCCAGTACCTGTTCGGCGTCGGCATCTTCTTCTTCATCGGCGGCCTGAACGCGATGCTGATGCGGACGGAGCTGCTGCGGCCGATCGAGAAGGCGTGGCCGTCGGGCCAGTACCTCACGCTCGTCGGCCTGCACGGGACGATGATGATCATGATGACGTCGGCCTTCATCCTGGGGCCGTTCGGCAACTACTTCGTCCCCTTGATGATCGGCGCGCGGCGGATGGCGTTCCCGCGCGTCGAGGCCCTGACGTTCTGGCTGACGCCCGCCGCGGGGTTGATCCTCATGTCCGCGATTGCGTTCGGCGGGCTGCCGTTCGGGTGGACGGGCTACGCGCCGCTCGCCGTCGAAGGACGCGGCGGCGTCGACGCGTACGTGACGGCGTTCATTCTCATCGCCATCTCGCTGACGCTCGTCGGCCTCAACCTGCTGGTCACGATCGTGACCATGCGCGCGCCCGGGATGACGTGGACGCGGCTGCCGATCTTCGTCTGGGGAGTCCTCGCGACGTCGGTGCTGATGGCCCTCGCCGCGCCGGTGCTCGTCGCGACGATGACGATGGTGCTCATGGACCGGGCGGCGAACACGTCGTACTTCCTCGCGAGCGCCGGCGGGAGCCCGTACCTGTACGAGAACCTCTTCTGGTTCTTCGGACACCCCGAGGTCTACATCCTGGCGCTGCCTGGATTCGGGATCGTCCTCGAGATCCTCCCGGTGTTCACGCGCAAGCCGCTCTGGGGCTACCGTCTCGCGGTCGCCGGGATGGTCGGCGTGATGCTGCTGAGCTTCATGGTCTGGCAGCACCACCTGTTCGTGAGCGGGATGAACGCAGGCCTTCGCCCGTTCTACATGCTCACGACGGAGCTGATCTCGATTCCGACCGGCTTCATCTTCCTCAACGCGATGGGAACGCTCTGGCGCGCGCAGATTCGGTTCACCGTGCCGATGCTGTTCGCGCTCGCGTTCTTCTTCAACTTCCTGATCGGCGGGCTGTCCGGCGTGTTCCTGTCGGACGTCCCGAGCGACGTGACGACGCACGGCAGCTACTTCGTCATGGCGCATTTTCACTACACCATCATGGGCGGCCTCGTGTTCGCGTTTTTCGGCGCCGTCTACTACTGGCTGCCGAAGATGCTCGGCGTCGTCCTCAACGAGACGCTCGCCAAGATCCACTTCTGGCTGATGTTCGTGTTCTTCAACCTCACGTTCATGCCGCTCTTCGCGGCCGGCTTCCTCGGCATGCCACGCCGCGTCTCCGCGTACGCGCCGCATCTCCAGGTCCTGAACGACTTCGTCTCGGTGTCGGCCTTCGTGCTTGGCTTCTCGATGCTCGTCTTTCTCGCGAACCTCGTGTGGTCGCTCGTGTTCGCACGCATCCCCGCTGCCGAGAACCCGTGGGCCTCGCGCGGCCTCGAGTGGCAGGTGCCGACGCCCGTGCCGGTGGAGAACTTCGAGCGCATTCCCGTCATCCGGAGCGGGCCGTACGAGTACGGCGTGCCGAACGCCCCTGCGGTCGCCGACTTCACGCCGGCCGCGCTGCCGGCGGCGGGGAGCTGACGAGTGGACGCCTCCGTCCACACGGCCCTGCCCGACGGCGTCGAGCCGGCCGAGCTGCTCGCCCGCAACGTGCGGCTCGGCGCGCGGGTCTGGGCCGCGTCGGTCGGCTTCTTCTTCGTCGCGTTCTTCTTCGCGTTCCTCTACCTGCGCGCGCTCGACACGAACGGGCTGTGGCGCGGCTGGCCGCATCACCATCCGACGCCGTCGATGGGATTCGGCGTCGCGATCCTCGTCTGTGTGCTCGCGAGCGCTGCGGTGGCCCGAGCTGCCGCGATGCTCGAGCCCACTCGCCGGCGAGTCGGCGCGATCGCAGCGCTCCTGCTTTCACTCGCTGCCGTCGCCCTCCAGTGCGCGCAGTTCTCGTCGCTTGGGTTCGGGCCGACGGACGCGGGCTACGCGAGCGTGTTCGTTGGCTGGACAGGCCTGTTCGCGCTCTTCCTCCTCGGAACGGCGTACTGGCTTGCGACCGTCGTCGCCGATGTCTCGGGGGACGGAGCGTCGCCGGCGTTCCAGGCCGCCGCGATCGAGGCGGTGAGCTTCGTCCTGATCGTCCTCGCCGGAATCGAGATTGCCGCCTTCATCCTCCTCTACCTCGTCGTTTGAGCTGACGGCCGCGCTCGCGGCTCCGCCGGTCGTCCGCGCGCCGCGCATCGCGTGGCGCGACTACGTGGCGCTGACGAAGCCGCGCATCATGTCGCTGCTGCTGCTGACGGGCCTGTGCGGGATGGTCGTGGGCGCACGCGGCTTTCCGGCGCCGTGGCTCGTGCTCGTGACCATGCTTGGGCTTGCGCTCGCCTGCGGCGGCGCATCGGTCCTCAACCATGTGCTCGATCGCGACATCGACCGGTTGATGGGCGAGCGGACGCGGTCGCGTCCCGTCGCGGCGCGACGTGTGTCCGAGCAGCGCGCACTCGAGTTCGGGCTCGCGCTCTCGGCGGCGTCGTTCGTCCTGCTCGCGTTCGCCGTCAACGTCCTGACGGCGACGCTCGCGCTCGCGGGCAACGTGTTCTACGTCCTCGTCTACACGCGTCTGCTCAAGCGCTCGACGCCGCAGAACATCGTCATCGGCGGCGCAGCCGGTGCGATCCCGCCGCTCGTCGGCTGGGCGGCCGCGACCGGGCGGCTGACGCTCGCGGCCGTCTCGCTCTTCCTGATCGTGTTCCTGTGGACGCCGCCGCACTTCTGGGCGCTCGCGATCCTCCTCCGCAGGGACTACGCCGCTGCGCGCGTCCCGATGCTGCCGGTCGTACGAGGCATTCGCGTGACGACGCGACAGATCGTCCTCTACTCGCTTGCGCTCGTGGCCATGACGGCCGTTCCCGGCGTCGCGGGGACGGCGGGCATTGCCTACCTCGCTGCGGCGGCCATCCTCGGCGCCGTCTTCGTCGCCCTCGCGCTACGTCTGCGCGTCGAGTCGACGCCGCGGCGAGCGTCGCTGCTGTTCCACTACTCGATTCTCTACCTCGCGCTGTTGTTCGTCGCGATGGCGGTGGACGTTGCGCTCTAGAGAGGAGATCGGATGAGTCACGTTTCGTCAGGCGCGGTGCTGACGCTTGTCGTTCCGCTCTCGCTGCTCGTCTTCGTCATCGCGCTCTGGGCCTTCACGCAGCGTCGTGGCGTTCGTCGGCGGGATCCGGGAGCGGATGGCTGAGCGCACGGTTCGCCCGTACCGCTTCGTCCTGCTCGCCGCCGCGCTCGGGACGTCGATCGGGCTCGGGCTCGCGCTCGCCCGCGGTTCCAAGGCGCCCGCGGCCCAGCCGCCGCCGCAGCTCGAGGCGCAGGTGACGTGGCCTGCGGGGTCGAAGCCTGCGCCTCCGCTCCGGTTGCGCGACCAGAACGGTGCGCCGTTTTCTCTTCGCGCCCTGCGCGGCCGTCCAGTCCTGGTCACCTTTCTCGACTCGCACTGCAGGAGCGCATGCCCCGTGGAGGGCCGGGTGCTCCGCGACGTTCTCGATCGCCTCTCTGCTACGCGTGCCGTCCTCGCAGTCGTCAGCGTCGATCCGTGGGCGGATACGCGGCTCAGCGCGCGGGCGTTCGGAGCGAAGGCAGGCTGGAAGAGCCGCTGGCACTGGCTGCTCGGGAACGAGCGCACGCTCGCGCGGGTCTGGACGGCGTACCACATCGCCGTGAAGCGGACGCCGGGCGACGTCCTGCACAGCACGGCGCTCTACGTCGTCGACACCCGCGGCGACCTCCGCGCCGGCTTCCTGTTCCCGTTCGCAGCCACGTCGGTCGTGCGCACCGTGCAGGCGCTCGAGCGGGGGTAGCGCGTGGTCCTGCTGCGCGCTCCGTGGGTGCTCGCAACCGTCGTGGTCATGGCCGTGTGGTACTGGCGCGGGTCGCGCCGGCCCTCGCTGCACGCGGTTCCGCGGACGCGGCGCCGGCGGACGCTCCCGTGGCGCGGCGCGTGCTTCGGCGCGGCACTCGTGACGCTCGTCGTCGCGCTCGACTCACCGCTCGAGCGGCTGGCGGACGACTACTTCTGGGCGCACATGCTGCAGCACGTCCTCCTGATGCTTGTGGCCGCGCCGCTGATCGTGCTCGGCGCTCCCTGGCTGCCGCTCTTCCGTCCGCTGCCGTTGCGTTTTCGTCGCGGACTCGCACGTGCGCTCGTCAAGAGTCCGACGTTCGCGTGGCTCCGGTGGACGGCCGCGTTCGTCGCGCTTCCCTCGGTGGCGTGGCTCCTCTTCGACGCAGACCTCGGTGCCTGGCACCTGCCGGCTCTCTACGACCTGACGTTGCGGAACACGGCCGTCCACTACGCCGAGCACGCCACCTTCCTCTTGCTCGGCGTCCTGTTCTGGGCTCAGGTGATCGACTCGCCGCCGTTCCATTCGCGCCTCGGCGCGATGCAACGGGTCGTCTTCACCGCCGCGGGCATGGTGGCGAGCTGGCTGCTGGCGATCGTGCTCACGTTCGCGGGCACGCCGCTCTATCCAGTCCAGACGGCCGAGCGGCACGGTGGGATCTCGGCGCTCGCGGACCAGCAGCTCGCCGCCGGAGTGATGCTCGGGCCCGGCTCGATCACGTACACGATCGTCGTCTTCTACTGGCTCTACGCCTGGCTCGCGCCCGAGGAGCTTCACGGCAGGCGTGCGCGCAGCCGCTCTGCGCTCGGAAGCAGCGTGAGCTGAATGCCGCGCCTCGCCTTCGCGCTCCGCTTCGCCGCGCTCGTCGCCGTTGCGGCCCTGTTCGCGGCGCTCGTGTATCGGCTTGCACAGCCCGACCGCGGCGCGGCGCTGACGAGGGCGGTCCAGACGCACCGGGCGCCGGCCGTGCCCGACCTCTCGTTCCGCGTCGTGTGGCGGGACGCGTCGACCTGGCCGACCGCCGTGCGTTCGCTCGCGCAGCGACGCACGCTTTCGATCGCCGACCTGCACGGGTATCCGGTCGTCGTCAACTTCTGGTCGTCGTGGTGCGACGCGTGCAAGCGGGAGGCGTCGCTACTCGCGGCGGCCGCCGCGGCCCGGCGCGGAGAGGTCGTGTTCCTCGGAGTCGACGTCAACGACCACTCCGGCGACGCGAGACGGTTCCTCGGGCGACACCGCGTGCCGTACGTCGCGGTGCGATCCGGGAGCGTTGCGATCGAGCGCTTCGGCCTGATCGCGCTCCCGGAGACGTTCTACGTCGACCGGACCGGCCGCATCCGGAACGTCACGCGCGGTCAGCTGTCCGCACCGACGCTCGAGCGAGGGCTGGGATCTATGCGGCGAGCTCCAGCTCCTCGGCGGCCGGCTCGGGCGTGACGGCCGGACGCTCCTCGAAGCGGCCGCCGGCAACGAGATAGGCGGCGCGCATCGCGGCGGCGACGACGGCGATTGCGGCCATCGAGACAATCAGGACAAGAAGGACGGTGGGGGTCATGTGTCGGCACTCCTGGGTCGTTTGTGATTTCGCTCAGGAAACCAGGCGCGTCTAAGCGCAACCTGGGAGGGCCCTAAGACCTCACTAAGAGTGAGCCGGGTCTAGACTTTCCGCCGTGCCCAGGAACGGGAGCCCGGCACGCCTCGTCGTTGCGCTGTCCGTCGCGGCCGTCCTGGCCGTCTTCCTCCTGTACACGTCGATCGCAGGCGGCGGCACGCCTCAGCTCCAGCCGAGCCAGCTCCGCGGCCACACCGGCAAGGTCTCCCTCGGCGGCCTCGTCGTCGGCAAGCCGGCGGGCGATGCGCACGGTGCCGGTCTTCGTTTCACGATCCGCGATCCGAAAGGGACGGCGAGCGTGCCCGTCCTCTACCGCGGCACCGTGCCGGACCTCTTCCAGAGCGGACGCGACGTGCTCGTCGACGGCCGGATGCGCACCGGCGTGTTCGTCGCGGTGCCGGGATCACTGCTGACGAAGTGCCCCTCTAAGTACGCGCCTAAGAAGTCGTAATGCCGGATCTGGGCCGCGCGGCGCTCGTCACCGCGTTCCTCCTGCTCGTCTACGCGACCGTCGCCGGATCGTTCGGCGCGTGGACACGAAGGCGCCGCCTCGCCGCCTCGGCACAGAACGCGCTCATCGCCACGCTCGGCGCGACCGCCGTCGCCGCCGCCGTGCTGCTGACGGCGCTTGCGCGGCACGACTTCTCGTTCCAGTACGTCGCCGACCACACGAGCCGCGAGCTTCCGCTCCGCTACTCGCTGACCGCGTTCTGGGGCGGACAGGAGGGATCGCTCCTGCTCTGGCTGCTCGTCCTCTGCGCGTACGCCGCCGCCGCGGTGCTCACGACGCGGCGCGTCGCGCGCGACCTGCTCGCGTGGACGGTGCCCGTGTTGGCCGCGGTCGGGACGTTCTTTGCGTTCATGCTCGTGTTCGTCTCGAGCCCGTTCGCGACGCAGCGCGCGCCGGCTGACGGCGCTGGGCTGACGCCGAGTCTGCAGAACCCGTACATGGCCGTCCATCCGCCGATGCTCTACCTCGGCTACGTCGGCCTGACGATTCCGTTCGCGTTCGCGATGGGCGCGCTGCTCTCCCGGCGCACCGACGAGCGCTGGATCGTCGCCACGCGACGATGGACGCTTGCCGCCTGGGCGTTCCTCGGCGTCGGCCAGCTGCTCGGCGCGCACTGGGCGTACGTCGAGATCGGCTGGGGCGGCTACTACGCGTGGGATCCGGTCGAGAACGCCGCGCTGATGCCGTGGCTCGCGGCGACCGCGTTCCTGCACTCGGTGATGATCCAGGAGAAGCGCGGCATGTTGCGCGTCTGGAACATGGTGCTCGTCGCGCTCGCGTTCTGCCTCTCGATCTTCGGGACGTTCCTCACGCGCTCCGGCGTGATCCAGTCGATCCACTCGTTCGCGAAGAGCCCGCTGGGCGCGTGGTTCCTCGCCTTCATCTGCGTGCTGGCGATCGGCTCGACCGTCTTGATCATCTGGCGTTTGCCGCTGTTGCGCGCGCGGACGAAGCTCGAGTCGCTGGTCTCCCGCGAGGCGACGTTCCTCTACAACAACCTGCTGCTCGTCGCGCTGTGCCTGACGATCCTGTGGGGCGTCGTCTACCCGCTACTGTCGGAGCTCGTCCGCGGCGAGACGTCGACCGTGAGCAAGCCGTACTACAACTTCTTCCTGCACACGTTCGGCTTGCCCCTGTTGCTGCTGATGGGCATCGGGCCGCTCGTCGCCTGGAGGCGTGCATCGCTTCGCGCGCTCGGGCGAACGTTCCTGTGGCCGCTCGCGAGCGCCGTCGTCGCGGGAGTCGTCCTGCTCGCGCTTGGCGCCGGCTCGTCGAGGATCGGCGTGATCGCCTACACGTTCTCCGTCTTCGTCCTGGCGTCGATCGTGCTCGAGTTCGCGCGCGGGACGCGCGCGCGCAAGGCGCTCGGAACCGAGACGTGGCCGGCTGCGCTGTCGTCGCTGATCGCGCGGAACCGACGGCGCTACGGCTGCTACGTCGTGCACGCGGCCGTCGTCTTCCTTGCGATCGGCGTCGCCGGCTCGAGCGCGTACCAGACGGTGCGCGAGCAGCGTCTCTCTCCCGGCCAGTCGATGACCGTCGCCGGCAAACGGCTCGTCTTCCGCGGCTACGAGCAGCGGCGTGAGCCGAACCATCTCGCCGTCCGCGCCGTCGTCGACGCCTACGACGGCGGCGGTCACCGAATCGCACGCATGTATCCCGGCAAGAACGACTACTTCGCCGAGCAGGAGGTGTCGAACGAAGTCGCGATCCGACACAACCTGGTCGACGGGAGCGACCTGTTCCTGATCGCGGACCAGGTGAACTCGAACGGAACCGTCGACCTCAAGGCGTTGGAGAAACCGCTCGTCAACCTGATCTGGCTCGCGGGATTCGTCTTCGTCGGCGGCGCGTTGATCGCGCTGTGGCCCGATGCGCGCGAGGAACGGCGGCTGGCGCAGCGCTACGCGGGAGCGTTTGCCGCAGGGTGACGACTGCGCTCGTCATCGGGGCTGTACTTGCGATCGCGTGCGTGGTCGTCGTGGCGTTGCCGTTCCTGCGGGAGCCGTCCCCACGCGACGATCGCCTCGACCAGCCCGGCGAGCGCGAGCAGCACCGGCTGGCGGTCGCGGAGGAACGTGACCGTGCGCTCGCGGCGCTGAAGGAGCTCGAGCTCGACCACCGCACCGGGAAGATCTCGGACGAGGACTACCGCGCGCAGGTGGGACCGTTGCGCCGCCGCGCGGCGGAGACGCTGAAGGTCGCGCAAGAGCAATCGGCATCGCGAGAGAAGGTTCGTGCGGGGAGCTAAGTGCGCGAGCTGCGGTGCGCGTCTCGCGCGCACGGCGAGGTTTTGCCCGCGGTGCGGTCAGCCGACCGCGAGCGGCGACACGCTCGTGATGGAGGTGCCGCCGGAGGAGACGGGACCGGTGCCGGTGACCGTTACTCGCGTCGAGCCGCGGTTCTACGGCGTCACGCCGTCGCTCCTGACGCTCGTTCTCGCGGGTGCGGCGGTCACGATCGCGATCCTGCTCTTCGTCGGCGGCCACTGGCCGTACGGGCTGATCCTGCTCGGGATCGCGGTGCTCCTCGTACTCGCGTTCCTCGAGACCGCGAGACGCAAGCCGGCGGGCACCGTGTCGCACTCGACCGCGCAGGCGCTCGACACGTTCCGAAGCCGAAGTCGGGTCGTCGCTGAATCGCTCGCGACGCGCCGCCGCGCGACGCGGCAGGTGTACGCGATCCGGCAGGAGCTCGGGCAGATGACAGTCCGCCGCGATCGGCTCCTGTTCGAGCTCGGCGAAGCGTTGTACCGTGGTGACGAGCAAGCGACCGAGGAAGCGCGCACCCGCCTAGAGGAGCTGGATCGGCGCGTGGCGGAGAGGGAGGCCGAGATGCAGCAGGTCGTCGAGTCAGCAGAGCACGTCCTCGCGCGGCGTCGCCTCGAGGTGCAGCAGACGGAGGTCGCGGAGGCGCCGGAGGAACCGTCGACCCCGGCGCCGGGAGAAGGCAACCCGCCCGAGCCGGCGCGGATTCCGGAGCCGTATCCGCCGCCCGACGAGGGGTCGCCGCCGCAGCCCGCGGTGATTCCGGAGCCGGGGCCCGCGGTGATTCCCGAGCCGGGCCCGCAGGGGAAGAAGCAGAAGGGGCAGGGCTAGCCGGCAGGGACGTCCTGCGTCCTGCCGAAACTGAGTGCCATGGTCCGCCGTCCGGCCATGCCTGCGCTTGCCGCGCTCGCGGTGACGCTCGTCCTGGCGGCGCCGGCCTCCGGTGACAACTCGGCGAAGATCGCCGTGCTCCAGTCCCGGATCGCGGCCGCCCGCCAGCACGAGTCGGCTTTGAACTCGCAGATCGTCGACGTCACCTCCCAGATCCGCAAGCTCGAGGGCAGGGTCGGCGACGTCGCTCAGAAGCTGTCCGTGCTCGAGCGCGACCTCGCGCTCCACCAGGAACGGCTGAACAAGCTGAACGCGCTCTACCTGTTCGAGACGAGCCGGTTGCACTTCCTCCAGCGCGAGTACACGCGCGTCGTCGAGCAGCTCAACCAGCGCCTCGTCGACATCTACGAATCGCCGGAGCCCTCGGCGGCCGAGGTCATCCTCAACTCGAAGTCCGTGCAGGAGGCGGTCGAGACGCTGCACTATCTGGCTGCGATCGCCGCCCAGGACAAGAAGATCGCGCGCGATGTCGCGGACGCGCGCAACGAGGTGCACGCGACGCGCGAGAAGACGAAGCAGGTGCGCGCGACCGTGGCCTCGGAGACGCAGGTCGTCGCGGTCCGCACGCAACAGCAGCGCGACGTGAAGAACCAGCTGCTCGCCTCCGAGAGCAACCTCGCGAACGCGCGCAGTCGGAAGCGTCACGCGCTCGCGACGACGAAGCAGCAGGAGAAGGACTTCATCGCCGAGGCGAACGCGCTCGCGGCGGCGGACGCGAGCATCCGGTCGCAGCTCGCAGGCTCGCAGAGCCACAGCGACACGACGCCGTCCGCAGCCGGGCTGATCTGGCCCGTGAACGGGCCTGTGACGAGCCCGTTCGGCTGGCGCTGGGGACGGCTGCACGCCGGAATCGACATCGGCGTCCCGAGCGGAACGCCCATCCACGCTGCAGCGTCGGGAACGGTCGTGATCGCGGGCTGGGTCAGCGGCTACGGGAACTACACGTGCATCGACCACGGCGGCGGTATGGCCACGTGTTATGCGCACCAGTCGTCGTTCGCCACGTCGGTCGGTGCCCGCGTGTCGCAGGGGCAGGTGATCGGCTATACGGGTTGCACGGGCCACTGCTTCGGCCCGCACCTGCACTTCGAGGTTCGGATCAACGGGACTCCCGTCGACCCGCTCGGCTACCTCTAACGGCGTCCACCCTCACCGCGAGGGCGAAAATCGCCACGGCACACGTCGGACCGCCCCGGGGGAGGCGGTCCGACTGTCGTCGGGAGACGACGTATCCGTCGCGGCTCGACCCTGTCCTCGATTTCAAGGCCGCGTACGAATTACAAGGTATAAACGGATGGCGCGCGAATCCGGTTACGGGTCAGCCGAGGGTGGCGAACGTCCTCACCAGGAGGAAGACGTTCAGGGCGCTGATCAGGGCTGCCACGAGGATTGCGGCCGCAACAGTCGCACGCCGGTTGACGAGCGCGCCCATCACGTCGCGGCGGCTCGTGAAGACCACGAGCGGGATCAGCGCGAACGGAATCCCGAACGAGAGGATCACCTGGCTGATCACGAGCGTCCGCGACGGGTCGAGGCCGATCCCGATGACGACGAACGCCGGAATCATCGTCACGAAGCGCCGGACGAAGAGCGGGATCCTCCGGCGCAGGAATCCCTGCATGACGATCTGCCCCGAGAGCGTGCCGACCGTCGAGCTCGACAGCCCCGACGCCGTGAGCGCGAGCGCGAACAGCACACTCGATGCGCCGCCGAGAACCGGCTGGAGCGTCTTGTGCGCGCCTTCGAGCGACTCGACGTGGTGCAGACCCTTGCCGAAGAAGACGGTCGCCGCGATCACGAGCATCGAGATGTTGATGAGACCCGCAATCGTCATAGCGA
>VAYM01000186.1 GCA_005884945.1 Actinomycetota bacterium | reverse complement strand
TTGCGACCAGACGACCTGCCAACCTTCGGCGCGCTTCTCGTAGAAATCCGTATGCCAACAACGAGTGCGCCCGAGCTCCTGTCCGCCGACGACGATCTCGATCGTCGAGCGGTAGCGTAGGCATCCAGCGTCGCCGCACACACGCTCGTCGATCTGCTCGGGCTCCCAGATGATGTAGTCGATCTCTCCGGAGGCGATTCCTGCGAGGTACTCCTCCTTCGTCAGCGAGTCACCCGCAGGAGTAATCAGTTGGAAGTCGTCGGCGTGAAGCTGGTCCGCGACGGTCAAATCGGCATTGACCAGAGCACGAAGGCGTTGCCGTTCGACCTCCGCTAGATCCGCTCGACTCACGTCGTAGATGTTACGAGGTTGGACGCCGGGCGGAACACCTTCCGAATGCAGTTCAAAGGACGAAAGCCGC
Organism: Actinomycetota bacterium; assembly: GCA_005884945.1. Taxonomy (GTDB): domain Bacteria; phylum Actinomycetota; class Thermoleophilia; order Gaiellales; family Gaiellaceae; genus 3-1-20CM-4-69-9. Next base: position 10,937 of record VAYM01000186.1, on the reverse strand, counting down.
CCGCATCGTCGTGGACGAGAAACGAACCGTCTGCTTTGAGCATCAGCAGCCGCACTGCCTCGGGAAGGCGCGCAGTGAGGCGGCCTGTGTAAACGACCTCGCAGCGTGCGACGACAAGGCGCATCGTCGGCGCACCCTACTGTCCGTTTCGGACAGTCTCAGACTAAGGAAAGAGCGGCCGGTAACCGGCGCGGACGAGCAGCCGCGCAATCAGCTCGTGCCCTTTGGCGTTCGGATGCGTGTGATCCTGTGCGAGCAGCGGGCCAGCGTCGCGGTCGCCCTTCGCGCCGTTGAACGCGTGATACGTGTCGATGCAGATTCCGTGGTACTTCCTCGCCAGCTCACGGGCGATGGCGGCGTCTCGGTCGTAGAACGGTTTGACGACCGCGTAGGCGGAGCGCGGAATGACCGGATCCCCAATGGAATCGTTGTAGTCGTTCGTTATACGCAGAATCGTCGCTCTGCCTGCGCGGAGGGTGACGATCGTCTTCAGGATGGAATCGAGATTGCTGCGGAAGAGCGATGCGATCGCGTCGACACAGCCCGCGCCGTATTTCGAATAATCCGCGTGCGGATACCCACCGGAGCCGTCGCACGAATCGTGGTCGTTGTTCCACGGCGGGTCGTTGTGTCCGATCGTCACCGTGATGACACTCGCGCCTGCGACCGCTCTTCGCAACGAGCGATTCGAGTGCATCTGGCGGCGAAGATCGCCGCTGTCGATCCCGGTGTGCTCCGAGAGATTCCGTTCCGTCACCAGGACGTGCCCGTGCCGCGAAACCGCCGTCCGAAACAGGTCGACGAACGTCTGACAGAAGCCGCAATCGGCGCGACCGTACGGCAACGAGTCCCCGACGGCGACGAGTGTTATGTGCTTCGCGGTCACGCCATGCGAGGACGCTGTCGCACTGGTCCCGATCGGCAGGACTACCGCGAGGGCGATAAAGCATCGAACGGCGAGGCGGATCACACCGCCAGTTTCGCACTACGAGCACACGGTAAAAAGCCTGACCGAGCTTGGCGGGATCTGTTATCGATCGCCGCCGGACCACTGCAACCATGGATGGGCGGCAGGCAACGCGGCCACAGCGATGATCAGCCCAACCACGAGCGCGAGCGCGACGGCGCCGTAGCGCACGGCGGCACCCGCCGTGCCGTTGGCTCTTCCCCAGTCCGCGGCGACCAGTGCCGGCGTTCGCAACGCATACGCGAGCACGTGGATCCCGAACGCCACGAGCCACACCACGAAGCTGGCCTTGTGCAGGCCGAGGATCACCCCGCCCCCTGGGCCGACGACGAGCAGGGCGACACCGGTCGCGAACACGCCGAGGGTCGCGGCGACGAGGCCCGGCGCGACGAGCATGCGCATCAGCAGCACGGGCGGCCCTTTCCGCACGTACTCCACGTCGCGCGCGTAGTAGCGCACGAACCGGTAGCCGGTCGCCGCGAGCTCGAGGACGACGGGCGGAATCAGGAGCAGGCCGATGAACACGTGCAGGGAGAGGAGCGGCCGGATCGCCAGGATCGTCACGCCTTCGACGGCGAGCAGCCCGAGCAGGACGGTGCCGGTCAGCGCGGTCAGGCGCTCGTTCCCCTCGGTGCCGCCGCGAAGGAGCCGCACCGTCCGGACGGCCGCCGACCGCGCAGCAGGACGCGACGTCTCCTCGACGGCCACGCGCCTAGTGCAGCAGAGGCGCATGAGAGGGCCATGAGGAACGTTTCACCGCGTCCTCATCGACCGTGGGGACAATGAACGCATGCGCCTCTTGATCGTCGAGGACGAGGACAAGCTCGCGTCGCTGCTCGACCGCGGGCTCACCGAGGAGGGCCACGCCGTCGACGTGGCCGGCAACGGCGACGACGCCCTCTGGATGGCGGCCGCAACCGAATACGACGCGATCGTTCTCGACGTGATGCTGCCGGGACGAGACGGGCTCTCCACGTGCCGGGAGCTCCGTTCCCGAGGAGTGTGGACTCCCGTCTTGATGCTGACTGCTCGCGACGCCGTCGAGGACCGCGTGCACGGCCTCGACACGGGCGCGGACGACTACCTCGTCAAGCCGTTCTCCTTCTCCGAGCTGCTCGCGCGGCTGCGCGCGGTCGCCCGGCGCGTTCCCAACGAGCGGCCGACGGTGCTGCGGGTCGGCGACCTTTGTCTCGATCCGGCGGCGCACCGCGCTTGGCGCGGCGACACCGAGCTGCCGCTGTCGGCGAAGGAATTCGCACTGCTCGAGCTCTTCATGCGACGTCCCGGGACGACGCTCTCGCGTCAGACGCTCCTCGAAGGCGCGTGGGACATGGCCTTCGAGACGCGTTCGAACGTCGTGGACGTCTACGTCCGCTACCTGCGCGAGAAGATCGACCGTCCGTTCGGATGCGAGTCGCTCGAAACCGTGCGTGGCGCTGGTTACCGCCTGCGTGAGGACGGCGGGTGATCTCGCGAATCCCGATCCGGCTCCGTCTGACGCTGCCCTTCGCCGTGGCGATGGCGCTCGTGCTCGCAGGAATGGGGCTGTTCGTGTACGTCCGTGTAGGAAGCGCACTGCTGTCCTCGGTCGATCAGAACCTCCGGGCGCAGATCGGCGAGATGAGCGGGCACGTCGAGCGAGGGCAGAGCTTCGCCGACCGCGACGCGGCGGCAGCCGCGACGATCGGACAGCTCGTGCTCCCGGACGGGACCGTGGCGCGCTCGACGCCGCGCGGTCTCGCCCGCCTCATCCCGCCGGCACGCGAACGTCAGGTTCTCGGCGGCCGCAGGCTGCTGTGGAACGACCGCATCCCCGGCACTGATGCCGAGTGGCGGTTCCTCGCAACGCCGGTCCGAACGTCCCACGGCAGGGCGGCGCTCGTCGCCGCCGCGTCGCTGAACAACCGCGACGAAACGCTCGACCGCCTCAGCCGCGAGCTCATGCTCGGCGGCGTGCTCGCACTGCTCGTCACGGTTGTGGGCGGCTATCTGGTCGCGGCTGCGGCGCTGCGTCCCGTGGATGAGATGCGGTCGCGCGCGGCGTCGATCACGCCGTCGACACGCGGGGAGCGCCTTCCCGTGCCGCCGGCGCGCGACGAGCTTGCCCGCCTCGCGGTGACGCTCAACGACATGCTCGCGCGCCTCGAGACCGCGTTCGAGCACGAGCGACGTTTCGTTGCGGACGCGAGCCACGAGCTGCGGACACCGCTCGCGATGCTGCGCACCGAACTCGAGCTCGCCCTGCGGCGGCCACGGACGAACGAAGAGCTCGAGCGCGCGCTGCGCTCCGCGGCCGAGGAGACCGAACGACTGACACAGCTCGCCGAAGATCTCCTTCTGATCGCGCGCTCCGACCAGGGGCGACTGCCGGTCCGCGCCGGGCCGGCCGACGCGCTGGACATCCTCCACGCCGTCGCCGAACGGTACGCGGCGAGCGCCGCCGACCGCGGTCGCGCCGTCGTCGTCGACGACGATGTCGACGCGTCGCTGCAAGTGGATCGGACGCGGCTCGAGCAAGCGCTCGGAAACCTCGTCGCCAATGCGCTGACGTACGGGGCCGGAACGGTCGAGCTCGCACTCCGCATCCGCGACGACGACGTCGAGTTCCACGTGCTCGACGAAGGTAAGGGCTTCGCAGACGAGTTCATCCCCCGTGCCTTCGACCGGTTCAGCCGCGCCGACGACGCGCGTGCCGCGGGTGGAACCGGCCTCGGTCTCGCAATCGTCGCGCTGATCGCGGAAGCTCACGGAGGGACGGCGGGTCTGGCGAACCGGGACGGTCGGGGCGCCGACGTCTGGGTCAGCCTTCCCCGCGAGCGGGCACGACAGGACGCAACGCTCGCTCCGTCGCTTTAACCGCGGCGCAATCCGCGCCTCATCGTCGTCTCATGTCGCCGCGGCAGGCTGAGTCGAGCGCTCATGCCCCGTGATCCCTCGCAACACCAGGCGACGCGCGCCCGCGACGCCGGCCTGGCGCGTCTCCAGCGCCTGACCGGAGCGGCGATCGCGGGCGCCGTCGTCCTCTCCGGAGTGTTTGCCGGCATCGCGGCGAGCTCGACGCATCCTCGAAAGGTCATGCGCCGCGGGCGCGCCCGCGAAGCCGTCCAGAAGGCCGGACCGATTCCCGCACTTCCACCTACCCGCGCCCCGTCGCTCGCGGCCACCCCGGCACCCGCGCCGCCGCCGGCTCCGCCGGCTGCCGCGCCCACGTCTTCGCCGCCGGTCGTTGTCTCCGGCGGCTCGTGAGATCCGGCTCCTGGCCCGCGCTCGGAACGACTGCGGTGCTCGCAGTCGCCGATGACGCCGCGTTCCCGGCCGCACACCGGCTGCTCGTCACGGAGCTCGACGTCGTCGACCGCACGTGTAGCCGTTTCCGCCAGGACTCCGAGCTCGTCGCACTGAACGACGCGTCCTGCGCCACGAGCGTCAGCCCACTCCTGTTCGACGCCCTGCAAACCGCGCTGCACGCAGCGCACATGACGGACGGCCTCGTCGACCCGACGGTCGGCCGCACGCTCCGGCTCGCCGGCTACGACAGAACCTTTTCCGTCGTGCGCGACCGCGAGGGAACGCTGCGGCCGGCGTTCGTCCGCGATCCCGACTGGCGGACGATCGAGCTCGACGACCGGCAGCGAACCGTGCGCCTCCCGACCGGAATGGAGCTCGACCTCGGCTCCTCCGCAAAGGCACTGGCCGCGGACCGAGCGGCAAGCGCAATCGCAGCAGCGACCGGAACCGGCGTGCTGGTCTCACTCGGTGGTGACGTCGCCGTCGGCGGCACGGCGCGGGAGCGCGGCTGGCCGATCGCGATCGCAGAGGATCACGCGGCCCCGTTGGACTGCGCAGGGCCCGTCGTCACCGTCTCCTCCGGCGGGCTTGCCACGTCCGGGACGACGGTGCGCCGCTGGTCGACCACAGAGGGAGAGTTGCACCACATCGTCGATCCGCGCACAGGCCGCCCGGCCTCGACCTTCTGGCGGACCGTGTCCGTTGCAGCTTCGTCGTGCGTGGACGCGAATACGGCCAGCACTGCGGCAGTCGTGCTGGGCGAATCGGCGTTGGGTTGGCTCGGAGACCGAAGACTTCCGGCGCGCCTCGTCCGCTTCGACGGCGAGGTGTGCCGCGTCGCAGGGTGGCCTGAGGAATGAGCCCGACGCTGGTCGCCGCTGCGGGAAACGCGAAGGCGCTCTGGTATCTGACGCGCGGCACGGGGGTCGTCGCGCTCGTGCTCCTCACGGCGTCGGTCGTCGTCGGAACGCTCAGCTCGGCACGCTGGCGAACGTCGCGGATGCCGCGTTTTCTCGTCGGCGGCATCCACCGGAATCTCACGCTCCTCGCCGTTGCGTTCGTCGTCGTGCACGTCGTCACCACCGTCGCCGATCGCTTCGCGCCGATCGGCTTCAAGGACGGCGTCATACCGTTCCTCTCGCCGTACCGGCCGATCTGGCTCGGGCTCGGGACGGTCGCTTTCGACCTGTTGCTCGCGCTGGTCGCGACGAGCCTCCTCCGCGCGCGGCTCGGCTTCCGGATGTGGCGCGCCGTTCATTGGTTGGCGTACGCATCGTGGCCCGTCGCGGTGCTGCATTCGCTCGGCACGGGAAGCGACGCCCGTTTCGGCTGGCTCGCATCGGTGACGTTCGGGAGCTGCGCGGCCGTCGTCGTCTCGATCGGCCTGCGAATCGCGCGGAGCGGGGCCGCGATCGGAATGCGCGCCGCTGCGGATCTCGCTTCAGCCCGTCGCGACGGTGCACCGCTCGCTGCCGCCGCAGACGTTCAACGACAGGCTCGACGGACGGCTCACACAGCGCGGCCCGGGGTCGAACGGGCTCATCAGGATCCAGATCAGCGCCAATCTGCACGGCGACGTCCGTGGACGGCTGAGAGTGACGCTGTGGGGAACCGCGAGCCAGAGCGGCGGCGTCGCGCTGGAAACGAGCGACGTCGCGTTCGGCGCGGCCGGGACGACGTCGCCGTACGTCGGCAGCGTCGTCGGGCTCAACGGGAATCTGATCGACGCGCGCCTCAAGAACTCCGCGGGTGGACGCATCGCCCTTCGAATGGCCGTGAACGTCGACACGGCGACGGGAAACGTCAGCGGCGAGTTGCGCGGGCAGGCCGGGTAGTCGTGAACGCTCGCCCGCTCGCGGCCGCACCAAGCCGGCCGCTCCCACCGACCGGGGAAGGCCGGCTCCTGTCCGGGATCCGCGACGACGGACGTGCGCTTTCGCTGAACGAGCACGTTGCGACGTACGGCAGCGCGCGTGACGGCGCGCGGGCCGAGGCGTTCGTCGCTGAGCTCGAGTCGAGCGGCCTGACCGGGCGCGGCGGCGCGGCGTTTCCGATTGCCGCCAAGTTTCAGGCGGTGGCCGCGGGACGCCGCCGTCCGGTCGTGGTCGTGAACGGCGCGGAGAGCGAGCCGGCAAGCGGCAAGGACCGCGCGCTCCTGCGAACGCTCCCGCACCTCGTGCTGGACGGCGCCGTGCTCGCGGCGGAGGCGCTCGGCGCGAAGCAGGTGATCGTCGCGGTCTCGCGTGGGGCAGCAGTCGAACAGGCCGCGCTCGCCGCGGCCGTCGCGGAGCGCGCGCGGGCGCGCGTCGACGGGAACGTCTCGCTCCGCGTGGCGAGCGTTCCTCGCGCATTCGTCGCCGGCGAAGAGACTGCGCTCGTTCACTTCCTCGACGGCGGGCCGGCAAAGCCGACGTTCACGCCCCCGCGTCCGTTCGAGCGCGGCGTCGGCGGCGCACCCACGCTCGTGCAGAACGTCGAGACGCTCGCACATGCGGCGCTCATCTCCCGCTTCGGCGCGGACTGGTTTAGGGAAGTCGGAACAGAGTCCGAGCCCGGATCCGCACTACTGACGCTTTCAGGTGCGGTTCGGCGACCCGGTATCCACGAGGCGGCCCTCGGCACCAGGTTCGAGACACTCGTCGACGAGGCAAGCGGACTGACGCAGCCTGTGAGCGGCTTCCTCGTCGGCGGTTACTTCGGGACGTGGGTCCCTGCTGACGCGCTGCTTCGATTGCGCCTGCTCGACGCCGACCTCGGTTTGCACGGAGCGTCGCTCGGCACCCGTGCGATCGTGGCATTGCCCGCCGATGCATGTGCCGTCGGCGAGATCGCGCGCGTCACGTACTACCTCGCCGGTGAGAGCGCAGGACAGTGCGGGCCGTGCGTCCACGGGCTCGCGGCAATCGCCGAAGGGATGGAGCGCGTCGCCTCCGGCCGGGCCGACGATCGCGATCGGCTCGCACGATGGGTCGACGTCGTCCGGGGTCGTGGCGCTTGCAAGCACCCCGACGGCGTCACGAGGTTCGTCGCGAGCGGGCTCGACGTCTTCGCCGACGAGGTGGGCCTCCACCTTCGCCACGGCCGCTGCGGCGCGCGCCCGAGCGCCGTCCTTCCGATTCCGCGCGAGGTCCGCAACGAGTGAAGCTGCGCGTCAACCCGATTGCATGCGAAGGGCACGGCATCTGCGCCGAGCTCCTGCCCGAGCTGATCACGCTCGACGAATGGGGCTACCCGATCATCGACGACGTCGACGTGCCGCGCACGCTCGAGCCGCACGCGCGGCGCGCAGTAGCAGACTGCCCCACGCTCGCCCTTGCTCTGGAGCGCAGTCGCGCCGAATCGGGGAGAGCGGCTTCACGCGCGGCCCGCGGACGATAACCGGCCGTTACCGTCCTCTTACCGCTCTTTTACGACGGTCGCCTCCCGCCGATCTACGTTGAGACGATGGTCCGCCTGATCGCCGTCTCCGCGCTTCTTCTCGCCGGTGCGACTGCCGCACTCCCGGCCCAGCCGATGTCGACGGCGACGCAGATCGTCCGGTGGAGCCCGTTCGACGACACCGGCGCCGTGAAAGGGACGCTGCGGGTGCGTCGGATCGGCACCGGCAGATGCGTCGATACCTACACGACCGCCGGGGACATCGCTTACCGCTGCGGGCGCGGCAACGGGGTCTACTTTCCGTGTTGGCGCGACGGGCCAAAGCCGACCGACCTGGTGCTCTGCGCCGGCGATCCATGGGCGACCTCGGTCGTGATGATGCGCAGTCCCGGCCTCCTGCTCTACCCCGGGGTGACGTATCTCGACGACGCCTACTCGCCGTGGGCGGTCGAGCTCGCGACCGGCGAGCGCTGCAGCTTGTTTCAAGGCGCTCACGACGGGGTCCACAAAGGCCGCCGTACGTACGTCGTCGACTACTACTGCGAGCACAGTCGCCTGGTCCTCCTTCGCACGCTTCGCCGTGGGCGCGTCTGGCACATCCGCGCCGCTCGGTACGTCAACCTCCGGGTCGGCTACGAGCTCCTCGGCGATCGCGTGATCCGGCGCGCCTTCTTCGGCGGACTCCCGCCGCAGCTGGAACGTCAGCGGAAGCTCGCAGCCCAGGCCGTCGCGACCGCGCGAGCGGTCGTTCGTCGAGCCCACCCGAATGCGCACCTCGATCTCACGTGGGTTCGGCTCACGCTTCCCGACGCGGAATGGGCCTACGTCGTCTTCAGCTCGGTCGAAGGGAAAGGCTGGTTTGCCCTGCTGCACCGCGCGCACGCCCGGTGGTCAGACGCGTCCGCGCACAAGCCCTTCTGCACGAAGCTACCGCCGGCCGTACGCCGCCAACTCTTCTTGCGGCGCAACCAGTGGAACCCGCCGCCGGACTGGTCGCAAGGCCCACCCGGAGAGCAGCGCTGCTAACCCGCTAGCGCTCGACGCGCGAGCCGCCGACGATGACGTCGCGGCCGTCGGCGAACCGCACCCACGCCTTGCCGCCGCCGTCGTAGTCGGGCGACCAGACGATCAGCGTCGCCTCCTCCCCGCCGACGCGACAGCGCTCGGTCCCCTCCGGCTCGACGCCTCGCCACACGCGGACGAACGGATTCTCCTCCCACTCGCGCGCAAGCGTCGTCTCGTCCGTGTGGCCGGGAAGCACACGCAGCTCGTGCGGCAGCGCCAGCAGCACGTCCATGACCGAGTGCCGGATCTGGTCGAAGCTGCCGCCGCCCACCGAGTCCCTGAACAGCGTGTCCCCCGTGAAGACCGCCTCGTCGTCGACGACGAACGCGACCATGTCGTCGGAGTGACCCGGCGTCGCGATCGCCTCGACGCGCAGGCCGCCCGCTTCGAGCGAATCCGTGCGCACCGGGAGCCCGAGCTCACCCTCGTGCGCGACGTGGTCGTGGTGACCGTGCGTCCGGAGAATGAAGACGGGCTCGACTCGCCACTCCTCAACGGCGCGGCGCAGCGGCTTCAGCGGAGCGCCGGAGTCCACGAAGACCGCGGTGCCGCCCTCCTCGTCCGCGACGACGTAGGCGTTCGAGAGCCAGTCCGGGTGCATGCTCCTGGCAACGAGCACGGCGGTACGCTACCGGCACATCTGCGATCAGGAGGAAACGAATGGCGGGTCTGATGTCCCGGACGATGAACATCATCAAGGCGAAATGGTCTGCGCTCCTCAACCGGGCCGAGAACCCGAGCCAGACGCTCGACTACTCCTACGAGAAGCAGCTCGAGTCGCTCCAGAACGTCAAGCGCGGCATCGCCGACGTCGTCACGGCGAAGAAGCGGCTGGAGCTCCAGACCCAGCAGCTCGAGCAGAACGTCGTCAAGCTCGACACGCAGGCGCGCCAGGCAGTCGGGGCGAACCGCGAGGACCTCGCCCGGGCGGCACTCGAGCGCAAGTCGGGCATGCAGCAGCAGCTGCAGCAGCTCGACGTCCAGGTGAAGCAGCTCGACGACCAGCAGCAGAAGCTCGTCGCGAACGAGCAGGCGCTGTCCGCCAAGATCGAGCAGTTCCGCTCGCAGAAGGAGGTCATGAAGGCCCAGTACTCCGCCGCCGAGGCGCAGGTGCGGATCGGTGAGGCCGCGACCGGGATCGGCCGCGAGATGGAGGACACCGGGATGGCGATCCAGCGCGCGAAGGACAAGACGGAGCAGATGCAGGCGCGCGCGTCCGCGCTCGACGAGCTCGTCTCGTCGGGGCAGCTCGAGGACCTCACCTCCGATCAGACGCAGCTCGATCGCGAGCTGGCGCAGCTGTCGTCCCAGTCTCAGGTGGATCAGGAGCTGGCAAAGCTGAAGGAAGAGGTGGGCTCGGGGTCGGGGACGGAGCAGAAGCAGATCGAGCAGTGACTGCGGGCGCGATTCGCCGCGTCACGAGATAGATCGCGCACAAGAGCGTTACGGCAGCCTCGACGAGCACGAGCACGCGGTAGTCGACGGCCGAGATGAGGACGGCGCCGAGCGCGATCGACACGGTCTGCGGCGTGCTGACGACGGTGTCCGCCGCCGAGAAGACGCGGCCTTGCAACCGGTCGGGCGTCCGCGTCTGAATCGCGGTTCCGAACCCGACGATCAACCAGGCGACGCCCGCGCCGGCGACGGCGATCCCGACGAGAACGAGCGGCAGGCTGCTCGACACGAACGACAGATCGCCGAGCGCGAACAGGGCCATCCCGAGCCCCACGACTGTTGCATCGCCGAGCCGCCGGAGCACGCGCGCAGCTGTCACGCCGCCGGCGATCGCGCCGACGCCTTGCAGCGACGAGAGAACGCCGAAGAACGACGTCGGGCGATGAAGCCCCTGGTCGAGCACGGCGAAGATGACCGTCTCCGAGAAGCCGACGACGAGCAGGCAGACGCCGCAAGTGAAGATGATCTGCGCCAGCGCCGACGTGCGGACGATGTGCCGTACGCCCGCGAGCACTTCGGCGAGGAAATGGTGCTCCTCCCGTTCGAATTTCGGTTCGGACGTGCGTAGGAACAGCACCGAGACGACCACGGCGACGAAGGTCGCGGAGTCGAGCACCGCAACGGTCCCTCCGCCGGACGCCGAATAGATTCCGGCGCCGGCGAGCGGCGCGATCAGGCGCAGGCCCTCGCGCACCGTCTGGAAGATCCCGTTTGCCTCGGCCAGCATCTCTCGCGGGAGGATCACCGTCATCAACGCCGAGCGCGCGGACGCCGCGAACGTCCC
>VAYM01000185.1 GCA_005884945.1 Actinomycetota bacterium | reverse complement strand
GCTCGTCGCGGCCGACCGCAGCGAGCTGCTCGAGGTCACGAACCGGATGCGCGCGCTCGACGGCGTCGCGTCCACGGAGACGTTCCTGTACATGCAGATGGTGAAACAGCTCTACGACTGGGGGATCCGCGTGCGAGAGGAGGACGAATGACCACGACGGCGCCGGTTGGGATCGACCTGCAGAAAGCCGCGCGTGAGCATCTGTGGTTGCACTTCACGCGCATGGCCGGCTACCGCGACCACGAGGTGCCGATCATCGTGCGCGGCGACGGCTGCTACCTGGAGGACTCCAACGGCAAGCGGTACCTCGATGCGCTCGCCGGGCTCTTCTCCGTCAACATCGGCTACGGCTACGGCGAGGAGATCGGCGAAGCCGCGGCCGCACAGATGCGCGAGCTCCCCTTCTACACGAACTGGGGCTACGCGCACCCGCGCGCGATCGAGCTCGCGGCCGAGGTCGCGTCGATCACACCGGGCGACCTCAACCGAGTCTTCTTCGTCTCGGGCGGATCCGAAGCCGTCGAGTCGGCTTGGAAGCTCGCGCGCCAGTACCACACCGCGCGCGGCGAGAAGCGCATCCGAGCTGCGATCGCCACGTCGGGCCAGGCACCGACGCGCGTCGACGAGGCGCGCGCGATCCCGCAGAGCGCCGGGCGGCGCTGGAAGGCGATCTCGAGGCACATCGCGTACCACGGCACGACGATGGGCGCGCTCTCGATCAACGGGATTCCGGCGATCCGCGAGCCGTTCGAGCCGCTCGTGCCCGAGGTCCTGCACGTGCGCAACACGAACCGGTACCACCGTCCTGTCGAGGAGACCGAGGAGCAGTTCACCGCGCAGCTGCTCGACGAGCTCGAGCACACGATCGAAGCCGCCGGGCCGGAGACGGTCGCGATGGTGATCATGGAGCCGGTGCAGAACGCCGGCGGGTCGTTCACGCCGCCCGCCGGCTACTGGCGCGGCGTTCGCGAGCTGTGCGACCGCTACGGGATCCTGCTCTGCGCCGACGAGGTGATCACGGGCTTCGGCCGCGTCGGCGCATGGTTCGGCTCCGAGCGCTACGACATCCGGCCGGACCTGATGACGATCGCGAAAGGCCTGTCGTCCTCCTACGCGGCGATCGGCGGCGTCGTCACCACCGATCGCGTGATGGAGCCGTTCATGGAGGGAACGAGCATGTACTCCCACGGGATCACGTTCGGCGGCCATCCCGTGCAGTCGGCGATCGCGCTGAAGAACATCGAGATCATGAAGCGCGACCGGATCGTCGAGCACGTCGCAGAGAAGCAGGACGACTTCCGCGCGGCGCTCGCGCAGCTGCTGGATCTCCCGATCGTGGGCGATCTTCGTGGAACGGGATTCTTCTACGCGCTCGAGCTCGTCAAGAACAAGGAGACGCGCGAGACGTTCTCCGACGATGAGTGCGAGACGCTGCTCCGCGGGTTCCTCTCGCCGCGGATGTTCGAACGCGGTCTCATCTGCCGGTCGGACGACCGCGGCGATCCCGTCGTCCAGATTTCGCCGCCGCTCGTTGCCGACCAGCACGAGTTCGACCAGATCATTGGCATACTCGGCGACGTCCTCCAAGAGGCGTGGGAGAGAATCTCGGCGTGAGCGCAGTGCACGAGCCGCAGACGCAGGCGCCGGCGTCGCGCGAGCACGCGGCGGCGACTCCCGACGTCCGGCTCGACCACGTGACGAAGCAGTTCGACGACGTCGTGGCCGTCGACGACCTGACGCTCGAGATCGAGCGGGGCAGCTTCTTCGCGATGCTGGGCCCGTCGGGGTGCGGCAAGACGACGACGCTGCGGATGATCGGCGGCTTCGAGCAACCGACGGCAGGTGACATCTACCTCGGCGACCGCGAGGTCAGCGGCCTCCCGGCGTACAAGCGCGACGTCAACACGGTGTTCCAGTCGTACGCGCTCTTCCCGCACCTGTCGGTGCTGGAGAACGTCGCCTTCGGCCTGCGCCGGCGGGGCGTCAAAGGGGCCGACGTGCGGACGCAGGTCCGCGACATCCTCAAGGTCGTCGGGCTCGAGGGGATGGAGCGCCGCCGTCCCCGCCAGCTGTCGGGAGGGCAGCAGCAGCGCGTCGCGCTCGCCCGGGCACTCGTAAATCGGCCGCGCGTGCTCCTGCTGGACGAGCCGCTCGGCGCACTCGACCTGAAGCTGCGCAAGCAGATGCAACTGGAGCTCAAGGGGATTCAGCACGAGGTGGGCATCACGTTCATCCACGTCACGCACGATCAGGAGGAAGCGATGACGATGGCGGACCGCATCGCGGTCATGAACGGCGGGCGAATCGAGCAGCTCGGCACGCCGACCGAGCTGTACGAGAAGCCGGAGACCGCCTTCGTCGCGGGCTTCCTCGGCGTCTCGAACCTACTGCCGGGAAACGTGGTCGCTGGGGATCGCGTCCGGCTCCGCGGCGGGCCTGAGGTGCAGGTCCCCACGGCCGCGCTCGCCGGTCGCACGGGCGACGTCGGCGTCGGGATCCGACCCGAGAAGATCGACCTGAACGGCGAGCACGAGAACCGGCTCGACGGGCGGATCGTAGAAAGCGCATATGTCGGCGTCGCGACGCAGTACGTGGTGGAGACGCCGTGCGGGCGGCTGACGGTGTACGCCCAGAACACGCAGCCGGGCAGCGGCGCGTCCGGCCGCGACCGCGCGGTGACGCTGAGCTGGAACCCCGAATCGACCTTCGTCGTCGACTCCATGGAGGAGGAAACGGAATGACCGACGTCTACACCCGCCGACAGCTGTTGGAGCGGGCCGCTGCGGGAGGCGCGGTCCTGACACTCCCGGGCTTCCTCGCCGCCTGCGGCGGCACGAGCTCGAAGTCCGGCTCCTCGTCGCACAAGCTGGCGAAGACGCTGAACTTCTCGAACTGGACGCTCTACATCGACGTCAACAACAAGACGAAGCGGCATCCGTCGCTCGACCAGTTCCAGAAGCAGTTCGGCGTGCGCGTCAACTACACGGAAGACATCAACGACAACGCGACCTACTTCGGGAAGATCCAGGGGCCGTTGTCGCGCGGGCAGTCGATCGACCGCGACATCATCGTGATGACGGACAACTCGCGGTACCCGTCCCTCTTGATCAAGAAGGGCTGGGTCGAGAAGCTCGACAAGAGCGCGATCCCGAACATCAAGAACCTGCAGCCGGCGCTGCAGCACCCGGGCTGGGATCCGAACCGCGACTACAGCCTGCCGTGGCAGTCCGGCCTGACCGGCATCGCCTACAACGACAAGCTGACCGAGCCGATCCTCACGGTTCCGGATCTGCTCGAGAACCCGAAGCTCAAGGGAAAGATCACGCTCCTCCAGGGCATTGGCGACACGATGCCGCTGATCATGCGGGCGAACGGCGACGATCCGACGAAGGTGACGGATGCGTCCTGGAGCCGCGCGATCAAGGTTGTGGAGAAGGCTGTCCACTCGGGCCAGGTCCGCCAGTTCACCGGGAACGACTACGCCCCGCTGCTCGCGAAGGGCGACCTGAAGGCGTGCTTCGCCTGGTCGGGCGACGTCGTCCAGCTCCAAGCGGACAACAGCCACCTGCACTGGAACCTGCCGAAGGACGGCGGCGGCATCTGGACGGACAACATGCTCATCCCGAACGGCGGCAACGTCTACACGGCCTCCGTCTACATGAACTACGTGTACGAGCCGAAGGTGGCGGCCGAGATCGAGGACTACGTCAACTACATCTGTCCGGTCGTCGGAGCGAAGCAGGTGCTGCTGAAGAAGGATCCGGCGATCGCCAAGAACACGCTCATCTTCCCGACGAAGCAGATGCTCGACAACGCCGACAACATCGACGCGAACGCCCTCAACAACGAGAAGTACATCACCCAGTGGCAGAACCTGATCACGTCGTAGCGGCGAAATAGAGCTTGGGATTCCTGCACCGCCACCGCGGCCTGACGCCGTACCTCCTGCTTGCGCCTGGGCTGGTCTACCTCACCTTCTTCTTCGCGGTCCCGCTCGGGTTTCTCGTCCACCAGTCGCTCGAGTCGGGCAACTTCGACATCGGCTACTCGTTCACGTGGGCGTGGGGGAACTACAGCGCCGCGATCCGCGGGTACGGCGCGCAGTTCGCGCGCTCGTTCGAGTACGCAGGGATCGCGACGGTGCTCGCGCTGCTGTTCAGCTATCCGCTCGCGTACTGGATCGCGTTCCGCGGTGGGCGCTGGCGGAACCTGTTCCTGCTCTTCATCGTCGCGCCGTTCTTCGTCACGTACCTGATCCGCACGCTCGCGTGGGAGACGATCCTCGCAGACCAGGGGCCGGTCGTCCGCATCCTCCGCGACGTCGGGATTCTCGGCTCGGGCGGCCGGCTGCTCGCAACCTCTGTCGCCGTGGTCGCCGGCCTCACGTACAACTTCCTGCCGTTCATGGCACTGCCGCTGTACGTCTCGCTCGAGCAGATGGACGGGCGGCTGATCGAGGCGGCGCAGGATCTCTACGCGAGCAGGTGGAGGGCGTTTCTCCGCGTGACGCTGCCGCTGTCGCTGCCGGGGGTCGTCGCCGGGACGCTCCTGACGTTCATCCCCGCGGCCGGTGACTTCATCAACGCGCAGCTGCTCGGCTCGCCGGGCCAGCACATGATCGGGAACGTGATCCAGTCGAAGTTCCTCGAGCTGATCGACTATCCCGCGGCAGCGTCGATGTCGTTCGTCCTGATGGCGACGATCCTGCTCGCCGTCGCGCTCTACGCACGGGCTGTCGGCACGGAGAAGCTGACAGGATGAGTGCCGTCGCCGTGAGAGCACCGCAGCGCTCGAACGCCCTCGCGCGCGCCTGGGCGTTCCTCCGCCATCACGTGCTGACGGGTTACGCGATCCTCGCATTCGCCTACCTGATGCTGCCGATCGGCGTCGTGATCGCGTTCTCGTTCAACCATCCGCGCGGCCGCTTCAACTACGTCTGGGACGGCTTCACGTGGAACAACTGGCGCTACTGGGACGGCGTGCCGGGACTGCGGGGCGCGCTCGTGCTCTCGATCGAGATCGGCGTGCTCGCGAGCCTGATCGCGACGGCGCTCGGGACGCTGATCGCGCTCGCGCTCGTCCGCTACCGGTTCCGCGGCCGCGGGGCGACGAACATCTTCATCTTCCTGCCGTTGTCGACGCCGGAGATCGTCCTCGGCGCGTCGCTGCTGACGCTCTTCGGGAACCGCGCCGTCGCCAACATCCTCCCGCTCGGCTTCGCGACGATCCTGATCGCGCACGTGATGTTCTGCATCAGCTTCGCCGTCGTCACGGTGAAGGCGCGCCTGATCGGGTTCGACCGGCATCTCGAGGAAGCGGCGATGGACCTCGGCGCGAACGAGTGGGCGACGTTCACGAAGGTGACGCTGCCGCTGATCGCGCCGGCGATCCTCGCGTCGATGCTGCTCTGCTTTGCGGTCTCGGTCGACGACTTCGTCGTGACGTACTTCAACGCCGGGCCGCGCGTCACGTTCCCGATCTTCGTGTGGAACTCGGCACGAGTGGGCGCGCCGCCGCAGGTGAACGTCATCGGCAGCGTGATCTTCATCGTCGCGGTCACAGGCATGGTCGCGAACATCGTCTGGCAGATCCGGCGGCAGAGATCAGCCACCGCGTAGCGTCGGTCCAGCCGCGGCTGCCCCCGTGGTGGTGGGACGAAGCGGGCCGCGACGAGCTTGCCCCGCCGCTCGAAGGCGAGGTCACCGCGGATGTTTGCATCGTCGGCGGCGGGTTCACCGGCCTGTGGACGGCGCTCGCCGTTCGCGAGCGCGAGCCGTCGGCGCGCGTCGTCGTCGTCGAGGCCGAGCACTGCGGCGCGGGCCCGAGCGGGCGGAACGGCGGCTTCGTTCACGGGTACTGGGCGTCGCTGGCGGAGACGCGAGAGGCGCTCGGCGCCGAGGCTGCTCTCACGCTCGCCCGCGCCGGTGAGCGGATCGTGCCGGCCGTCCTGCACAGGACGCGGCGATCGAAGCGGCGATCGTCGCCGCCGACGAGCTCGGCGTTCCGGACGAGGCGGTCCCGCTGCACGCCGACGCGTTGGCCCGGCGCATTCGCTCGCCCGTGTTCCGGCGCGGTGTGTTCTTCCGCGACGGCGCCACGGTGCAGCCTGCCCGCCTCGTCCGTGCGCTTCGGCGTGCCGTGCGGGACGCGGGTGTGACGCTCCACGAGCGCACGCCTTCCATCGGGGTTCGCGACCGGTCGGTGCAGACGAAGGCGGGTCGGGTCGTCGCCGATGCAGTCGTCGTCGCGGTGAACGCCGCTGCGACCGGTTGGCGGCCGGTGGCAAGGCACGTGACGAACTTCGGCTCGTACGTCGTGCTGACGGAACCGGTGCCGGCGCTGCTCGAGGAGATCGGCTGGACCGGGGGCGAGGCCGTCGTCGACGGG
>VAYM01000184.1 GCA_005884945.1 Actinomycetota bacterium | reverse complement strand
TCAGCCGATCACCTGCCGTTCTTCGGCACGGTGCCGGGCACGCGTGTGCATTACGGCCTCGGCTACTCCGGCCACGGGGTCGGCCCGAGCTGGCTCGGCGGGCAGATCCTCGCATCGCTCGCGGTCCAACGCGACGACGAGTGGACCGCGCTCCCACTCGCGACGCGCAAGGTGCCGTCTCTTCCTCCGGAGCCGCTGAAGCGCCTGGGCGGCGGGCTCGTCCGCGCGGCGATCATGGCGTGCGAAGAGGCGGAGGAGGAGGGACGGCGCGGCTCCGTTCTCGCACGCGCGGCGGCCACCCTGCCACGGTTGGTGAACATGCAGATCGGGACGCGTTAGTTGTTCGGGCCGGCCTGAATC
>VAYM01000124.1 GCA_005884945.1 Actinomycetota bacterium | reverse complement strand
CGGCCTCGGCCTTGACGATCTCCCCCAGCCCCCAGTACGCAACGCCCTCCCCGTAGGGAAGGCAACGGCCGCGCCGCCACGAGCAGACGTCAGTGGAGTCCTCGAGCGCGCGCTCGAACTCCCAGACAAGACGGCTCTTGCCGATCCCGGGCCCGCCGATGATTGTGACGAGCTGGACTGCCTGGTGCCGTTTCGCACGCGACAGCGTGTTGCGGAGGAGCGCGAGCTCGTCCTCGCGTCCGACGAGCGACGCGAGCGGCGGCCGCTCCTGCGGCGCGCGCACGGTCGAACGGGCGTGTAGCGCTTCCCAGACGGGGACCGGCTGCGGCTTGCCTTTCGCCTCGATCAGCCGCGGCTCCCCGTACTCGATCGCGGCGCTCGTCGCCCGATACGTCGCCTCGCCGACGAGGATTCGGCCGTTCGGTGTCGCCTCTTCGATCCTGTAGGCGGTGTTGACGACGTCGCCGAGGACGATCTCGTCGCCGCGCTCGGCACGCGCTCCCACTGCGACGACGGCTTCACCGGTGTTCAGGGCGACGCGCACCGCGTCGCCGAGCGCATCGCGAATCGCGAGAGCTGCCCGGACTGCACGCTCCGGATCGTCCTCGCGGATCACCGGCGCGCCGAAGACTGCGACGACCGCGTCGCCGATGTACTTCTCGATCGTCCCGCCGTGGCGCTCCAGGGCCTCGCGGATGCGCGCGAGCTGAGGCCGGATCGCGGCCCCGAACTCCTCCGGGTCGCTCCCGGATCCGGTCGCGGTGGAGCCGACCAGATCGGCGAAGAGCACGGTGATGATCTTGCGCTCGTCCCCGACGTGTTCCGCGACCGGTGTCCCGCAGGACGCGCAGAAGCGGGCGGCAGCAGGAAGCTCCGCGCCGCACTGACGGCAGGCGGCCATGTCCAAAGCGTATGGCGGTCAGCCTCCGACCGCCAGGGCGACGATGACCGGGTTCAGGCCGCGGCGTCGAACCCGTTGCGCTGGACGACGTCCGCGAGCCGCTCGCGCAGCCGTTCGAGCTCATGGCTGTGGTCTGCGAGAGCTCCAGGGTCCACGCCGCGCTCCTCGAGGATCGCGCGCGCGTACACGAGCCCCTTGATCCTGAGCAGCAGCTCGTCGATCTCGTCGCGTTGCCGTGTGTCCGCCCGCCCGACCCGCATCACGTTCGCCATCGTCGTTCCTTTCGTCGGACGTCGGATTCATGGAAGCAGCCGCGCCTAAGAGGACGCTGAGAACTTCGTGAGAATGACGGATAGGGTGAGCCGGATGGCCGCTCCGATCGTCCTCGTTCCCGGCTTCTGGCTCGGCGCCTGGGCGTGGGACGAGGTCGTCTCTGATCTCCGTGCCGAAGGGCACGAGGTCACAGCGCTCACGCTGCCTGGGCTCGAATCGCCCGACGCAGACCGTGCGCGGATCACGTTCTCCGACCACGCCGACGCTATTTGCAACGCGGTCACGGCCGCGGGCCGCCCGGTCGTGCTCGCGGTGCACAGCGGCGCCGGCGCGACGGGCTACGCCGCGACCGACCGGATTCCGCAGTTGATCGCGCACATGGTCTACGTGGACTCCGGCCCCGCGACGGCGCCGCTCGATCCCGGCTTCGAGGGCGACGAGCTGCCGCTGGCTCCGACGTGGGAAGAGCTCGGCGAGAACCTCGACGGGATCAGCGACGAGCAGCTCGCGACGTTTCGCGAGCGCGCGGTGCCCGAGCCTGCAGGTGCGCTGCGCGAGTCGGTGGAGCTGAGGAACGCGGCGCGCCTCGACGTGCCGACCACGGCCATCTGCACCGCGTTCACGTCCGCCGAGTACAAGGCGGCCGTCGAGGACGGTCAGACGTGGCTCGGCGGTTTCGGCGAGCTGCGGAACGTCACCTGGATCGACCTGCCGACGAGCCACTGGCCGATGTGGTCCCGCCCGCAGGAGCTCGCGGCGGTCATCGGCGACATCGCGCGAGGCGCCGGCTAGCTCGGGCGTTTTCGACTCAGCTCCGCCGGGAAGGGCACGGCCGCAGGGCAGCCCAGCGAAGGAGGAATGCGGTGGAGCGGTTGTCGATGCTGGGGCATGCGCGCGTCGCTGTGCGCGCGTTGAAGGCCTCGGCCCTCTTGGTGGTGGTGGCGGCGTTGGTCTTGCTCGTCGCGGGTGCGGCGACGAAGGCAGGCGCCGCCGGCGGTATTGCATTCGGACACGCGGTCGTCGTCGATCACCAGCGCGCGGCCGGAGAGCCGAGCATGTCGATCTCGCCGTCGACGAACGCGAGCGGCCATCACGACGTCTACGTGTCGGCGCCGTGGGGCTTCTCCACGACAGCGAGCTTCGTCTGGAAGTCGGAGGACGGAGGACAGACGTTCCACCTGATCGGCGACGAGTCGCCCGCAGCGCTCGGGAAACCGGCGCTGACGTGCACCGGCGGTGGCGACAGCGCACTGGCGAACGACCCGGCGGGAAACCTGTACTTCACCGACTTGCAGGGACTGACGAACGTGTCCGACTCGGTCTCGACCGACGGCGGTAACACGTTCACGTCGACGTGCAACGCGGCGAACGACGCCGGTGTCGACCGGCCGTGGATCGCCGTCTACGGAAACCCGCTCAGCACGAGCGGGCGCGAGTACATGACCGTCGACGAGATCGGCCAGTGCGCTCCGGAGAACTGCGGCCTCGGTCAGGCCGGCGCGAACATGCTCGAGGTCACGCAGACGTCGGGCGCCGCGGCCGGTGCGCAGATCTACTCGCCGCTCCCAGCGCAGCAGGTCGAGCCGGACGGGATCGTCGGCGGCGCAGTCGTCGACCAGCGCAACGGTGACCTCTACCTCGTCCACACGGCGTTCACCGACAACAGCGGCAACCTGACGGGCGGTGGCGACGCGAACGGCAACACGAACGCGATCGTCGTCGACCGCTTCCCCGGCGGCTATGCACAGTCCGTTGCGACGCCCGTGCCCGCCGGCTCGATCTCGCTGTGCAAGCCGTACAACGCGAGCGGCCCGTGCAGCTCGGAGACGGTCGTCCACTCGCCGCTCGGCGCGAACGGCAACAGCACGGTCAACAACGGCCAGGACTTCTCGCCGATCGCGATCGACTCTTCCGGGAACCTCTACGTCGTCTGGGCGCAGTCGCCGGTCGACGCAAGCGGGAACATCGACGGGCCGACGACCGTGTACCTCGCGGCGTCGAGCGACGGCGGCGCGACGTGGTCGGCGCCGATCGACGTCTCGAGCCACGTCGGCGGACTGCAGACGAACGTGTTCCCATGGGTCGCCGCCGGCTCGGCGGGACGCGTCGACATCGTCTGGCAGGGAACGCAGACGCTCGGGTCGTGCCCCGCCGAGCCTTGCGGCGCCGGCTTCATCAACGGCTCCTGGAACGTCTACATGGCGCAGACGACGAACGCCGTCGTCAGCGGTCATCCGAACGCGAGCCCGTCGTTCACGACGACGAAGGTGACGGAGTACCCGAACCACTTCGGCGCGATCTGCGAGTTCGGGATCGCGTGCACGACCGGCGGCGATCGCGGCCTCGCGGACTTCATCCAGGTGCAGGCCGACCCGTCGGGTGCAGCCGACGTCGTGTGGGCCGACGGCGCGAACGACGATTTCAACGGCGGCGAGACGTCGGCGGTGATCGCGTTCGCGCAGCAGACGTCCGGTCCCGGCCTCTTCGGCGGCAGCGTGTCCGGATCGTCCCTGTCCGGTTCGGCCGCCGGTTCGCAGGCGGCGTACTACGCGGCGAACGGCGCCGAGACGCAGGCCGCGCCGGGATCGAACATGCGGATCGTCAACTCGACGGTCACGGCGGGCAGGCAGTTCTATACGGTGACGATGAAGGTCGGCAGCCTCGCGAGCCTGCTGCCGGACCCGACGCTGGGCGGAACGAACGCGATCTGGCTGACGCGCTGGGAAGTGCCGAATCCGAAGCCGACGACGGCGAGCCAGGGTCACCTGTTCTACGCGGCGATGGAGTCGGACGCGGGCGGCGCGCCGACGTTCTACGACGGCGACAGCGTCTGCGGCATTGCGACGACGCACTGCAAGGTGATCACGTATCCGCCGGGCCACACGGTGACCGGCAGCTACTCGCCGGACGGGACGATCACGATCAAGGTGCCCGTCGCGGAGGTCGGCGGAACGGCCAAGACGCTGTTCAGCGTGACGGGCGTGACGGCGACGCAGTCGGAGTCGTCGTCGACGGGCACGGCCGTGTTCAACGTGATCGACTCGACGCCGCCGTACAACGTGGGGAAGTAGCGTGCGAGCCGGCCGCGTCACGCGGCCGGCTCTCACTCCCGTAGATACAAGTCGAGAGACCTACGGGCGGTACTGCTGGTCGAGTTCGCGGACCGCGTCGATGTGGACGCGGATCCAAACGCCCGAATCGAGGCTTTCGAACAGCTTGCGGTGGTTGCCGCCGTTGACGATGCGCGCCAACTCGGAGACTGTGATCGCGGTCGAGGAGGTTGCTTTCCCATAGCCGCCGGTGAGGACGGTCACGTGCGCGGTCGCCGGAAGCAGGTACGTCAGCAGGCGGTGTCCCCCTTCGACGATGTAGTTGTCGTTCGGTACATCGCTCGACCCCGTGTCCTCCAGCGCTGCGCGGCTCGCTGTGACGCCGCTCGTGAACCAGGCAGGATCGAACCGAAGTTCGAGGTGGTCGCCCTTGCGTGTCAGCTTCTTGATGTGGCCGAAGAGCACCGTCTCACCGACCGGAGCGGCCGGCGGCAGATGGAGAAAACCAGACTGCTTCGCAATCGCGGACGAGGACGGCGAAGCCGCGAGGCTCGATGACGAAGAAAGCACTGCGGCGAGAATCGCAACAGCCGTGAGGATGACGAGCGTTGGTCTCATGACGCCTCCGTACCGTCGAGGGGCTTGCTCCTGTCCCTCCGACCCTGCTGGCCCGCGGCAACACCACGGTCACGCGCTCGTAACGGTTCCGAGACAGCTCAACCAGCCGTCGCTACTGCCACGTTCAAGGAATCAAACCGGCCGGTCAAGCCGACGCCCGGACTCGAACCGGGGACCCCTTCATTACGAGTGAAGTGCTCTACCAGCTGAGCTACGTCGGCAGCGGGCTCCTACTGTAGCGGCCTCCGGCCGCGCCTCCCGACCGGGAATGGGCCGAAGGACCTATTTAAAGCGGGCGGCAACCCCGTCACCTTCATGGGGTCTCAGCAATCCAGGGGAAGGGGTCCTCTATGAGGAGACTACAGATTGCCGCCGCGTCGCCTTCGTCTGCTGCCGAGCTTTCCATCACGAAGCCGGTGATCCTGCCCCGCGATTAGTTGTTGTGGCCGTTGCCTTTGCCGGGATTGTCCTGATGGCCCGGGGCCGCGTCGTTGCCGTGGTCGGCGGACGCCTGAGGCGGGTCTGCCGCCGGAGGCGCCGGCTGATTCTCATGCGCCTTCCCCGGCGGAGCGCTGCTCTCGGTCGGCGCGGGCGAAGGTTTGTACTCGGACGGCTGTTGCGCAGCAGGGGCGGACGGCTGCGGCGCCGGTGTCGTCTCGTGCGGCGCAGCCGGCGTGGGAACAGGCGCCGACTGCGCGGGCGGCGTCGGCCGGAGTCGCGGCTTCGGTCGCGCGGGCGTCGCGCGGTGCATCGTCGGCGCAACCGACGCGAGCCGCCGCGAGACCGGCGCCGACTGCGTTGAGTGGCTCACCGGCGTGCGCGCTGTCGGCCCTGCGTGCCGCACGCTCCCCGAATGCTGATTGCCCACCGGCGCAGCGATCGTCGACGCGGCGGCGATCAACGCAGCAACTGCGAGCTTCGCCGCGCTTCCTCCGCTGACCAACGCCTTCAGCGCAACCGCGACGGCGCCTGCATCGCCTGCGTGCCGTGCGCGCTTGCGCCAGCTGCGGTCGTGCTCTTCCTCGAGCCCCGCGGCGAGCGCGCGCCGCGCACGGAAGATCAACGTCTCGACGGCGGACTGCGACAACGCGAGCTCGTCCGCGATCTCGCGATACGTGAGTCCTTGCCATTCGCGTAGCAAGATCGCGCGCCGTTGATTGTCCGGCATCTCCTCGAGCACGTCCTGCAGCCGGATCAGTTCGTCGCCGATCCGCTCGCGCGCGGGAACGACCTCCTGCAGCACCTCGAGGTTGTTCGGCGCCTCGACGCGCCCGCGACGCCACGACGAGCGTCGGCGCGACAGGCACACGTTGTGCGCGATCTTGAACAGCCATGCGGACTCGAGCTCGGGAACGATGCCGCGCTGCAAGCCACGAAACGCGTTCATGAACGTCGTCTGCACCGCGTCCTCGGCCTCCTCGCGCGAGCCGAGCCGATGCAGGCAGTACCCGAAGATCTGGGCCGAGTAGCGCTCGTACAGGTCGCTGGTCGGGTCGGCGCCGCGAGCGGCGTGGCGCTCAACCCCCGCGGCTCGGCCGAATGACGGAACTGCTGCCAACCTGTCTCCTCTAAAACGAGGCGGGTGGCGGGCCTGCCGCAAAGACGCGCCCTAGTCTCTTCGTGGGAGTGTCGGCGGTCGCCCGGCTCCCTGCAACCCCCTCAAAGGTGGGATTTCAGGGGACCGCCGCTACCGGCCCCACGAGCTCGCGCCGGAGCTGGACGAACAGCGCCTCGAAAGCGAGGCCGGGCGAGAGGTTGAATTCCTCGAACGCCCGCCAGGTCTCGCGGACGAGCTCGCACGCCCGCTCTGCTCCGGCGAGGCGCTCGGTCGTGCCGTCGGCGGACAGCTCCTCGAGCCGGTCGTAGTGGACGACCGCCCGCTCGGCGCCGACCGCGACGGCGACGAGGTCGCGATACCACGAAGCCAGCTCTTCCAGCGCGGCGAGCAACTCCTCGCGCTCGGCACCGCGTTGTGCGCGCCGGATCCGCTGCTCAGCCTCGCGCGCGGGAAGATCGAGCGACTCGTTCCTCGCCTCGGCGTCTTCCTTCGCCTCGGCGCCGCGCTCGCGTGCGCCCTCGAGGATGCGCGCCGCGGCAGCGGACGGCTCGAACTCGGGATCGGCGTAGACGCTCCGCGCGACCTCGAGCAGCACCTCGCGCCGCGCGGCGGCCTTCGGATCGAGCAGCCTCGTCACGCGGTCGAGCCGTCCCGCCGCAACGCGCGCAAGTGCAGTCGCTTCCTCCGGAGCGAGACCGGGGGCGCGCGCGCCGATCTCGTCGCGGATCGCGCGCTCCGACAGGCGCCTGAACGGCACGAGCTGGCAGCGCGAGCGGATCGTCTCCGGCAGGGGGCCAAGGTCGTCCGCGACGAGCACGATCACCGCGTAGGGCGGCGGCTCCTCGAGGTCCTTGAGCAACGCATCCGCAGCGTCCTCGTTCATCGTCTCGGCGGAATACACGACGTAGACGCGGCGTTCCGCCTCGAACGGACGCATGTGCAAGTCGTGGCGGAGAGCGCGGATGTCGTCGATGCGAATCTGGTCGCCGACCGGCTCGACGAGGTAGAGGTCGGGATGCACGCCGCTCGTCACGCGCGAGTGCTCGCCGATCAGCTCCGCGGCGAACGCGAGCGCTGCAGTGCGCTTGCCGACGCCGGGCGGGCCGTGGAAGAGGTACGCGTGCGCCGACCCTTCCGCGATCGCCGCGCGCAGCAGCCGCTTCGCGTCGGCCTGCTCAGGAAAGCTGTCGAATGCGTCCACGGATCTCCTCTGCCACGTCGTCGGCCGCGCGGTCGCCGTCCACCGTCGCGATGCGGTCGGGGAACATCGTCGCAAGTTCGCGGTAGGCCTGATCGACCTTGCGCTGAAACTCGCCGCCCTCGCGTTCGATGCGGTCGGACGAACGCGCACGCGCGGCGGCGGTCGCCAGATCGACGAGCACGAGGAACGTGCGGTCGGGGAACAACCCGCCGGTGGCGTGCTCGTTCAGCTGCAGCACTTCATCGACGCCGAGGCCGCGCGCGATTCCCTGGTATGCGAGCGACGAGTCGACGTAACGGTCGCAGACGACGACTTTGCCGCTCTCGAGCGCAGGGGCGATCACCTGCTCGACGAGCTCCGCACGGGCCGCGGCGAACAGCGCAGCCTCGGCCCACGGAGACATGTCCTGACCGTTCAGGAGCAGCTCGCGGATCCGCTCTCCCAGCGGCGTCCCGCCGGGCTCGCGCGTCGTCGCGACCTCGCGCCCGTCCGCACGCAACGCCCGTGCGAGCAACTGCGCCTGCGTCGACTTCCCCGAGCCGTCGATTCCTTCGAACGTCACGAACACGGCACGAACGATAAGCCTCGCGCATGGGCGGAACGAGCTCGGGCAGAGCTCGACGCGCGCGCGGCCGCCGAACTGGACGGCGAGCGCCCCGCCGAGTAGCGACGGCGACGTACGATCGCGCCCGTGCGGGCGCTCGTGACAGGCGGTGCAGGCTTCATCGGCTCGCACGTCGTCGACACTCTTGTTGCGCGGGGCGACGAGGTGCACGTGCTCGACAACCTCGCGACCGGGCGGCGCGAGCACGTCCCCGACGCGGCGACGCTGCACGAGGCGGACATCCGCTCGGACGCCGCTGCGGTCTTCGACGACGTGCGCCCTGACGCGTGCTTCCACCTCGCTGCGCAAGCGGACGTTCGCGTGTCCGTCGCGCAACCGGACTTCGACGCGGACGTGAACGTGCTCGGGACGATCCGCGTGCTCGAGACGGCGCGCACGCACGGGACGAAGATCGTCTTCTCCTCGACCGGAGGTGCGATCTACGGCGAATGCGACGGCCCCGCGCCCGAGGATGCCGGGCGCAGACCGCTTGCGCCGTACGGGACGGCGAAGCTTGCCGCAGAGGAGTACCTGCAGACCTACAACCGGCTGTACGGGACGAGCCATGTCGTCCTGCGATACGCGAACGTCTACGGGCCGCGGCAGGAGGCGAACCTCGAAGGAGGCGTCGTCTCGATCTTCATGCGCGAGCTCGCGGGCGGCGGGAGGCCGCGTATCTTCGGCGACGGGTTGCAGACGCGCGACTTCGTCTACGTCGGCGACGTCGCGGAGGCGACGATGCGCGCATTCGACGCGGACGGCGGGGTCTTCAACGTCGGCACAGGGATCGAGACCTCCGTCGTGGACCTGTACGACGCGGTGCGACGCGCCGCCGGCGTCGACACGGATCCCGAGTATGCCGACCCACGCCCCGGTGAGATCCTCCGCAGCGTGCTCGACGTCTCGCGTGCGGCACGGGAGCTCGGCTGGCGCGCCGAGCACGACCTCGATGCGGGGCTTGGGAAGACCTGGGCCTGGATCGCCGGGTGACGGAGACGATCACGATCGGCGGGGATCTCGTCGTCAACCGGCTCGGGTTCGGCGCGATGCGTCTCTGCGGCGAAGACATCTGGGGCGAGCCGGACGACCCGGAGAACGCACGTGCCGTGCTCCGGCGAGCCGTCGAGCTCGGCGTGCAGCTCATCGACACGGCCGACGCGTACGGCCCCGAGGTGAACGAACGGCAGATCGCCGACGCGCTCCATCCCTACCCGGACGACGTCGTGATCGCGACGAAAGGGTCGGGAACGCGGCCGTCGCGCAAGCAGTGGGAGGTGGACGGCCGCCCCGAGCATCTGCGCGAGGCGTGCGAGGCGAGTCTGCGCCGTCTGCGGCTCGAGCGGATCGATCTCTACCAGCTGCATGGGCCGGACGACAACGTGCCGATCGAGGAGTCCGTCGGTGCGCTCGCGGACCTGCAACGTGAGGGGAAGATCAGACACATCGGTGTCTCGAACGTCGACGAGGACGAGCTCGCCCGCGCACAGAGCGTCGCGCGCATCGTCTCCGTCCAGAACGAGTACAACGTCGCCGACCGCACGTCGGAGTCCGTCGTGCGCACCTGCGAGCGCGACGGGCTCGTCTTCCTGCCCTACTTCCCGATCGGCGCCGGCTGGCGCGCTGCGACGCCGACCGGCGCGGTTGACCGAGTCGCGGAGAAGCACGGCGTGACGCGCCAGCAGGTCGCGCTCGCGTGGCTGCTTCACCACTCGCCGGCGACGCTCCCGATCCCCGGAACGTCGTCGCTCGAGCATCTCGAGGAGAACGTCGCCGCAGCGAGCCTCACGCTGGACGACGACGACCTTGCCGCGCTCGGTTGACCTTCGGATCGCTCGCGTCGGCGTTCTTTCCGCTCTATCCGCTTGTCGTACGCGGCGTCGCGGCAGTGCTCCGCTCCGACGTCGCCGCGGCGGTTCTCGTGTCGCTCGCGTCGGCGACGGTCGCGATGGTGGTGCTGCACAGACTGGCGCGACCGCTGCTCGCCGAACGCGGCGCGACGGACACGGTGTTGCTCGTCGCGCTCTCTCCGGTCTCGCGCTTGCATCGCTCTGTGAGACGCGTCCGCGCTTACGAAACGCTCTCGTCGTCGGCTTCGCAGCGTCAGCGGAGCCGCCGCTGCGGGCTTCGCCCATCACGTCTGGATCGCGTGACCGTCAGGCTCCCTCCTGCAGCTGGCGGTCGTACTCGACCTGGTCGTAGTGACCCTTTGACTCGGCCACGAGCCCGTCGTCACCGAACGTCCACTCCTCGAACCCCGAGATCCGAACCCACTTTCCGGTTCCGCCCGAGCCCGTGTTCGTGCCCGTGAAGGTCCAGTGGAACTCGACCACGTCGTCCTTGAAGACGAGGTCGTCCATGAACACCCGAATGTCCGGGAACGCGGTCATGAACGACTGCGCAGCCTCGGTGATCTCGGTGGACTCGCCGCCGTTGATCGTGATCTTCCCACCCGGTCTGTAGTGGTCGGCGACTCGCGCGGGATCGTGGCTGCACCACGCCTCGGCGTAGTTGCGCGCGAAGTCGCGTACGCGGTCATGATCGTGAGCCATGTCTTCCTCCTGTCTACTCCGTAGGCTTACCTTTCCAGGCTGAACGATGAGCGGGTTCGAGGATCTCCCCGCGATCCCGCCGCAAACGCTCGCGGACGGCTACCTCGCACGCGCCGTCCACGGGGAGCGTCTGACGCTGGCCGTCGTCGAGATCGAGCCGGGTGCCGAGCTGCCCGAACACCGACACGACCATGAGCAGTTCGGCATCGTGATCGAAGGGTCCGTGGTCTTTCGCGTCGGTAGCGAGACGAAGACCGTTCAAAGGGGCGGGATCTGGCGCATCTCGTCGAACACACCGCATACGGCCATGGGCGGCGATGAAGGTGCGACCGTCATCGACGTCTTCTCCCCGCCTCGGGAGGATTGGACGACGCACGACAAGCTGGAACCCCGGCCGACTCGCTGGCCGTAGGTCTCAGCGACTGAACGAGACGCGGTCGAACCAGACAGGGCTCGTCGTCCCGCGCACCACGAGGTCGATCCGTGCATATGCCGCACCGCGCGGCGCAGTTGTCGTCAGCCTCAGCTCGCCCCACGCTCCCGCCGCCGCGGCCGACGGTTTCGACGCCGATCGGCCGACGACGTGGTGTGCGCGGTTGAGCCACTCGAAGACAACGAACGCACTTCCCTTCGCCTCGGACCGTCGCGCAAGCACGGCGACCGTCACGTGGGCCCCAAGATCCACCGCGCCGGCCGGTGGAACGATCGACACCGACGCCGCACGCGAGACGTGCCGCGCAGTGACCCGAACCGAGGCGTGTCCCTCCGCCGCGACCGTCGTGTCCTGCGCGAACTCCGCGTTCCCGGTGAGCGACCACTCGGCCGGAACAGCCGCGCCGGAAGCGGACGTGACCGCCTGCTCGAAACCCTCGTTGAATCCGGACGGTGCGCCGCCGCTGAACACGCTGCGCACCGTGTCCGCCGCCGGCTTCGCCGACCCGTCGAGACGGAACAAGCCGAAGTGCAGCTCGGGGTTCGTGTCCGTGACGGGCCGATCGGGCACGGCCTTCGGAGTCATGTCGCCGAGCACCCACACGCCTGCATCAGGCAGGCCGGTCGCGTGCGTGGCCCAAGACACCACCGAGAAAAAATGCCGCTGCGCGGCCTCTTGCGCGGATACCGTCAACGGAACGCCGCCGCAGCCCGACACGATCGTGGTCGTCGCATAGCCCGCCTCGCCGATCCACAGCTGCGTCGTTCCGACGACGCGCTGCGCGCGCCGGATCAGGTTGTACGTCACGCCGCCGTCGCCGCTGAAGTCGTGGATGTCCCAGAAGTCGGGCTGGATCCAACCGAGCCCCTGCGCGAGCAGGCGCAGCCGCGACGGCGGGTCGGGCCCGGCGACCGAGATCGTCACCGGAATGTCGCGCAGGTAGCCCTGGAGGAACGGGATCATCGCGCTTGCCCACGGCAGCGTCGCCTGGTTCGGAAGGATCTCGTTGCGCAGCTCGACGAACGCGATGCGCGGATCGTCGACGTACGGACCGAGCAGCTCCGTCGCCCATGTCTTCGAGCCCGCGACGTCCTCCCACGAGTACCACCAGTCGAACAGCGTCAGCTGGACGTGCAACCCGTGCGCCGCCGCGAGCGAGACGAACTGCGCGAGCCGCGACGTGTACTTCACGGACGGATGCGGATAGCCAAAGAGGTCCGGCTGGACGATCACGCGCACGGTGTTCGCGTTCAGCGAGGCCGCGCGCGCGAGGTCCGCGTCGATGCGGTCGGGCCGCCAGTCCGTCCACATCTCCGTCCAGCCCGCGTCGGCCCGGAAGTAGGAGACGACCTTCAGGTCACGCGGCACGTCGAGGCGCGAAAGAGTCGGCGACGCGACGACGCCGGCGGGCAGCGCGAGGATCGCGCCTGCTGAGAGCACGCCGACGAGCAGGGTCCGGGGCCGCAAGGACCTGGGAATGTAGGACAGAAATTCGCAATTGCACAAGGAGCGGAGCCGCATACGCCGAATCCGCTCCGGGCGATGGAGGTTGAACGCTGGCGTCACGCAACGATCGTCGTCACATTCGTGGCGACGGTTGAGCTCGTCTTGCTCGCTGCCGCCGGGATCGCCCTCATCGGGAATCCGTTCGCCGGCACCTTCAAGGCCGACACGGCCTCGGCAGCACGCGCCACGCACAAGGCGAAGCCCGCGCCGTCGCACCCCACGTTGCGGCGGAGCGAGGTCTCGGTCGTCGTCCTCAACGGGAACGGCCGCGCCGGAGCAGCCGCCGCAACGGCCGCGCGCGTCAAGGCGCGGGGCTACCTCGTCGGGAAGGTCGGGAACGCGCCGCACTTGAACGACGGCCGTTCCGTCGTCATGTACCGCGCCGGCTACGAGCCGGAGGCGCGGCGGTTCGCGCGCGACCTCCACGTCCGGATCGTGTCGCCGCTCGACGGCATGCGGCCGCGGCAGCTCATGGGCTCGCACCTGGTGCTCGTGCTGGGCACTGCCGGCTAGTCCGCTCGACGCCGGGCTTGCAGCGCACCTGGTCCAGCAGACCGCCCTTCTCCCCGGCCGGGCCGAACGCGTCCAACCCGTACGAGCGGTTGAGCGCGACCCACGACGGCCACCACTGCTTTTGCCGGAAGTAGAACGCCCCGAGGTCGTACCACGTCTCCGGATTCTCTGGCTCGCGGTTCGTGGCGAGCATGTAGTAGCGCTTCGCTCCCGTGTAGTCCTTGACGCCCTCCAACGTCACGGCGAGCAGACGGATCGGGTCGAGCGCGAGCGGGTCGAGGTTGTGCGCGTCGCGCGCCGCGCTCGCGGTGCCGACGAAATCGCCATTGCCGACGGCGACGAACGCGTCCTGCAGCCGCTGGTCCGAGTACCACGGCGCAAACAGCGAGTAGAGCGCGGCGAGCGCGCAGAGGGCGACACCCGCTGCGGGAAGCACACGGAGTCGCGCAACGTTTTGTCCAGGCGGCGCGACCAGCACGCCGGCAACCGCGAACAACGGACCCTGTGTGGCAACGAAGTTCCAGTCGATGTCGACGAGCGAGTGGACCAAGCCGATCCCGGCGACGAGCGCCAGCACCTGCGTCGCGCGGTCACGCGAGCCGCGCACGACCGCGACAACGACCGCGGCGATCACGCCCGCGTAGAGGAGAAACCCGACGATCCCCGTCTCGGTCAGGAACTGCAGCGGGACGTTGTGCGGCTCGACCGTCGACTGCTCGGCGTTGTGCGCGGAGACCGTCGACGTCAGCGCGAACGAGCCGGCGCCGGTTCCGCCGCCGGGATGACGCGTGAAGGCATCCCACGACTGCTGCCACCAGTGCCAGCGATTGCCGGAGCTCGTGCTCGTCAGCCGTCCGGGCGTGCCGATGCTCTGCGCGTGCGCGAACTCGTCCCAGCGTGCGCGGACGAAGTCGGTCGGCCCACCGGCGCGAACGACGAGCGCGAGCAGAACGGCGATGCCCAACGCGACGCCCGCGCCGAGCGCACCGACTGCAAGCCGGCGGCGGAACGCGAGATTGCCTTCGCGCGCGAGCAGCCGCCGCCCGAGCTCGACGACCACGGCGGCGCCTGCGAGGAAGAGCACGCCGAAGATCCATCCGTCGTGCACGCGCATGTGATGCGACTGGTCGTCGTCGGCGATTCCGTGCAGAAGCAGCGCATCGCCGGCGACGACGGCGGCGACCGGCGCAGCGATCAGCACCGCGACGAGCGAGTCGAGCCGGTCGCGGTCGAGCCACATCCACACGACCGCGCCGAGCACCGCGAGGATGATCCCGAAGCGCGAGAACGTCAGCACGACTGCGACGAGCGCGACGTACACGTGCAGAACACCTGCCACGCGCGCGCGCAGCGGCCGTTCGCGTCGTCCCGCCAACCACAACCCGAGCGGAACGGTGATCGCCGCGAGCAGGGCGAGCTCGTTCCAGTACGCGACGGGCCAGCGCAACCGCGCGAGGCGTCCGTAGTCGCCGTACAGCCAGGGCAGCGCCTTCGCCGCGAGCGCGACGACGAGCACCACGGTGAACAGGAACCCGATGCCCGCCGCGATCCACGTCCGCGGGATCGCCGTCCCGACGAGCACGCCGACGACCGCGAACGCGAGATACACGAACGTCCGGTTCGCGTACCGCCACGACGAGTCGGGCTCGATCGACCACGAGATCGTGAGCGCCTGCCACAACGCGAACACCGCCAGGAGACCGAGAAACGCGACGACCGGCCCGGTGAGCGGCACGGACCTCAGAACGAGCGCGGCCGTCGCGACGACGACCGCCGCGATCCCGATCCAGAAGAGGCGAGACTCGCTCGAGCCGCTCGAGGCAAAGAGGGCGAAGGCGAAAAGGGCACCGGCCGCCGCGGAGAGCGAAGCTCCGCCTGCGAGGGCCTGACGCATCGGCGGCGAAGCTAGCACAGGGCCTGGAGCCCGCTCGTGCTAACAAACAGCTTACAACCGCATAACCATGGACATAACGACGTCCGGCACAGTCCGCACGATGGTTAGACTCCGCGGTTCCGCCGCGCCGGTTTCCCTTATGCCGAAATCTCGCCTCCTCGTCGTTCTCGTCGTGCTCGCCGCCACACTCGCGTTCGGCGCCGGAAACGCGGCCGCGAAAGCGCCGTGCTGGAAGACGCTGCTGAACGACTGGTACGACGGGCGGATCGACGGGACGTACCCCGTCCACTGCTACACGCAGGCGATCAGTCACCTGCCGGAGGATCTGCAGGACTACAGCCAGGCGAGGTCGGACCTCGACCGCGCGCTCAACAACGCAATCATCGCGATGAGTCGGAACGGCGGCGGACCTCCTGGGCCGAACACTCCCGTGCCGCCCGGCGGGACGCGCTCGACGCAGTCACACAGCGACAAGGGTTTCTTCAATCGCCTCGCAAGCGCGCTCGGCCCTGGGAACGCCACGTCGATCCCGTTACCGCTGCTGATCCTCGCCGGAGTCGGCCTGCTGCTGATCGCAGCCGCCGGCGCGAGCATCGCCGCACGCAAGATCCAGGCGCGCCGCGCACAGCCGCGGCCGGCCACCGTCCCGCCCGCACCGCCGAACCGCAAGTAGCGCGGGGCGACCGCGGCGAGGGAGCACCGCGGCCGCATGAGGAGAGAACGTCCTACGCCCGCGCGCGGGGCCGGACGCCCAGGCCCGTAGTCAAGAGGCGCGAGGCCGAGCAGAACGAACAGCATCAGGCCGAGGCCCGTGAACGGGAGCTGTCCGCTCGGCGTCCCCGCTGCGAGCCGGTTGTGCGACGAAGGCCCGCCGGGGGCGGCCTGCTCCGTGAATGGCACGTTGTTCGCCGCCGACGAGCCACTCGCGTTGTTGCCGCCGCCGACCAGCGCCGTTCCGTTCGACCCGGACGCGACGTTCGAGCCGCCGACCTGCACGGCGCCGTTCGAGCCGTAGCCGCCCGCGAGCAGCGGCGCGATGTTGCAACCCGGCGCGGCGACGTTCACCCACGCGCCGAAGTTCGACCACGAGTAACGGCGATCCGCGAGGGTCGTACCCGCGACGCTGACCGCGCGCGGATCGGCGGCGGGGTAGAACGGCGTCGTCGTTCCGCCGTTCCCGGCTGCTGCGACGACGATCGCGCCTTTGCCCGTCGCGTAACCGATTGCAGCGGTGAGTTGATCGCTCGCTCCGGACCGCCGAGGCTGACAGAAAGGAACGGCGGCGACCCGATTCCTTTCGCCGATTCCCTCGAACGAGGGAGTTGCGCGCGTGGCCCTCGATGGAGTAGAAACGCCCGCGATGGCACTGCGGGACAACCTCCGGAAGCGGACGGAGCCGCTCATGGAGCCGGGCGAGCAGATCCAGGCGATCTTCCCCGCGCAGAGCGGGATGAGCCCCTACTTCTTCTTGCTCACGTGGCTGCTCGCGTTCTTCTCCAAGTACGTGGTCGTGGCGGCGACCGACCGTCGAATCGTCGTCGCCAGGGCGAGCGCGTGGCGGCCCACGTTCCCGAACGAGATCCTCGCGACCTACCCGCTCGAGACGCGGATCGGCCTGCACGGCGGCGGAATCTGGAGCAAATTCGAGCTCGGCGGGACGACCTACTGGGTGCACCGCCGCTTCCGCAAGGACGCCGCCGGAATCGACGGCGCGCAGGCCGCGACCGCACCCGCCTGAGCGCCCGCAAACCCGCTCTGCAAGCGGCCTTGCGCCCCTTCTCGCCGGTAGAATTCGTTCCGTCCGGAACGGTTCGTAAGGTCCAGATCCCGGTCGGCGGCGCCTCTCAACAGACGCATCACCAACGCCCGATCGAGACCGATACCGTCAGGACCTAAGCCCGGGAGGGAAGAGATGGCGACCGCCAAGGAGATGGAGACCCAGGTTCAGAACACCGTCGTCGACGAGGCGGCCAGCCTCGGCGTCCGGCGGTACTTCACGATCCCGGGCCGCGACCCGTTCGACGAGATCGAGTGGGAGACGCGCGACGCCTTCATCCCCGGCAAGGACAAGCCGGTCTTCGAGCAAAAACGCGTGGAATTCCCGAAGTTCTGGTCGCAGACGGCGACGAACATCGTCGCGCAGAAGTACTTCCGCGGCCGCATGTCCTCGCCGGAGCGCGAGTTCAGCGTCAAGCAGATGATCGGCCGCGTCGTCGACACGATCGGCGGCTGGGGCCGCGCGGGCCGCTACTTCGCAACCGACGAGGACGCCGAGACCTTCGAAGCAGAGCTCAAGGCGATCCTCGTCAATCAACTCGCCGCGTTCAACTCGCCCGTGTGGTTCAACGTTGGTTTCGAGGAGCGCCCGCAATGTAGTGCGTGCTTCATCCTCTCAATCGAGGATTCGATGGAGTCGATCCTCGACTGGATTCGCCGCGAAGGGATCATCTTCCGTGGCGGCTCGGGATCCGGAATCAACCTCTCGAAGCTTCGCTCATCGAAAGAGCAATTGGCGAAGGGCGGTTACGCATCCGGTCCTGTCTCGTTCATGCGCGGGGCCGATGCGTCGGCGGGAACGATCAAGTCGGGTGGAAAGACACGGCGCGCGGCGAAGATGGTCGTCCTCGATGTCGACCATCCCGACATCGAAGAGTTCATCTGGTGCAAGGCGCGCGAGGAGCAGAAGGCGCGCGTGCTCGAGCAGGCCGGCTACGACATGTCGCTCGACTCGCCCGACTGGGCGTCGATCCAGTACCAGAACGCGAATAACTCGGTGCGCGTCACCGACGCGTTCATGGAAGCGGTCGAAGCAGACGCGGACTGGAACCTCACTGCACGCACCGACGGCACCGTGATCGAAACGGTGAAGGCGCGAAAGATCTTGCGCGACATGGCCGAGGCGGCCTGGCAGTGCGCGGACCCGGGCGTCCAGTACGACACGACGATCAATGCCTGGCACACGTGCCCGAACACGGGTCGCATCAACGCGTCGAACCCGTGCTTCCCCGGTGACGCACGTGTGCACACGACGCTCGGCCTCCTTCCATTCGCGGAGCTGTACGAACGTGCCCAGGCCGGTGAGGAATTCAGCGTCTACACCCATCGCGCAACGGCGAAGGAGCCCGGGGGTGGCGTGATCGCGAGCGTTCCGGTTGCAGTCATGCGGAACGGCGTCAAGCCAATTTTCCGACTCCGCTTCGCGAACGGACAGGATCTCCGGTGCACGCCGAACCATCGACTTTGGACACTCAACCGGGGCTACGTGCGTGCTGACGAGCTAACCACCGAAGACCGTGTTCTGCTCAATGACAGCCTGACTGCGGCCGTCGACGCGAGTTGGGAACTGCCGATCAAGGTCGAAGCCGCAGCACGATCGTACGGCCGTGGTGGCACGGTCACGTACCAGGCTCTCCCCGAGCGCTGGAGCCAGGAACTCGGCGAGCTCATGGGTCATTTGATCGGCGACGGCTGCCTGACCGACGTTCAGACCCAGTGGATCTACGGAGGCGACGACATCGAGGACGGCCTCGCGGGAACGCACGAAGGACTGCTCCGCGAGCTCGTCGGCGGCGTCTCCGTTCAGCGCATGGACAATGGGACCGTCCAGCTCCGTGTGGGGAGCAAGGCTGTACGCGAGTTCTTCCGCGGTCTCGGGGTCACGTCGGCCAGAGCGCACCACAAGCGCGTCCCCGCAACCATTTTCATGGCGCCGCCCGACATTCAGCGCTCATTCCTCCGTGGCCTTTTCGGCGCCGACGGCTGTGTCTCTCGCGTTGAGGCAGGGAAGGCGAGTCGTTACGCCGGTCTCGGAAGCCGAAGCGAAGCGTTGCTCAAGGACGTCCAGCGGCTTCTCAACGCCTTCGGCATTCGCAGCCGGATCTACGCGGTTTCCGGAAGCGACACGCAGAGGTTCAGTTACACCCGGAAGGATGGCACCGAAGTCGCGTACGACTCGAAGCCCGGTTACGACTTGAGGATCACGGGCTCCGATCTCGAGCGGTTTGCTCGCCTGGTCGGCTTCTCAGCAAAGCGGAAGCAAACCGAGCTCATGCGCGTCATGGACGAGGTCACTCGCTATTCCACGAAGCCGACCACGCAGCTTGTCTCGCGCGAGAACGACGGCCAGGAAGTCGTCTACAACCTGACTGAGCCGCTCCATCACTCGTACATCGTCGATGGCGCCGTGGTGGCGAACTGTAGTGAGTACATGCACATCGATGATTCAGCCTGCAACCTCGCTTCATTGAACTTGATGAAGTTCCGCCGCGAGGACGGCGAATTCGACATCGAGGCGTTCCAACATGCGGTCGATGTTGTGTTCCTCGCGCAAGAGATTCTCGTTGGATACTCGTCGTATCCGACGCCCGAGATCGAGCAGAACGCGAAGTCGTATCGCCAGCTCGGGCTCGGTTATGCGAACCTCGGCGCGCTTTTGATGGCGCGCGGTCTCCCGTACGACTCCGACGAGGGTCGTGCCTATGCCGCGGCAATCACTGCATTGATGACGGGGCGTGCTTATCGCAAGTCAGCAGAGATGGCGGGACGGATGGGACCATTCGCCGGCTACCGGCAGAACGCGGCGGCGATGATCGGAATCATCGCCAAGCACCGCGCGGCGGTAGGGAACATCGAGAACACCGACTCAGTTCCGTCGGATCTGCTCACCGCTTGTCGCCACGCGTGGGACGAAGCACTCGACATCGGCGAGGTAAACGGCTACCGCAACGCACAGTCGGTGGTCACCGCGCCGACTGGAACGATTTCATTTTTGATGGACTGTGATACGACCGGCATCGAGCCCGACTTCTCTCTGGTCAAGTCGAAGAAGCTCGTCGGCGGCGGCGAGATCACGATCGTCAACAAGTCCGTGCCTATGGCGCTCGAGGAACTTGGTTATGCACCGGCCGAAGTCGAGGAGATCGTTGCGTAC
Source organism: Actinomycetota bacterium (assembly GCA_005884945.1). Classification (GTDB taxonomy): domain Bacteria; phylum Actinomycetota; class Thermoleophilia; order Gaiellales; family Gaiellaceae; genus 3-1-20CM-4-69-9. The sequence continues at coordinate 249 of VAYM01000124.1, read as the reverse complement.
ATCGATGAGAGGAACTCAGTTGTCGGCGCTCCATACCTGAAGTCGGAGCACTATCCGATCTTTGACTGCGCGGTCGGTGAACGGGCCATCCATTACATGGGCCACGTGAAGATGATGGGCGCGACTCAACCCTTCATAAGCGGTGCGATTTCCAAGACGGTCAACATGCCCGAGTCGGTGACGGTGGACGAGGTCGGGCAGCTCTTCCTCGAGTCGTGGAAGCTCGGCGTGAAGGCGATCGCGATCTAC
>VAYM01000123.1 GCA_005884945.1 Actinomycetota bacterium | reverse complement strand
TCCAGGACGGGGAGAATGTCGGCGTGATGAAGGCGCCGTACCCCGCCGACATCGAAGGCGTGAACACGCGCGAAGAGCTCGCCGACGCCGGCGCCGCGCTCCGCGACCGCATCAACCGGGAGCACATGCTCGCCGGCGTGACGATCGTCGACCCCGCGACGACCTGGATCGAGGCGGACGTCGAGCTCGAGCCCGACTCGACCATCCATCCGTTCACGGTCCTTCGCGGCCGGACGCGCGTCGCCTCAGGCGCGGAGGTCGGGCCTCACGTCGTCGCCGTCGACGCGGAGATCGGGGAGAGCGCGAAGGTGGGCCCGTTCTGCTACCTCCGCCCCGGGACGAGGCTCGACGCGGGCGCCAAGGCCGGGACGTTCGTCGAGATCAAGAACTCGGAGATCGGCGAGCGGACGAAGATCCCGCACATGTCCTACATCGGGGACGCGGAGATCGGCGCGGACACGAACATCGGCGCCGGGACGATCACCGCGAACTACCCGCACGAGGCCGGCCGACCGAAGCAGCGGACGAGGATCGGCAGGAACGTCAGGACCGGTATTCACAATGGCCTCGAAGCACCGGTCGAGATCGGGGACGAGGCATGGATTGCGGGCGGGTCGTACATAACAGATGACGTCCCTCCCGAATCTCTGGCAGGGTTTCCTCCCCGGCAGGTCACAAAAGAGGGATATCTCCGTCGAAAGCGCGACGACAACCACTGAGCTGACGAGGCTGCCCGGGCTCGAGGTCGCCGAAGCGAAGCCGGAGCTGCGCCCCGAGCACTGGATCGAGCGCGGTCCGTCGAAGCGGCTGATGCTGTTCTCCGGTCGCTCTCATCCGGAGCTCGCGCAGCGAATCGCCGACAAGTTGGGGATTCAAGTCGGCGACGTCTCCCTGCGCACGTTCGCGAGCGGCGAGACCTATTGCCGCTACGAGGAGTCGATCCGCGGCGCCGACCTCTTCATCGTGCAGACGAGCTCCCCGCCCGTCGACCAGCACCTGATGGAGCTGCTGATCATGATCGATGCGGCGAAGCTCGCCTCCGCGAAGCGGATCACGGCAGTGGTACCGCTGTATCCCTACTCGCGGCAGGACAAGAAGTCACGTCCACGCGAGCCGATCACCGCGAAGCTCGTCGCCGAGATGATCCAGTCCGCCGGGGCCGACCGCGTGCTGACGATGGACCTGCACGCGGGCCAGGTCCAGGGATTCTTCGAGGTGCCGGTCGACCACATGACCGCACTGCCGATGCTCGCGCAGTACTTCCGCGATCTCGGCCTGCCAGAGGAGCTCGTCGCCGTCGCTCCCGACACGGGACGCACGCGCCTCGCGAGCAAGTTCGCGGAGATGATCGGCGGCGACCTAGCCGTCCTCCAGAAGGACCGGCCGGCGCACAACGTCGCGCACATCACGAACCAAGTCGGCGACGTCTCCCTGCGCACGTTCGCGAGCGGCGAGACCTATTGCCGCTACGAGGAGTCGATCCGCGGCGCCGACCTCTTCATCGTGCAGACGAGCTCCCCGCCCGTCGACCAGCACCTGATGGAGCTGCTGATCATGATCGATGCGGCGAAGCTCGCCTCCGCGAAGCGGATCACGGCAGTGGTACCGCTGTATCCCTACTCGCGGCAGGACAAGAAGTCACGTCCACGCGAGCCGATCACCGCGAAGCTCGTCGCCGAGATGATCCAGTCCGCCGGGGCCGACCGCGTGCTGACGATGGACCTGCACGCGGGCCAGGTCCAGGGATTCTTCGAGGTGCCGGTCGACCACATGACCGCACTGCCGATGCTCGCGCAGTACTTCCGCGATCTCGGCCTGCCAGAGGAGCTCGTCGCCGTCGCTCCCGACACGGGACGCACGCGCCTCGCGAGCAAGTTCGCGGAGATGATCGGCGGCGACCTAGCCGTCCTCCAGAAGGACCGGCCGGCGCACAACGTCGCGCACATCACGAACGTCATCGGCGACGTCGACGGCAAGTGCGCCGTTATGACGGACGACATGGTCGACACCGCAGGCACGCTCGTCGCGGGGGCGCAGTTCCTGAAGGAGCGCGGCGCGAAGAAGGTCTACGCGTGCGCGACTCACGGCATCTTCTCGCCGCCTGCGATCGAGCGGATCGAGGAGAGTCCGCTCGACAGCGTCGTCGTCACGGACACCGTGCCGATCGATCCCCTCAGGAAGCCGGAGCGCGTCACGGTGCTCACGGTCGCCGACATCCTCGCCGAGACGATCCACAACGTCTTCGCGGACGACTCCGTGTCCGCCATTTTCGGCGATATGAACGCCTTGTTCTAAGGGTCAGACCTTCCGGTCCGACCCTTTTGCGTGCCAGTCGAACCGTGCGGCAAAGTCCGCGAAGCAGTCTTCGCAGACCCAGTAGTACCCCGCACCGCGCTCGTGCTCGTCGGTCGTCGCGTAGCCGCGGGTGCGAGCCCCCGGATCGCCGCTTCCCGCCGGCAGGAACTTGCGCTGGCAGAACGCGCAGTGGTCGTGCTCCCACGACGCGCTATAGGCGACGTAGTCGCGGAGCTCGAGCGTCGCGCCCCGGAGGTAGCGCTCCTGTCCCATCAGACGCCAGTCGTCGCCGTGATCCGTCGTTTCGCGTCCCATCAGCGGAAAGTAGCTACCATTTTCCGCCGCCATGGCGGGTGAGCGCATGAAGTTGCAGGTCCGCGAGCGGGAACGAAGGGGTTCCGCCGACGCGCGGCGTCTCCGGAAGGAGGGCTACATCCCCGGAGTCCTCTACGGAAGCGGCATGCACCCGCATGCGATCTGCGTCGAGGAGCGCGAGCTTCGCCGCGTCCTCACCGGGCCGAGCGGCCTGCACGCGATCCTCGACGTCGTGCTCGACGGGGAGAAGGCCGCGCACGCGTCGATCCTCAAGGACTACCAGCAGGATCCGCTGCGCGGGCACATCTCGCACGTCGACCTCCAGGAGGTGCGGCTCGACCAGCCGATCCAGGCCTCGGTCAACGTCCAGCTGATTGGTGAGCCCGAGGGGGTCAAGGAGGGCGGCGTCCTCTCGCAGGTGCAGCGCGAGATCAACGTCGAGGCACTCCCGATGGAGATCCCGGAGCACATCGAGCTCGACGTCGGCGGGATGGCGATCGGCGACACGCTTCGCCTTGCCGACCTGCCCGAGCGAGCGGGCGTCAAGTACCTCGACAATCCTGAGGAGACGGTCCTCGCGACGGTCACGCTGCCGACGCGCGTCGAGGAGCCGGAGCCCGAGGTCGAGGAGGGCGAGGAGCTGGCCGAGGGCGAGGTACCGCCCGAGGAGCAGCCCGAGGGCGCGGCCGAGCAGCCCGCCGAGCCGACCGCCGATGCGGCCGGCGAGCCGGGTACGACCGAGGGCTAAGTCCCGATGCGCTTGCCGTGGCGTCGGGGCGACCGTGCCTCGTCGCTCGATCTGCTCGTCGTCGGTCTCGGAAATCCGGGTCGCGAGCACGCGCGCGACCGGCACAACGTCGGCTGGATGGTCGTCGACGAGCTCGCCCGCCGGTACGGCGCGTCGTGGAAGGGCAAGTTCTCGGGTCAGCTCGCGGAGATCCGCGTCGACGGCCACCGTGTCGCGCTTCTGAAGCCGGAGACCTACATGAACGAGTCCGGCCGGTCGGTCGGCGGAGCTGCGCGCTTCTACAAGGTCGAGCCCGACGCCGTGCTCGTCATCCACGACGAGATCGACCTCGACCACGGGCGGCTGCAGGCACGCCGCGGCGGCGGGCTGGCGGGCCACAACGGGCTGCGTTCGATCGCCGCGCATCTCGGGTCGCAGGAGTTCCTCCGCTTGCGGGTCGGCGTCGGGCGTCCGGGCCGCGGCGACGCACGGGCGCCGGCCGACTACGTCCTGTCCCCGTTCACGCCCGACCAGGACGCCGAAGATCTCGTCACGCGTGCTGCTGACGCCGTCGAGACGCTCGACGCCGAAGGCCTCGACCGCGCGCAGGCGAAGTTCAACTGACTGCGACCGACGTGGCGTGAAAGTCCGGCGCCGCGCGAATCGTCCGGCTCGCAGTCGTCACGATCGCGAGCGCGACCAACCACACGAACAGGAAGAGCACGGTTGCGCGCGCGGAGAACGCCCCGAGCAACACACCCGCTACGACGGGCCCGAGCGGCAGCGCAACGAGCGCCAACGATCGCGCGACGCTGTTGACCCGTCCCTGCAGGCGATCCGGGACGATCCGGACGCGGTAGCCGATGATCATCGCGTTCAGCGTCGGCCCGAAGAAGACCGAAGGCGCTCCGCCGGCGAGGAGGACGTACACGCTCGGCTTCGCGAGGTAGCTGCCGATCCCGAGGGCGAGCCACGAGGCGGCGATGATCGTCGTGCGCATCGAGAGCAGACCGTGGAACCGCGGGGCGGCGATCGATCCGGCGAGGGATAGCGCGCCGATGACGGCGATGAGAGCGCCGATCGCGAACGGGTGGAATCCCTCCCGGCGCGCGGCAACGATGATCGTCAGCTCGAGCGCGCCCCACGTGAAGTTGCCGGCCGCGAAGAGGAGCGCGCACATCCGCAGGAACGTATGCGACCAGAGCCAGGTCAGGCCTTCCTTCACTTCCGCACGAAGATCCGTCTTCGCCGTCGCTTCGCGCTCTTCCTGAAACGGCGTTCGCATCGCGAGCAGCGAGCCCGTGGAGAACGCGTATGAGATCGCGTCGAAGATGAACGGGAGCGAGCGCCCGAGCCCGAACAGGAGGCCGCCGAGCGGCGGTCCGGCGAGATACACGCTCGACAACCGCGCCTGCTCCGTCGCGAACGCCCGCGGAAGCTGCTCCGACGCGACGACCGATCGAACCGCGCCGATCTCCGCGATGTTGAAGAGGACGTACATCGCGCCCTCGACGAATGCGACGACCGCGATCAGCGGGAACGTCACGTGCCCCGTCGCGGCAGCAACGCCGAGCGCTCCCACGGCGACGACGCGTGCGACGTCCGCGACGATCATCAGGTGCTTCCGGTTCCACCGGTCGACAGCCACGCCCGCGGGCAGCGCGAGCAGAGGCCACGGCGCGAGGCGGACGAAGCCGACGAGCCCTGCCTTGGCCGGCGAATGCGTGACCGAGAGGACGAGCAGCGTGTATGCGACCGCGGCGGCCTCGGAGCCGACGGTCGACAGCGCCTGTCCCGTCTGCAGCAGGACGAAGTCGCGATTGCGTCGCAGCGGGACGATCGCGCTCACGATTCGAGCCTACTGTCGCAGCGCTAGAGGTCGAGCGTGACCCACGACGGATCGTGGTCGCTGCCGTCTCCGCCGACCTTCGTCCGCCGGTCGACGAACGCGCCGGTCTTCTTCGGCGCGAGCGCGGGGCTCAGCCAGACCTGGTCCATCAACGTGTACTCGGCCGGTTTCCCGGATGCCTTGAAACGCTCCGTCCAGTTCGGCGACGGTGGCGGCGGATTGCCGGGACCCGGTTGCGTCTCGTGGACGTCGTCGAGGCCGAACTGCAGCTTCAACGTCGGCGAGGTCGCGAGCGGCGCGAGGAACGGCGAGTCCGGCGGGTCGTTCATGTCGCCGACGACGACGTAGGCGCTGTCGGGCCGCATCTGCGCGTCGATGATCGCGGCCGCAGCGTCGCACTGCCGCCGACGGAGCTCGTTCGCCTTCTGTCCCCCGGCTTCCGCGTCTTCCGTGAACGGGACGTAGTGGCTCTTCAGGTGGTTGTTGAACACGGTGAGCAGCCGCTCGCTCCGGTCGGGCTTGAGGATCTCGACCTGCAGGAGGTCGCGCGAGAACACGGGCTGGTCCACGTTCAGCGGATCGGGAACGTGCTGCCACGACGTGACGCCGCCGAGCGGCAGCTTCGACAGGAGCCCGACGTCGATCAACCGTGGGTCATTGCCCTCGATGAGGACGACGTGCTTGTAGAGGCCGCCGAGGTCGTCGCTTGCGAAGTGGCGGAGCGTGTCGATGTCCTCGACCTCCTGGACCGCGAGCACGTCGAGGTCCATTCGCTTGATCCGTGCGCAGCTTGAAGCCGCTGGGGTCGTCGAAGGAGAACGACGTCCGCTCCTCGACCTTGACGTTCGAGGCGGCGGCGGTCGAGACGTCGGCCTCGAAGTCGAAGCGCGAGAAGAGGTTGTTGAGGTTGAACGTGCCGACGGCCAGCTGCACGACGCCCCGACGATCTGCCTCCGCTCCACAAAAGTCAAGGAACGCGGGCGCGGCTACGATTGACGGAGCCGAACCGGCGCGGTTCGGCCTTTCGTCATGGACCGTCCTGTCCTGTATCCGCTGCTCGCCGAGCTTCGCGAAGGCGACCGGCTTCGCGCCTTCGCCGAGGCGCTGCCGGCGCCGGCGCGCGTGTCGGAGCCGGCGCTGCCGCTAATGCTCGCCGCCCTACACGAGGACGCCGGCCGCGGCCTCGTCCTCCTCGCGCCGGAGGACGCGGACGCACGAGACGCCGCGGAGGGCGCGGCGTGGTACCTCGGTGACGAGCGGGTTGCGCTGCTCCCGAGCCGTGGCGTCCGCTGGGGCTCCGGGCTCGAGCCGCCGCCCCACCTCGTGGGCGAGCGCGCGCGTGCACTCGACGTGCTCGCGCGTGGCGGCCTGGTGTGCGCGTCGGCCGCAGCGGTCGCCGAGCCGCTGCCGCCGGTCGAAGCGCGGCCCGAGGCGATCCGAGTCGGCCCCCGCGTCGAGTTGTCGCTCGAGGCGCTGACGGAGGCGCTCGCGCTCGCCGGCTACGAGCGCGTCGAGCGCGCGGACGAGCGCGGACAGTTCGCGGTGCGCGGCGGTCTCGTCGACGTGTTCCCGACGACCGGCCGTGAGCCGCTCCGCATCGAGTTCTGGGGCGACGAGATCGAAGCGATTCGTGCGTTCTCCCCGTTCACGCAGCGGGCGCTGCACTCGGTCGAAGAGGCCGTGATCTATCCGGCGGCCGAGCGGCGTCTCGATCTCGCGGAGACGCACCTCGTGGACGAGGACGAGCCCATTTCCATGCCCGACGACCTCGTGCCGCCGCTCGGGGCCGTCGACCTCGTCTGGGAGCCGGACGAAGTCCGCTCGGTGTGGGAGGAAGAGAACCTCGAGCCGATCTCGCTCGAACGCGCGGCTCGGCTCGACCCGCTGCCCTCCGGACAGCCCTTCGCGTTCGAGGCGCAACGCCCCGCGCTCGTCGCGCGCGGCCTCGCCGAGGCCGAGAACGAGCTCGCCGCCTTCGTGCGCGCCGGACATCGCGTCGTCGTCGCATTCCCGCATCGCGGCGAGGCGCTGCGCCAGCAGAACCTCTTGCGGCGCGTCGACGCGCGAATCCTGGACGACGGCGAGGGGCTGCCGCGCGAGGCGGAGCTCCTCTTCGCGGTCACACCGGCGCGGCGCGGCTTCGTGTGGCGCGACCTCGGCCTCGTGCTGCTTCCGGACACGCAGGTCTTCCGCAGGCGCCCGCCGCGCGAACGGCGTCTGGGCGCTCGCTCGCTGCAGTCCTTCGCCGACCTGCGTACCGGCGACTACGTCGTCCACGAGGACCACGGCATCGGCAAGCTGGTGAGCTTCGAGACGAAGGAGGTCGCGGGCGTCACGCGCGACTACCTCCTGCTCGCGTTTCGCGGCGACGACCGCCTGTACGTCCCGCACGAGCAGGTGGGAAAGGTCTCGCGCTACATCGGCGCAGACTCCACAGCTCCCGCGCTGTCGAAGCTCGGCGGCAAGGCATGGGAAAACCTCAAGACGCGTGCGCGGGAGAGCGTGCGCGAGCTCGCGGGCGAGCTGCTCGCGCTGTATGCGCAACGGCAGCAGTCGCCGGGCGTGCCGTACGACCTGCGGAACGAGTGGCTCGAACGCCTCGAGGCAGAGTTCCCGTATCGCGAGACGGCCGACCAGCAGACGGCGATCGAGGCCGTCAAGGAAGACCTCGAAGCGCCGCGTCCGATGGACCGCCTCGTCTGCGGCGACGTCGGCTTCGGCAAGACGGAGGTGGCGATCCGCGCCGCGTTCGCCGTTGCCGTCAACGGCAAGCAGACGCTGATGCTTGCGCCGACGACGATCCTCGCGGAGCAGCACTGGCACACCTTCCGGAGCCGGTATCGCGACTTCCCGATCCGGGTCGAGATGGTCTCGCGGTTCCGTCCGCCGAGAGAGGTCAAGCAGGTGCTCGCGGACTTCCAAGGCGGCAAGGTCGACGTGCTGATCGGGACGCACCGGATCCTGAGCCGCGATGTGATCCCGAAAGAGCTCGGCCTCGTGATCCTCGACGAGGAGCAGCGCTTCGGCGTCGCGCAAAAAGAGCTGCTGCGCTCGCTGCGGCTCGAGGTCGACGTGCTGACGCTGAGCGCGACGCCCATTCCACGGACGCTGCACATGTCGCTCTCGGGTCTCCGCGACATCTCGATCATCGAGACGCCGCCGGAAGGCCGACGCCCGATCCGCACGACCGTCGCCGAGTACGACGAGGAGATCGTGAAGCTCGCGCTCGAGCGCGAGCACGAGCGCGGCGGGCAATCGTTCTATCTCCACAACCGCGTCGAGACGATCGAGGAGGCCGCCGAGAAGCTGCAGCAGCTGTGCCCCGGCCTGCGCTTGCTCGTCGCGCACGGGCAGATGCGCGAGCGCGAGCTCGAGGAGAGGATGCACGCGTTCCTGCGCGGAGACGCGGACGTGCTCGTCTCGACGACGATCATCGAGTCCGGCCTCGACATTCCACAGGCGAACACGCTCGTCGTCGAGCGGGCGGACACGCTCGGCCTCGCGCAGCTGTACCAGATCCGCGGACGCGTCGGCCGATCCGACGTCACGGCGCACGCATATCTCTTCTATCCGGACATGTCGGAGCTGACTCCCGAAGCACGCGCGCGGCTTGCGACGCTCGCCGACCACACCGAGCTCGGCGCGGGGTTCGCGATCGCGATGCGCGACCTCGAGATCCGCGGCGCCGGGAACCTGCTCGGCGACGAGCAGTCCGGTCACGTCGCCGCTCTCGGCTTCGAGCTCTACGTCGAGCTGCTCGCCGAAGCGGTCGCGGAGCTGAGCGGGGAGCGCCGCGTCATCGCGCGCCCGGTCCGGGTCGACGCACGTGTCGACGCGTACGTGCCGGCGAACTACATCGGCTCGGAGGCGTTGAAGATCGACCTCCATCGCCGGCTCGCGCTCTCGGAGTCGGAGGACGAGCTGCGCGAGTTGCAGGCGGCGACCGAGGACCGGTACGGCCCGCTCCCGGAGCCGGTCGAGAACCTGTTCCTGATCCAGGAGGCGAAGCTCAAGCTGGCGCAGCTGGGCGCGGACTACTTCGTCTTCCGCGGCGGCCGCGCGAGCGTGGGCCAGCTCGTCCTCGGCTCCGGTGAGCTGCGCTCGCTGCGAAACCGCGTCTCGACCGCTGTCTACACCGTCGCGAACCGGGAGATCACCCTGCGGGAGGAGGGTTTTCCGCAGGCGCTCCGGCTGGTCGATGCTATACTCGCCGCGCGCCAGGCAGCGTGAGCAAGACCGCTGCACGTGGCGCTTTTTCCATGAGGAACCTCGCACCGCTCGCCCTTCTCACGCTCCTCGTCGTGCTCGTCGTCGCCGCGTGCGGCGGCGGTGGCGGATCGGCCTCGCTCCACTCCAGCGACGTCATCGTCGTCGGCGGACAGCACGTGTCGAAGGACGACCTCAACGTGATGATGGAGCGCGCGAAGAAGAGCTACGAGACGAACAAGCAGAAGTTCCCGAAGCCCGGCACGAAGGAGTACATCGCGCTCCAGGGCCAGGCGCTGACGTACCTCCTCCAGCGCGCGGAGCTCGCACAGCGCGCAAAGGACATCGGCGTCCACGTCAGCGACAAGGAGATCAACGACCGCGTCGACCTCGTGAAGAAGCAGTCGTACGGGAACGACGAGAAGAAGTTCGAGGCGGCGCTGAAGCAGCAGGGGCTAACGGTCGACCAGTACAAGACGTTCGAGCAGTTCCAGCTGCTGTCGGAGGACGTGTACAAGAAGGTGACGGGCAACGTGCACGTGTCCGACGCGACGGTCAAGGCGTACTACGACAAGAACAAGGCGATCTACAAGCAGGCGCAGACGCGTGACGTCCGTCACATCCTCGTCAAGTCGAAGGCGCTCGCCGCCAAGCTCTACGCCGAGCTCGTCGCGGCGCACGAGAAGAACTTCGCGAAGCTCGCGAAGAAGTACTCCCAGGATCCGAGCTCCGCGTCGAAGGGCGGCAAGCTGACGATTACGAAGGGTCGGCAGGTGCCGGAGTTCGACAAGACGGCGTTCTCGCTCGGCACCGGTCAGATTGCGAAGCCCGTCCACAGCGGCCAGTACGGCTGGTTCATCATCCAGGCGCTCTCGCCGGTCCGCGCACCGTCGACGACTCCGCTCGACAAGGTGAAGGCCTCGATCCGACAGCAGCTCGAGCAGACGAAGAAGAACGAAGTGATGACGAACTGGATCAACGGCATGCAGAAGTCCTTCTGCAAGCCGGGTCGGATCAAGTACCAGGCGGGTTACACGCCGACGCCGGATCCGTGCGCACAGTTCACGGCCACGACGGCCGCGACCGCGACGAAGTGAGCCTCGGCGAGGCGCTCGAAGATCTCCAAGAGCTGACCGAGCGGCTGCGCCGCGACTGTCCGTGGGACCGTGAGCAGACGGCGCGGACGATCGTTCCACACACGGTCGAAGAGGCATACGAGGTCGCGGACGCTGCGATCGCGCGCGACGACGCGAAGCTCGCGGACGAGCTGGGCGACCTGCTCTTCCAGGTCTACTTCCTGTCGCTGTTGCTCGCCGAGCGCGGCGGGCCGGGGCTCGAGCACGTTGCGCGGTCGATCCACGAGAAGCTCGTCCGCCGTCATCCGCACGTCTTCGGCGACGCGGAGGCGCGGACGGCGGGGCGGGTGCGCGAGCGCTGGGAGCAGATCAAGACCGAGCAGGAAGGACGGTCCGGGATCTTTCACCACGTGCCAGAGTCGCTGCCGGCGCTGTTGTACGCGCGCAAGGTTCAGCAGCGTGCGGCGGCCGTGAACTTCGAGTATGCGGACGTCGACGGCGCCGTCGCCGACCTCGAGGACGAGCTGCGGGAGCTGAAGGAGGCGATCACCGAGGCGGGTGGTGACGTTCGGGCGGAGACGGAGCCGCCCGCGCACGTCTTCGAGGAGCTCGGCGACGTCCTGTTCGCCGCCGTCAACGTCGCGCGGCGTCTGAACGTCGACCCGGAGCTGGCGTTGCGCGCGATGACCAGACGGTTCGTCGAGCGCGTCGAGCGCGCCGAGCAGTTCGCGGCGGAGGAGGGGAAGACCTGGGCAACGCTCGCGGTCGAGGAGCAGGACCGCTACTTCGACCGCGCGAAGACGGCGTTCGAATGACTTCGATTCGCGACGTCCACGCGAGGCAGATCCTCGATTCGCGGGGGAACCCGACGCTCGAGGTCGACGTGCGGCTCGAGTCGGGGGCGTTCGGGCGCGCGGCGGTCCCGTCGGGCGCGTCGACCGGCGTCCACGAGGCGGTGGAGCTCCGAGACGGCGGCGACGCGTACGGCGGCAAGGGCGTCACGAAGGCGGTCGGCAACGTGAACGGCGAGATCGCCGGCGCAGTCCGGGGAATGGACGCTTCCGACCAGCAGGCCGTCGACCGGCGGCTGATCGAGCTCGACGGCACGCCGAACAAGGGGCGGCTCGGTGCGAACGCGATCCTCGGCGTGTCGCTCGCGGTCGCAAAGGCAGTCGCCGCGGAGCGCGGCGTGTCCCTCTTCCGGTCGCTCGGCGGCGACGCTGCGCGCACGCTGCCCGTGCCGATGATGAACGTCATCAACGGCGGCGCGCACGCGCAGAACTCGATCGACCTCCAGGAGTTCATGGTCGTGCCCGCGGGCGCCGATTCGTTCGCCGACGCGCTCCGGATCGGCGCCGAGACGTTTCACTCCCTCAAGAACGTCCTGCACGAGCGCGGGCTCGCGACCGGCGTGGGCGACGAGGGTGGTTTCGCGCCCGACCTCGACTCGAGCGAGGACGCGATCGAGGCCGTCCTCGAGGCCGCCGACCGGGTCGGCCACCGCGACCGCGTCGCGATCGCGCTCGATCCGGCCGCGAGCGAGTTCTTCCGCGACGGCGCGTACCACTTCGAGGGGCGCGAGGCCGACGGCCAGTCGATGGCGGTGTTCTACTCGGGTCTCGCCGAGAAGTTCCCGCTCGTCTCGATCGAGGACGGTGTCGCTGAGGATGATTGGCATGCGTGGCGGTTGCTCACGGAGCGCATCGGCGAGCGCGTGCAGCTCGTCGGCGACGACGTCTTCGTGACGAATCCCGAGCGGTTGCAACGGGGCATCGACGAGCACGCGGGCAACGCGATCCTCGTCAAGGTGAACCAGATCGGGACGCTGACGGAGACGCTCGAGACGATCGGCCTCGCGCGCGCGAACGGCTACGCGGTCGTGATCTCTCACCGCTCCGGCGAAACCGAGGACACGACGATCGCCGACCTTGCGGTCGCGACGAACGTGGGACAGATCAAGACGGGCGCGCCGTCGCGCACCGACCGCGTGGCGAAGTACAACCAGCTCTTGCGGATCGAGGAGGAGCTCGGCGGCGCAGCGGTCTATCCCGGCTGGGACGCGTTCGCTCGCAGTCAAGGGTCAGACCTTCCGGTCTGACCCGCTCTTACGACAGACGGCGGCGCTACTCTCAGGAGAGATGGCCGGTGCCGCGCCACGCCGCACGAAGATCGTCGCCACGATCGGGCCTGCGTCGGCAACGCCCGAGCGGGTGCGCGCTCTGATCGACGCGGGCATGGACGCGGCGCGCCTCAACCTCTCGCACGGCACGCACGACGACCACTCCCGGACCGCGGAGCTCGTTCGCGACGCAAAGGAGCGCACGGGCAAGCCGGTCGCCCTCATCGGCGACCTTCAGGGACCGAAGCTCCGAGTTGGGCACCTCGATACGCCCGTCGTGCTGGAGCAGGGGACGGAGGTGACGGTCGTCTGCGGCGACGGCTTGAAGCCGCACAACGGTGAGCTCGAGATCGCGCCCTCGGCGATCGGCGAGGTCTTGCGACCGGGTCACGAGGTGCTGATCGATGACGGCCACGTCCGGCTGCGGGTCGAGGAGATGGTCGCCGGGCGTGCGCGCTGCGGCGTGGTCGTCGGCGGAGCGGTGACGTCCCACAAGGGCGTCAATCTCCCCGGCGTCCCGATTCCGATCCCGTCTCTGACGCGGAAGGACCTCGAGGACCTCGACTTCGCCCTCGAGCTCGGCGTCGACTACGTCGCGCTGTCTTTCGTCCGCTCCGCTGCGGACGTGCGCGACCTGAAGGCGCTCATCGACCAGCACGGCTCGCCCGCGCACGTGATCGCGAAGATCGAGAAAGCGGAGGCAATCGACGCGCTCGAGGACGTCCTCACCGAGACAGATGCGGTGATGGTGGCGCGCGGCGACCTCGGAGTGGAGATCGGCGCCGCTCTCGTCCCGCTTCTGCAGAAGCGGATCATCCGGCGCTCGCTCGAGCGCGGAAAGCCCGTGATCACCGCGACGCAGATGCTCGAGTCGATGATCCACCACCCCGAGCCGACGCGCGCCGAGGCGAGCGACGTCGCGAACGCGATCCTCGACGGCACGTCGGCGGTGATGCTGTCCGCGGAGACGGCGACGGGCGAGTATCCGATCGAGGCGGTGGCGACGATGGACCGCATCGCCCGCGCCGTCGAGCCGAGCCTGGGCTACCGGCACCAGATTCCCGAGGCGACGGAGGATCCGACGATCGGCAACGCGATGTCGAATGCGGCGTGCGACATCGCCGAGTCGCTCGGCGCGGCGGCGATGCTCGTCCCGACCTTCACGGGCAAGACGGCTTCGGCGGTCGCGCGGCTGCGTCCGCGGCGGCCGATCATCGGCCTGTCGCATCACGAGTGGGCCGTCCGTCAGATGGCACTCGAGTGGGGCGTGACGCCGCGCTGGATCCCGGAGACGGCGAACGTCGAGGACCTGTGGGACCGCTCGCTCGCCGCAGCGCGGGAGAGCGGCCTCGTGGTCGACGGCGACACGGTCGTCATCACCGCGGGCACGGCCGTGAACATCCCAGGCTCGACGAACGTCATCAAGGTCGACGTGGCCTAAGGCGTCGACTCGGCGACGCCGCGTCGAGGCCGGTGCGGGCTCTGAACCGCGTAGGAAGAGCTCGACCGTTCCCGAAAAGGGAGCGGCCATGGCTCGCAAGCGATCCCGCCGCCCGCCTGCTGCGACGCTCGCGCGCCGGTGGTCCGTCGTCGCGGGCGTCGTCATCGTCGCGTACCTCTACTACCACGCGCTGCGAACGTACTTCTCGACGCGGAACGAGCTCTCGTCGCAGCGCGCGCAGGTCGCTCAGCTCTCAACGCAAAGGCAGCAGCTCGAACGTCGGCTCGCGGCGACGACGAGCCTCGGCGCGCTTGCGCGTCAGGCACGCGAGCTCGGGTACGTGCGACCGGGCGAGCACCTCTACATCGTCAAGGGGATCGAGGCGTGGCGCGCGCACGAGGCTAGCCTTGCGCGGAGTGGAAAGTGACCGTGAGATCGTCGCGCGTCAGCTCGGCCGCTCGCCGCGCGCGTTTCGCCGCGTGGTCGTCCGGTGTCCGTTCGGGCGACCGGCGGTAACCGAACAGGCGCCGTACGACGACGCAGGCGCGCCGTTCCCGACGACGTACTGGCTCACGTGCCCGCACCTCGTCGCACAGGTCTCGCGACTCGAGGCGGCCGGTGGAGTCGAGCGCTGGACGCAGGCGGCGAAAGACGATCCGACGCTCGCCGCGAGCCTGTCCCGTGCAGACGCGGACCAACGGCGTCTGCGGCCGGAGCTCGACGCTGGGATCGGCGGCTCCCGCCGCGGCGCGGGCAGCCTGAAGTGCCTGCACGCCCATGTTGCGTTCGCGCTCGCGCAACCCGGCTACGAGCTGGGCGAGCGCGTCGTCCGGGAGCTGGAACCGCTTTGGCCGCCGGCGTGCTGTTCTGAGTAGAGTCCGCGCCCGTGCTCGCGGTCGACACGATCCGGCAGGAGTGGGGGCGAGGAAACCGTCGCTTCGAGGAGCTGTTGCGCGATCCAGTCGCGCGTCCTCGTCTGCTCGCGCAGCTCGAGGTCGTCACCGACGAGCTGCGGAAGCGCGTCGGTGAGACGTTCACGCTCGACGAGCTCGCGGCGACGTACGCGAAGGCGGACGCCTGGGTTCACGCCGCCGTCGAGGAGCGCGCCGCGACGCCGGGCTGGCCGCGTACGCTCGCGCTCGTGCAGGACGCGGCGTTCCACAGGTACCAGCGTGGCGCCAACGACTACCGGCCGTGACGGCGCTGTCGCCGCTGGAGCGGCACGCTCGCCGGCGGCGTCGTCGCCGCGAGGAGGTCGCGCGCTGGAGCTTTCGCGTCGCGTTGATCCTGATCGTGTTCGGTCTCGGAATCGCGCTGGGTCAGGCGTTGCACGACAATCCGGGCCGCGGTGGCACCGTGACCCTCGAGCGCACGGTGTCGCTCCCGAGCGTCCCGCCCGGCTCTACGATCACACCGTGATCCGCGGAAGCTGTCTTTGCGGCGGCGTGCGGTTCGAGGTCGACGCCGAGCCGTCGCCGCTGCGGTTCTGCCATTGCACGACGTGCAAGCGGCTCTCCGGCGGTGCCGGCACCGCGAACGTCGGCGTGCCGACCGCGGCCGTCCGGATCGTGGACGGGGAAGAACTCGTTCGCACGTTCCAGCCCGAGGAGGGCACCGCGAAGACCTTCTGCTCGGTCTGCGGAACGAACCTCTTCGGAGGCGGCTGGCCGACCTCCGAGCGGACGAGCATCCGAGTCCCCACGCTCGAGCAGGGTTTCGAGCCGAAGCCGGGCGCCCACGTCTACGTCCGCTCCGTCGCGGCCTGGGAGACCCTCCCGGACGACGGCCTCGAGCGCAAGGTGTAAGAACCGGCAGCTTCGGTTAGATTCGCGGGCGATGGGCTACCGAGAGCCGGGCAGCGGTCCGCGCCGGGCTGCCGGAGGGGATACCGAATGGCTGACGCTCGGGCAGGCCGCCAAGTACCTCGGCGTCGCGCAGAGCACGATCCGCAAGTGGTCCGACCTCGGGCGCGTGCCGGCGTTCTACACGCCCGGAGGGCATCGCCGATACCGGCGCGCTGACCTCGACGCGTTCCTCGAACGCTCGGGCCCGGGGAAGCCTGCGCGCGGGCCGCTCGTCCTCGTCGTCGACGACGATCCGCAGGTCCGCGAGATCGTGCGGGTCAACCTGGAGATCGAGGGCTACGCGGTGGTCGAGGCGGGCGACGCCGAGCAGGGACTCAAGGCGGTCGAGAACGACGCGCCGGATTTGATCCTCCTCGACGTGATGATGCCGCAGGTCGACGGCTGGGAGATGTTGCGCCGCGTACAGGAACAGCACGGAATCGGATCGATTCCCGTCGTCATGTTCAGCGGCCAGCTCGAGAGCACAGCGCAACACGAAGCGGCGGAACGCGGCGCGCAGGGCTTCGTCGGCAAGCCGTTCGACCTTCGCGCGCTGATCGAGCAGACGAAGCAGATCGTGCCCGCCTGACCTGTTCGGGGCCGACCGCCATCTCGAGCGCTGGGTGGTCCACCACCGTGCCGGCTGGCTGAACCCGGTCTTCGAAGGGCTGTCGTACGCCGGCACGTTCGGCCTGCTTTGGATCGGCATCGCGCTGGTGCTCGGGCTTCTCTGGCGGCGGTGGAGCGTCTTCGTCCTGACCGTGCTCGCCGTCGCAGTGGCCGACCTCGCGGCGACGGGCCTCAAGGCGGCGATCGACGTCGAACGGCCGTCCACACGCGACGCCCAACCGAAGACACTCGTCCCGGCGCCGCACGACCACTCGTTTCCGTCAGGCCACGCGGCGACGAGCTTTGCGGCCGCGACCGTCCTCACCTTCGCACTCCCGCGCCTTGCCCCGCTCTGGCTCCTGATGGCCGTCGCCGTCGGCTTCTCGCGGGTCTACGTCGGCGTCCACTATCCGCTCGACATCGTCGGCGGCGCGATGCTCGGCATCGCCGTCGCTATAGCTCTTCGCCGGCTCGTAAGAGTCCGGCGGCAATGACGAGCAGCGACGCGATCAGGCTGATGAAGATGCCGATCCCGCGTCCGCGCCAGCCGAAGAACTCGTCCGGGATCGAGATCAGGCGGATCAGCACGAAGATCGTCGACAGCGAACCGAGCGCGATCACGACGAGGCTCTCGGGCACGGTGGCCGGCAGCTCGATCCCTGCTTCCCGCAGGGCCACGATCGCGAGCACGGCGAGCCCGATGAAGAAGACGAGCTTGCCGAGCGTGCCGGTGTGCCAGCCGATCACCGCCGTCGTGACGCCCTGGCCGCCGCCGGAGTACCAGCCCGTGAACGCCGAGATCGCCAGAACCAGGCCGGAAACCCAGGTGAGCGTCCCGCCCCAGCCCCAGACGCTGCCGAGCGGCCGGATCGGGCGGGGTGTAGGCTCTAGCCAGTCGTCCTCGACGTCCGCCGGCGGGAGGTAGGGATCGGGTGTTTGCACGGCCTCAGTATGGGCATCTCACCACCCACACGTCGGCGGCACATGAGCGAAGGTAGGGGTCGAGCGATGCACGAGATCAGTACGTCGCGTCCTGCGCCGGACGAGTACGTCCCGTTCTGGGCGACAGGCGCTCCGGCAAAAGGCGAGTTCCACTGTTCCGACTGCGGGTACGGCGTCACGATTCACACGAAGCTGCCGCGCTGTCCGATGTGCGGCGGCGGTGCGTGGGAGCAGACGGAATGGCACCCCTTCACGCGGGACCGCCAGCTCACCTGACCTAAAGACCGAACACGTGCTGAATCTCGTGCCACAGCGCGAGGATCAGCACGATTGCGAGCCCGACGAGGACGACGCTCGCGACGAGGAAGCGGAGGCGCGCACGTGCTTGTTCGCGCCGGTGCTCGATGCGCGCGCGGCGCCGTGCCCGATGAAGGCGGTAGGCATGCTCGACCGCCATCGGATCGATGGGCGGCTCGTCGGGTGTCGGCGCCGGGCGGCGCGCGGTCTGGGCCATCCGCGGGATTCTAAGGGCGGCCTGGCCCGAACCCCGCCGCTCGACCATACTTCCAGCGGGTCGGGAGATGGCTACGCGTCCGGAACAGACGGAGCGCACCTCGCGCGCCGCGCTCGAGGGGGCGGCGGACGCACTCGCTGCACTAGCCGAGGGAGGAGCGGAGGTCGCGTCCGCCGAGAGCCTCGCGGGCGCCCTCGGCGCGATCGCCGAGTCGACGGCGCGCGCCGCCGGGGCGGAGGTCGTGGTCGCCCGCGTCCTCGACGAGGACGGACGACACCTGATCGCCTGTGCGGTCGCGAGCGCGTCGTCCGCCGTCGCCGCGGAGCTCGAGGGAACGCGTGTCGCGGCCGAGGACGTCTCGGGAGACGAGGTGGACGACGTCGACTTGTTGCCTGCTGCGGTGGCGGCGGCGGCGAGGCGAGTCCGTGCGACTGCGGTGCTGCAGCTCCCGGTCGCGACGCGCGGCGCGATCGACGGCACGCTCGAGCTGATGCGCTCGGGCGTGCCCTTCGACGACCTCGAGCGGCGTGTCGCACGCGTCGCCGCGGTGGAGACCGCCCTCGCGATCCGCGCGTTTCGCGGCGACGAGGCGGTCGGCCCGGATTCGCCGGCGCCGCTGCTGCTCGCCGGAGATGCTCTCGCGGCCGCCGCCGACGAGGGACGCACGGCGGAGCAGGTCGTGCGCGTCGCGGTGGAGGCGACGGAAGCGGATGTCGGACTGCTCTGGCGGGCCGACGAAGACGACGGCGCGCTCCGGCTGGTCGCGTCGTTTGGGCTCGGCGGCGTGAATCCGCCCCTGGCGGAGGCCGGCGAGGCGGCCGAGCGCGCGCTGCGCGGCCTCGAGCCCGTGACGGCCGAGGCGGTGACGTCCGCCCGTCAGGTGTCGGCGACGCTTCGGCTCGGCCATCCTCCAGTCGGAGCGCTGCAACTGCTCTTTGCGGCCGCAGCGGCGCCGTCGGATCGCCAGCTCGAGCAGCTGGCGACGTTCGGCGTCCGCGCCGCGCATGCACTCCGCGCGAGCGCTCGTGCGCAGACGGTTGCGGCGGAGCTCGTGCGAACCCGCGCCCTGCTCGCGGTCGTCGGTCAGGCGATCTCGCAGCTCTCACTCGCGCACACGCTCGAGACCGCGGTCGAACAGGTCGGGGAGTTGCTCGACATCGAGCGGGTCGCGGTGTATCTCCGCGAGGAGGGCCGGCTCTACGCGGCGGCCGGCCTCGGGGTCGCCGGTCCTCACGTGGGTCTGGCGGGGCGTCTGCTCGACCTCGCGCTCGGTCCGTTCCGCGGCCGCGGTCTCCTCGTTGTTCGGGACGTCGCACGGGACCCACGCTTTGCGGCAGCGGGAGACGCCGCCGCGGAGGCCGGGATCGAAGGTGCGGTGGCCGTACCGCTCCTCGTGCGGGACGAGCCGATCGGTCTGCTCGCGGTCTTCCCGTCGAATCGGCGCGTGCTGACGGAGAACGAGTCGTCACTCTTGATCGCGCTCGCCGCGCAGCTCGCTGTCGTCGTGCAGAACGCGCAGCTCCACGAGCAGGCGAAAAGGCTCGGCGACGAACGCGAGCGCGCGCTGGACGCCGAACGTGCCTCGGCGCGGCAGCTGCGCGCGCTCTACGAGATCTCGCGCTCGTTCGCGCAGAGCCTCTCGCTCGAGGCGACGCTCGAGGCGGTGGCGACGACGATCACGGACGTCCTGGACGTCGACGTCGCGCTGATCCGGATGCCCGACGAGCGGAGCGAGGCGATCGTTCCGCGTGCGATGCGCGTCGCCGATCCGCGCGTCGAGCCGGCGATCCGCGCGATGCTCTGGCATCCCGTGCCGTTCGGCGCGAGTCCCGTGCAGCGGCTCTTCCGGCTCAGCGAGCGGTTCATGCTGACGCGGCGCACGCTGCGCCAGATCGGGACGTCGGAGGACGGGCTCGTCCCGTTCCTGCGGCGCGGCTGGACCGGCGCGGTGGTGCCGATTGCGACCGCGGCGGAGGTGCTCGCGTCGCTCACGGTCCTTTCGCTCCGCCCCGACGCACCCGTCACGCAGGAGACGATCGAGCAGGCGGAGGCGATCGGCCGCCAGGCCGCGCTCGCGATCGACAACGCACGCCTCTACCAGCAGCAGAAGGAGTTCGCCGACACGATGCAGCGTTCGCTGCTGCCGCGTGCGCTGCCGAAGCTGCAAGGCCTCGAGCTCGGCGAGGCGTACCAGTCGTCGGCGCGCGTCGAGGTCGGTGGAGACGTCTACGACTTCCTCGAACTCAGCGACGGTCGTCTCGCCGCGGTCCTCGGCGACGTGACCGGGCACGGCATCGAGGCCGCTGCGGACATGGCGATGGCGAAGTTCGTGTTCCGCTCGCTTGCGCGCGAGCATCCGGAGCCGGGCGACTTCCTGCAGTCCGCCAACGACGTCATCGTCGGCGAGATCGCGCCCGGCAAGTTCATCACGATGGTCTACCTCCTGGTCGACGGCGTCAACGGACGCGTTGCAGCCGCAGGCGCAGGACATCCGCCTCCCAGGGTCGTGACGAGCGACGGCGACGTGCAGCCCCTCGAGTCGCAGGGTCTCGTGCTGGGGATCGAGCCCGGCGAGCGATACGAGGCGGTCGAGGCACCGCTCGGCATCGGCGACACGGTCGTCCTCTACACGGACGGCGTGCTCGAGGCTCGGCACGAAGGGGAGCTGTACGGATTCGAGCGGCTCGACGCGATCGTCTCGGCCGGTCGCGAGCTGTCCGCACAGGATCTCGCCCAGACGGTCCTCGCCGACTGCCGCGACTTCGCGCACAACGAGCTCGCCGACGACTGCGCCGTCGTCGTCATCAAGCACGTGGCGTGATCGAGCTTCGCCGAGGGCCCGGCGAGTTCGCTCGCGTCGGGCACCGCGGTGCGGCTGCGCTCGCGCCGGAGAACACGTTGCGCTCGTTCGAGCTCGCAGTCGAGCTCGGCTGCGACATGATCGAGCTCGACGTCCTGTCGCTGACGGACGGGACGCTGGTCCTGGCGCATTCGAACGACCTGCGTGAGATCAGCCACGGAGCGGCACGCGGGCGTGTGGGCCGGAGGACGCTCGACGCCCTGAGGGAGGTCGCGCCGGGACTGCCGACGTTCGACGAGGCACTCCAATACTTCGTCGAGCGCCTGCCCGAGACCGCGCTGCAGATCGACCTGAAGCGCCGCGGCATCGAGGCCGCCGTCGTCGAGGCGCTCGCACGGCACGGAGTGCTGGCCCGCTCGTGGGTCAGCGACGTGGACGCCTCGAGCCTGCGCCAGATCGCCGCGCTCGCGCCTCTGCTGCCGCGGTCGCTCACGCTTCCCCGCGACCGCCTCGGGATCTCGAAGCGCGGACCGCTCGCACCGGTCGTGCGCGCCGGGCTCGCGTCGGTCGGGGCGTCGCTCCCTCGGCGACTCCCGGCGCTACTCGCGGGCGCCGGCGCGTCGGCCGCCACGCTGCACTACTCGGTCGCGTCCGCCGCGTCGATCCGGCGTGCGCACGAGGCGGGAGCGGCGGTGTACGTCTGGACCGTCGACGACGCGCGTACCGCGCAGCGGCTGATCGGCGACGGCGCCGACGGTATCATCACGAACGATCCGCGGATCTTTGGGAGTCTGAAGACGTGAAACGCGTCGCCCTCATCGCCTCGGCCGTCGCCTTGCTGGTGCCCGCGGCCGCGGTCCGGGCGGACAACGGGTCGGGAACGATCGCGAGCGGCGTCCTCATCGGCGGGGTCAGCGTCGGTGGGATGACCGCCGACGACGCGTCGAAGACGGTCCTGCAGGCCTTCGACACGCCCGTCGAGCTCCGGTTCGGAACGACGCGGATTCTCGTCACCCCCGACCTGCTCGGGGCGACTGCGGAGGTGCAACCTGCCGTCGACCAGGCGGCGGCCGCGCCCGCCGATACGCAGGTCCCGCTTACGATCACGGTCGACCAGAGCGTCACAACCACGTTCGTAGCGAAGCTGGCGAAGCGCTTCGACCGCGCGGCAGTCGACTCGAAGCTGCTGCTGCGGAACGGCCGGCCGCTCCTGACGAAGGAACGTGCGGGGACGAAGCTCAACCAGCGCAAGGCGGTGCGCGACACCGCCGCCGCGCTGATCGCGAACGTGCGCGATCCGATCGTGCTCGCTGCGCTCCATCCGAAGGCGAAGGTGACGCGCTCGAACTTCGGACCGGTGATCGTCATCCACCGGGGCGAGAACCGCCTCTTCCTCTACAGCGGGGCGCGCTACTGGCGCGTGTTCAGCGTCGCGACGGGGCAGACGCGCTACCCGACGCCGCTCGGCCGCTTCACGATCGTCGTCAAGTGGAAGAACCCATGGTGGTATCCGCCGGCGTCGCCGTGGGCCGCGGGCCAGAAGCCGATCCCGCCCGGCCCCGGCAATCCGCTCGGCACGCGGTGGATGGGCCTGTCGGCGGCGGGAGTCGGAATCCACGGGACGCCGTCGGACGGGTCGATCGGCTATTCCGTCTCACACGGGTGCATCCGGATGCACATCCCCGAGGCGGAGTGGCTCTTCAACCACGTGAACATCGGAACGACGGTCTTCATCATCCCGACCTGATGACTCGCAAGCTCTGGCTCGGTGCCGAGGCGCTGGCCGTTGCGCTCGTCGTGGGGCTGCTCGCGTTGCTCGTCTGGCGGGTCGTGACCGACAACAAGGAGAGCGTCGCGGCGGCGCTCGACAAGGGGAAGCATCCGGCGGCGCCCGCGTTCGACCTCCGGCGCCTTGACGGTGACGGGAGCGTCGACCTCGCGTCGCTGCGGGGGCGCAAGCCGATCGTGCTGGACTTCTGGGCGTCCTGGTGCCTGCCGTGCGTCCACGAGTCGAAGCGCCTCGAGGCCGCGATGCGGCACTACGGCGATCGTGTTGCGTTCGTCGGCGTCGACACGAAGGACTACGGTCCGGACGCACGCACGTGGCAACGCAAGCACGGAATCACGTATCCAAGCGTGCACGACGGCGACGGCAAGGTGCTGTCGCGGTGGGGAGGGCTGCCGATTCCGAAGATCTTCTTCATCAACCGCAAGGGGGCCGTGGTCGGACAGCTCATCGTCGAGGAGGATCTGCCGCGCTACCTGCGGCAGATCGCGCAGTCGTGAAGCGTGCCGTCCTTGTGGTCGTCGCCGCGCTCGCATTCGCGCCGTCGGCGTTCGCGTGCAACGCGCATCCGAGCCTTCCGCAGCTCGAGGGACAGGTGATGTGTCCGGTGTGCGGGACGACGCTCGACCAGTCGGACTCGCCCGCCGCACAACAGATCAAGCGCGCGATCCGCACGCGCATCATGGCCGGCCAGTCGGACTGCGTGATCAAAGACGCGCTCGTCGCGAACTACGGGCCGGCGATCCTTGCGGCGCCGCAGAAGAGCGGCTTCGGACTGCTCGCCTGGTGGTTGCCGATCGCGGGCATCGTCCTCGCGGCGGTTGCCATCGGCGTCGCCGCCTGGCGCTGGACGCGGCAGCGTGAGCCGGAGGCGACGTTCGATCCGTCGCAGAACGGCCATGCGGCGCTCGATCCCGCACTCGAACGGCGCCTCGACGAAGAGCTCGCGCGGTTCGACGGCTGATGTGGGACCGCATTCCCGTCGCGTTTGCGGCCGGCCTCGTCTCGGTCGTCACGCCGTGCGTGCTGCCGCTCGTTCCCGGATACCTCTCGGCGATCTCCGCCGTGGAGGCCAACCGGCTGGGTGAGCCGCGCGTCGCGCGGCGCGTGGTGGTTGCAAGCCTGCCGTTCATCCTTGGCTTCACGGTCGTGTTCGTCGTGCTCGGCGCGGCGGCCGCGGCGATCGGCGGCACCGTCAACAGCGACCGGCAGCTGGAGATCGCGGGGTTCGTTCTCGTCGTGCTCGGCCTCGTCTTCATGGGGCTGCTGCCGTGGCCCGAGCGCGTCGTCGCGGCGGGCCTGCTGACGCGGTCGCGGCGCACCGGCTCCAGTGTGTTGCTCGGCGGCGCGTTTGCCGTCTGCGCGGCGCCGTGCATCGGCACCGTGCTTGCGGGAATCCTCGTGCTGGCCGCGAACTCGCGGACGGTCGTCCGCGGCTCGGTCCTGCTCGTCGCGTATTCGGCGGGACTCGGTTTCGCGTTCCTGCTCGCGGGTGTGGCGTTCGCGCGCGCGATGACCGTGTTCCGCTGGATGCGCGACCACTACGTGATCATCCAGCGCGCGAGCGGCGCGATTCTCGTCGCGCTCGGTCTGCTGCTCTTCTTCCATCGCGACTGGTGGCTGCGCGTCGCGCTGAACCACGTGTTGGACGCGATCGGGCTCGGCGGCATCTAGTAGTAGTCAGAGCACCGGCGGCGGCAGGTCCATCGAGCCGCGCGCCTCGAGCTCGCGCAGCTGAGCGAGCAGGGGTTCGAGCTCGACGCCGCGGTGCGCGGGCGCGTAGGGCTGCAGCCGCCGGATCGCCTTCGCGAGCTGACGTTCCATTCCGATTCGCCGCCCGCGGCCGGCCTGGTACCACGCGACGGCGACGTGGACGAGCCCTTGCAGGAAGTCCCGCTCCTCCGCCGGAGCCGCGCGCCATGCGTCCTCGAGCTCCTCGTGCGCGGCGAAGTACTCGCCGCTGCGAATGAGGGCGAGCCCGCTCTCGAAGCCGTCCTGGACCATCGCTTGAACAGACATTGTGCGCGGCGCTAACCTCCCGCCGTGGCGACGATCCTGCTGTGTGGGGTCGACACGTTCTTCAGGGGCAAGCTGGAGGTCATCCTTCCCGCGCACCACCTCGTGACGACGGACAGCGCCGACTGGCCGGACCTCGTCATCGCCGACATCTCGCGCGTCGATCCGGAGGAGGTCGCGGACGCCTACCCGGACGTCCCAATCCTCGGCTTCGGCGGCCACACCGATACCGCCGGATTGCGACGAGCGCACGCGGCCGGGTTCGACCAGGTCATCGTCAAGAACGCGCTACAGGAGCGCGCTGCTCAGCTGGTGGAGGAGCTGACTGCCTCGGTAGAGTAGGCCGCCCAGTGACCTACATCATCGCCGAGCCCTGCATCGACATCAAAGACAAGTCGTGCGTCGACGTCTGCCCGGTCGACTGCATTCACGAGGCCGAGCGCATCCTCGTGATCGATCCCGAGGAGTGCATCGACTGCGGGGCGTGCGAACCGGAGTGCCCCGTCGAGGCGATCTTTCCGGAGGACGCGCTCCCGGACAAGTGGCAGGCGTTCGTCCCGATCAACTACGCCTACGGCGACGGTATCGACAAGGTGAACGAGCTCACGGACGCCTACGCGACCGAGCACAACGTGCAGAACCCACCGCTGGAATAACCGACGGAGAATCGGGCATGGCTCCTCGTGAACCGATCCGAGGAGGTTTTCGAATGCCTCAGTCAACATGGAGCGCGAAGCGTGAGCGCCAGTACGAGCACGTCAAGGAGTCGGAGAAGAAACAGGGGCGGTCGACGAAACGCGCGAAGGAGATCGCCGCGCGTACGGTCAACAAGGAGCGTGCCCGCGCCGGCGAGACCAAGGGGCGTGCGTCGCGGACGTCAACGCGCGACATCTCGTCCGGTCGCCGCGGTGGTCTTCGGTCCGGCACGAAGCGGCCGAAGGGCCGGACGAAGGAGCAGCTCTACAACGAGGCGAAGCGTCGGAACATTCCGGGGCGCTCGCGGATGACGAAGGCCCAGCTCCAGCGGGCCGTCGACAGCCGGAAGTAAGCCGACGTAGACCTCACCGCGACCGCTAGGCTCGCGGTCGTGCGGCCGAATACGCTCGACCACGTCGCCTTCTGGGTGGCGGACAGACACCCGCTCGTCGAGTTTGCGACCGAGCATCTCGGGATGCACGTCATCGACGCGCAGGAGAACTTCACGCTCATCGGATCGAACGCCCGGCGAGGGAAGCTGACGCTGTTCGCGGCGGAAGGCCCACGCGAGCGTGGTGCGATCAAGCACGTCGCGCTGCGCGTCTCCGACCTCGAACAAGCCCGCGCGTCGCTGCCGGACGGCAGCGGCGACGAGGTCGAGCTCGGCGAGGGGATCCGGATCCGACTCGTCGAGGCTCCCACGGACGTGGACTACGACCTCGATCACGTCGCTCTGTTCACGCGCGATCCGAAGCGGACCGCCGACGACTACACCAAGCTCGGGTTTGACTACGCGGAGCCGAGCCCCGAGGGGAATCCGCGCGTCGAGGTCGGCGGAGCGCACCTCGAGTTCCACGAAGGCGATCCGGGCGAGCCCGAGAAGCCGCTGCTCAACCACGTGGCCGTACTCGTCGATTCCGCCGACGAGCACACCGCCGAGGCCGAGGATATGGGGATCGTCGAGAGCGTCGTCGACGCGGCCAACACGCTCGCGGTGTTCGTGTGGGGGCCGGACCGCGTGCGCGTCGAGTTCGTCGAGCACAAGCCTACGTTCTCATTGCAGTAACCGTCCTCGGCGCCGGGATGGCAGGGCTCGTTGCGGCCGCGCGCCTGCGCGAGCTCGGCGAGTCGCCGGCCGTCTACGAGAAGGGGAAGCGTCCGGGAGGGTCGATGCTGCTCTCGAGCTGCGTCGTGTGGCGCCACCGGCAGTGGGAGGACTTTCGCGCGGATTGTCCTGCCGGCGACGAGCCGTTGCAGCGCCTCGTGGGAGAAGACCGGAAATCCGCTGACGGTTGGGAAGCGCTTCGATCCGGTCGGGCTTACGACCACGCTTGCGCGCGCGGCCGGCCAGATTGAAGTTGGACACACTTGGTCAGACCTGACTAGCCAGTCAGACCTGACTAGCTGGTCAGGTCAGACCGACCCGCTCGTCGTTGCGACCGGAGGGTTCCAGGGCAGTGCCGATCTCGTGACGCGTTACATCAGTCCGTCAGCGCCGCTACGACTTCGTGCCAATCCATGGAGCACAGGCGACGGGCTCCGCCTCGGTCTCGAACGAGGCGCCGCCCTGTCCGACGGAATGGACGAGTTCTACGGACGGAACATGCCCGACGCGGACTTCGTCGAAGCGGACTTCGTCCCGAAGGCACAGCTTTACGGCCGCTTCGCGCGCGTGTTCAACGAGCGCGGGGAGGAGTTCTTCAAGGGCGAGGTCTCGTGGTCCGAGAACGACCTCGTCCAGGCGACTGCCCGACAACCCGGCGCGCGTGCCTGGTACGTCCTCGACGACGACGCGCTGGAGCAGCGCGTCCGCGACCGCACCGTCGCAGACATGGTCGCCACGGCACAGACCGCGATCGATCCGGGCGACCTTCCGTTCACGGCTCCGCCTGGTGCGCGCATCGCAGTCCGGGTCGCACCCGGGATCACCCACACGATCGGCGGCCTTCGTGTCGACGAGCGCGCGCGTGTCCTCAGAGCCGACGGCTCCCCGCTCGACGGCCTGTTCGCAGCCGGCGCAGACGTCGGCGGCATCTCGACCGGTGGCTATGCCAGCGGCCTGGCCGCCGCGCTCGTCCTCGGATTGACGGCAGCTGAGTCGGCTGCGCTCTAGGCGGCCTGCAGGTACACGCAGGGCCGCGGATCGTTTGGCAATGGGGACGGCGCGATCTTCGTCACGCGGAGCTTCCGATCGTCCGCGTCCACCTCGGAGCCGACGGCGGGCGGCTCACCCGTCTCTTCGCGCAGCTCGTAGCCGCTCGGCTTCCAGATGAAGAGCAGGTACGACCCGTCCGCCACGGCGCGGAACTCTAGCCAGCCGCAGCGTACGGGGGGAGGACGACCCTCACGGTCGTCCCACCGTTCTCGCCGGGCTCGAACGTGAGGTCGCCGTTCAGGGTCCGCGCGCGCTCGACGAGCTCGTCGAGGCTGCGGCGGCGACGTTCGCCGGGCGCGTTGTCGGAGATGCAGGTCTCGATCCCGCCCTCGTCGGTTCGGCGGACGACGACGGACAGCGTCTCCGGCGGCCCGCGTCGGATCGCCTGGTTCAACGCCTCGCGGATGATCTGGTAGAGAGCGGCCTGGGTCTTCTCGGCGAGCTGCTCGCCCGCGTCGGCGTCGAGCTCGATGCGGACGCCGTGCTCGATCGCGATCTGATCGGTGAGCGCGCGAACTGCGGGCGCAAAGCCCTGGTCCCGGAGGACGACCGGCTCGAGGTGGAACGAGAGGTCTCGCAGCTCTCCGATCGTCGCGCGGTGTCGTACGAGCGCCCGTCCGATGATCTCGCGTGCCTCCTCGTCGCGACCTTGCGCGATCGAGTTCAACCCCGCGTCGAGCAACAACGCGATGCCGGACAACGACTGGACCGCGCTGTCGTGGAGTTCGTTCGCGAGCCGGCGCCGCTCGTCCTGCTCGGCGGTGATGAGCTGGTCGGTCAAGCGTGAGCGCTCGACTTCGCGCACCTGCGCCTCGGCGAGCAGCCGTGCGTTCTCGTATTCGCGTGCAGCGAAGTCGGCCAGCACCGTCGCGCGCACGACGTCGTCACGGTCGAAAGCACGACCACGCGTCAGCCGGAGGGCCCCGATCTCTTCCTCGCGCGCTTTCAGCGGGATGACGATCGCGTTCTCCGCCGGCGCACGTCGCGGACGCTCGCCGGGGCGCAGCATGCGCGCCTTCGCCTCGAAGAGCCGCTCAGCCTGGACGCACGTCTCGCCGAGCACGTCGTCCGCGGCGGCGATCGACGCCATCGAGTCGACGAGCGACTCGAGGAACTGGGCCTCGCTCGTCAGCTCTTCTTCGGCCGCTTCGTGCCGTCGCCGCTCCGTGACGATCAGGTAGGTCGCAAACAACGCCGCGATCCCGACGGCGCATGCGAGGCCTACCCACGTCAGAAGAGCGTTTTTTGTCGCCAGACCGACCACGGCGACGACCGCGGCCGCGCCGAACACAAGGGCGAGCGCTCCGAGCCTCGAGGCGCTGTCGAAGCGCATTCGTTCGTGTCGAGCGGTCATTTCAGACGGACGGCCGGGCGAAGCCCGCCCGTCCTGACCTCGGCGCCGCGAGCGGCGCCTCAGTCGATGATCGCTTCGCGAAGCGCAATCGCGACGGCTTGCGTCCGCGTGTCCGCCTCGAGCTTGGCGAGGATGTGGCGCACGTGGCTCTTCACGGTTTCCTGGCTGATGTAGAGCTTCGCGGCCACGTCCTGGTTCGACATCCCGTCGGCGAGCAGCTGCAGGATCTCGCGCTCGCGGCCGGTGAGCATCTCGTCCTTGTCCTTGCCGGTCAGGAACGCGGGCATCAGCGCGGGATCGACGTAGCCCTCGCCGGCCGCCACCTTCTCGATCGCGCGCAGCAGCGTCTGGTGCGGTGCCTCTTTCAGGATGTAGCCCTTCGCGCCGGACTCGAGCCCGCGGCCCAGCAGCGACCGCTCGCTGTACGCCGTGAAGATGAGCACGGCGGTCTCCGGCACCTTCTCCGTCAACTGCTTCGTCGCCTCGAGCCCGTCCATGCCGGGCATGCGGACGTCCATGATCACCACGTCCGGTTTCCGCCGCTCCGCCAGCGCGACGGCGCTCGCCCCGTCGGCCGCCTCGCCGATCACGCGGATGTGCGGCGCGCGCGACAGCGAGAGGCGCAGCCCTTCGCGGACGACCTCGTGGTCGTCGACGATCAGGCAGGTGATCTCGGACGGATGGGAGTTCCCGCTCTCCAAGCTGCGCCGATTCTAGTTCGGAAGTGGGATGCCGCCGTCAACCGGCCTAGAGAGCCAGGCTGAGCTGCTCGGATTCGGGCGGCGGGACGAGCTTCAGCGAGCGCCGGTCGCGGACGTCCAGCTCGCGCGCCAGCCGCCGCACCTCCTCCCGAACCGGCTTCGAGTCGGAGGCGCCGACGTACGCACGGCCCGCGTAGAGGCGCTCGTAGTACGGCAGCTGCTCGGGCCAATCCTCGGCGAGGTGCTCGAGGAAGTGCTCGCGCGTTCCCGGCCGGAGGAAGAGCAGGTTGGCCCAGACGCCGGTCGCTCCGGCCTCGCGCGCGGCGCGGACGACCTCGCGCAGCTGCTCGGGCTTGTCGGAGATCCCCGGCAGGATCGGCGCCATGCCGACGCCGGCCTTCACGCCGGCGTCGACGAGCTGCTTCAACGCGCGCAAGCGCTGACGCGGATGCGCGGTCGACGGCTCCGTCTTCCGCCAGACCTCGTCGTCGAGCGTCGGCACCGAGAACGTCACGGAGACCGACGCGCGCTGCGAGGCCTCCACGAGCACGTCGAGGTCACGCACGATCATCGGCCCGCGCGTGATGATCGAGAACGGGTTCGACGCGTCGCGGAACGCCTCGAGGCACGCGCGCGTCAGCCTGTACCGGCCCTCGGCCGGCTGATACGGATCCGTCGCCGCGCCGGCCGCCACGTGCTCGTGCTCCCACGACGGCCGCGCGAGCTCGCGCCGCAGCACCTCGGCGACGTTCGTCTTGACACGGATCGACGTGCCGTAGCGGTCGTCGGAGGGCCGGTCGGATCGCCGCTCGAAATGCCGCACGTAGCAGAACGTGCAGCGGTGGACGCAGCCCATGTACGGGTTGAGCGACCACTTGAACCCCATCCCCTTGACGGGGTTGAGCGCGCTCCTGCAGGGCTCTTCGCGATACTCGATTCGCATGGCCGCCGCAGGGATCATAGAACAAGCGTTCGTATCGCTGAAGGACGGTATTTCGCGCGTGACGCTGCCGCTTCCGACTGGGCCGAGGCACGTCCACTGCTACGTCGCCGACGGCACGCTCTTCGACACGGGCCTCGGGCTCGGGGACGCGCCCTGGCACGACCTGCACGTCGACCGGATCGCGATCTCGCACTTCCACCCGGACCACGTCGGCGGAGCGTCCGTCGCGTCGGCGGTGACCGGTGCGCCCGTGTTCCAGGGCGCGGTCGACTATGCGCAGTGCGACCGCGTGTGGGGGTCGCGCGACTGGCCCGAGCGGATGGCCGCGTGGTTCCGCTCCCATGGCGTCCCGCCCGAGTCGACCGACGAGCTGATCGAGCAGGGACACGCGGTCGCGCCGTTCATCCGCTTCTCGCGCGATCCGGAGCTCCTCTACGAAGGGAGCGAGCTCGGCGGTTGGGACGTCCTCGAACTGCCCGGTCATGCCGACGGGCACCTCGGGTTCGTGCGCCACGGCGTGCTGGTCGCGGGCGACCACCTGCTCGCGAAGATCTCGCCGGCCGTCGGCCTCTATCCCGAGAGCAGACCGGACCCGCTCGGCGACTACCTCGCGTCGCTCCAGCGGACGATCGACCTCGACCTGCGCATCGTGTATCCCGGTCACGGCGAGCCGATCGCCGACCCGTCGGCACGCGCTCGCGAGCTGATCGACCACCATCGAGTGCGCCTTGACGAGACCAGGGGGGCGCTCACAGACGAACCGCAGACCGGGTATGGCGTCTCCCTAGCGGTGTTCGGCGCGGCGCTCGGACCGACACAGCGCAGGTTCGCCGTCGCGGAGACGCTGTCGCACCTCGAGCACCTCGTTCGGCGCGGCGACGCGCGGCGCGCCGAGGCCGACGGGACCGTTACCTATACTGGTCCGTAGTTGGACGACGAGATTCCTCCTAGTACCAACGCCCCTGGGGTCGGGGCGTGACGCTCCTCTTCGAGCTCATCGCCGTCGGCGTTCTCATCCTGCTGAACGCCTTCTTCGTCGCGGCCGAATACGGCCTCGTCACGGCGCGGCGCACGCGCATCATCGAGCTCCATCACCAGGGGAACCGTCGCGCGCGGGACGTCCTGCGGATCACGGGCGATCCGCCGCGCTTCATCGCCGCGATGCAGCTCGGGGTCACGCTCACGTCACTGGGGATCGGTGCGCTCGGCGAGCACGCGCTCACGAACGCGCTCGATCCGTGGCTTGCGACTGCGCTTGCCGTCGCGCTTGCGTACCTGCTGCTCACGTTCCTGCACGTCGTGATCGGCGAGCTCGTGCCGAAGGGCGTCGCGCTCGGCCATTCGGAGGGAACGGCGCTTGCTGTGTCCGCACCCGTCCGTGCGAGGTGCTCTCGGAGGCCGAGCTGAGGATGGTCGTCTCGCAGTCGACGCGGGGTGGCGAGATCGAGCAGCAGGAGCAGGAGATGCTCTACAAGGTCTTCGACTTCGCCGACAAGGAGGCGGCCGACGTTATGGTGCCGCGGCCCGAAGTCGTCGCGCTCTCCATCGACCTACCCCCGGAGCAGGCGCTCGAGGCCGTGATGGACGCGCCCTACACCCGCTATCCGGTGTACCGCGGAACGCTCGACGACGTCCTCGGCATCCTGCACGTGCGCGACCTCTT